>NZ_JBFXIO010000293.1:0-6759 GCF_050175855.1 Piscinibacter sp.
TGGACATCATCCTGCAGGCCAAGGGCCTCGGGCTGCGCAAGTCCGGCAACGTGATCTGGGTCGCGCCGAAGGACGAACTCGCCGCCAAGGAAAAGGCGGAGCTCGAATCGAAGTCCCAGGTGGCCCAACTCGAGCCGCTGCGCACGCAGGCCTTCCAGCTGAACTATGCCAAGGCCGAAGAGGTTGCCAAGGGCCTGAGCGGGCAGAGCAGCAGCGGGGCCGGTACCGGCACGAAGATCCTGTCGCCGCGAGGCAGCGTGATCTTCGAATCGCGGACCAACCAACTGTTCGTCAGCGACATCCCCTCGAAGCTCGAGGAGATTCAGATGCTGATCGGCAAGATCGACATCCCGGTACGCCAGGTGCTCATCGAAGCGCGCATCGTGATCGCCGACGACAACTTCGGTCGCTCCCTCGGCGCCAAGCTGGGTGCCACCGATCTGCGCGGTCTGCGCGGTGGCGTGCCCGGCTGGAGCGTCGGCGGCAACAACCGCGTCACCGTGGGCGGGAACATGAACGCGATCGGTGCGCAGACGCTGCAGGTGGACGTCTCGGACGTGAACTTCAACGACACGACCTTCGTGTCGCTGCCGGCGATTGGCCAGAACACGTACAACCCGGCGACGTTCGCGCTGTCGCTGTTCGGTGCCAACTCGAACCGCTTCCTCAACCTCGAGATCTCGGCATTGGAGGCCGATGGCCGGGGCAAGGTGGTGTCGAGCCCGCGCGTGATCACCTCCGACCAGACCAAGGCGCTGATCGAACAGGGCACGGAACTGCCTTACCAGGTGGCCACCTCGAGTGGTGCAACCTCGCTGCAGTTCCGCAAGGCCAACCTGAAGCTCGAGGTCACGCCGCAGATCACGCCTGAGGGCAGCGTCATCCTGGATGTCGACGTCAACAAGGACAGCGTCGGTCAGGCCACCGCGGCGGGCTTCGCCATCGACACCAAGCACGTGAAGACCCAGGTGCTGGTGGAGAACGGCGGCACGGTGGTCATCGGCGGCATCTTCGAGCAGACCGATCGCACCGACACGACGAAGGTGCCGTTCCTCGGCGACATCCCCGTGCTCGGCCACCTGTTCAAGACGACGACCAAGTCGTCCGAGCGCACCGAACTGCTGATCTTCCTGACGCCGAAGGTCGTGACCGACCGCAACGGCGCGCTGTGAGCCACGGCGGAACCCTTCTTCTCCCGGGAGAGACTTCGAAATGAAGCTGGTCAAGGCTATCTGGATTCTTGCGGCGGCAGCGCTGCTGAACGCGTGCGGCGGCGGTAGCGACGCCGGCTCGTCGCCCTTCAATCCTGGGAGTGGGGGCGGTGGTGGGGGAACGACGACCGTAGCGGACATCGTGCTGAACCTCAGCGCAACGCAAGTGGCCAACACGGGATCCGCGACAGTCACAGTGACTGCCACCGCGCTCGATGCGACGCGCAATGCGCTGGCGGATGTTCCGCTCACCATTGCCGCAGACGCCGATGCGGTCATCACTGCATCGGATACCGAGACAGACGCCAGTGGCAAGTTGGGTGCGGTGCTTTCGATCGGCTCCAATCGCTCCAACCGTCTGATCACCGTAACGGCCGTCTCGGGTTCGATCAGCCGCACGGCGAACGTGCAGGTCTTCGGTGCCGACATCAGTGGCGTACTCGCACCTGCCGTCCTGCTGCCGAGCGAGTCGGGCACAGTGCAGTACCGCGTGGTGGACCAGGCCGGCAACGCCATGGCCAACCAGGAGGTGACCGTCACCGCGGCCGGACTGACCCCCTCGCAGGCCATCGGTCGAACCGGATCCAACGGCGAGTTCGTGTTCAACTACGCCGCGCCGGCCACTGCGGGTTCGTACCAGATCACCGCTTCCAGCGCTGGAGATTCGGACACGCAGACCGTGCAGGTCCAGAGCACCAGCACCGTGCCCAACGTCACGACGGCCATTGCCTCGGCCTCGGTTTCGGCCGAGCCGAGCGTCGTGGCGGTCAACACGGTGGGTGGTACTTCCAACCGTGCCGAGATCCGCGCGCTCTTCCTGGCGGCGAACAACGTGCCTATTCCGAACGTGCGAGTGACCTTCGACCTGGGTGGGGACCCGCAAAACGTCGGCGGCAGCTTCACGGCCGGTGGCAATGGCCAGATCCTGTACACGGACGCGAACGGCGCCGTGACGACGGCCTACGTGCCCGGCACGCGATCCAGCCCGACGGATGGTGTGATCGTCCGGGCTTGCTACGGAACCAGCGACACCGATCCGAACCTGCTGAACTGCACTACCAGCGCCAGCAAGACCCTGACGGTGACCTCCGAGCCTCTGTCGGTCACGATCGGCACGAACGCAAACATCGTCGTCGAGACGCTGACCTACACCAAGCAGTTCATCGTCACCGTCGTGGACTCGTCGGGTGCTGCCAAGCAGGACGTGAACATCGTCGCGGCGGTCGACTTGCTGACGTACCGCAAGGGCCAGTGGGTCGTAGGCGGAACGGCCTGGGCCAAGGCGGGCGCGCTGCCCTCTGGGGACTCCGCCATCTGCCAGAACGAGGACGCCAACCGCAACGGTGTGCTTGAGGCGTCGGAGGATTCCACAGCCAACGGCAACGGCAACGGGAACGGCACGCTAGAGCCGCGCAAAGCTGACGTGAGCGTCCGCCTGCTGTCGCCGCGAACCGATGCCCGGGGCAGCGTGGTGCTGGAGGTCACCTATCCGCAGGACCGAGGCTCCTGGATCGATGCGCTGATCACGGTGACGGCCTCGGGGATCGCCGGCACCGAGGGCCGGGCCACCTACCTGCTGGACCCGCTTCCGGTCGAGGCAGCAGCGGTCCGCAACACGTCCAATCCGCCTGCCTTCGTCGTCAGCCCTTACGGTACATCGACGGACTGCACGAACCCGAACTGAAGTGTGCCCGCCCCGATCGCCCTGATCGGTATGCCCGGCGGCGGCAAGTCCACCGTCGGGCGACAGCTGGCGCGACGGCTGGACTGGCCTTTCGTCGATTCCGATGCCCTGATCGAACACCGCCTGGGTGAGTCGATCAGGGCATTCTTCGATCGCGAGGGCGAAGAGCGCTTTCGCGACATCGAGCAATCGGCGATCGGCGAGCTGACCTCCACCCCCGATCCCAAGGTCATCGCCACCGGCGGCGGCGCCTGCCTGCGCGAGGCGAATCGCCAAGCCCTGCGCAGCCGCTGTACCGTGGTCTACCTGCGATCGACCCCGGAAGAACTGTTCCGCCGCCTGCGCCACGATACGCAGCGTCCGCTGCTCCAGGTGTCCGATCCGCTGGGGCGGCTGCGCGAGTTGTTCGAACGGCGAGACCCGCTCTATCGCGAGTGCAGCCACTTCATCATCGAGACCGGCCGCCCCTCGGTGCACACGCTGGTCAACATGATCTTGATGCAGCTGGAGCTGGCGGGCCTCGTCCCCGCCCATCTGGCGCGTTCGCCGGTGGAGCCGCCGAGAAGCTGAACGCATGCGCCGTACACTGCGCGCATGACCTCTTCAGGCATCGAACGCGTCCGCATCGATCTGGCGGAGCGAAGCTACGACATCCTCATCGGCAGCGAGCTGCTGGCCGCCCCGGCCAGCTACGAGGGCCTGCCCCGCTCGGCCGACGCGATGATCGTCACCAACACCACCGTCGCGCCACTGTACGCGCCGCGCCTGCAGGCAGTGCTGGGCACGCGGCACCCGCAGGTGCACCTGGTCGAACTGCCGGACGGCGAGGTCCACAAGGATTGGCAGACGCTGAACCTGATCTTCGATGCCCTGCTCGCGCGTGCCTGTGACCGCAAGACCGTGCTGTACGCACTCGGTGGTGGCGTGGTGGGAGACATGACGGGGTTTGCGGCCGCCTGCTACATGCGCGGCGTGCCCTTCGTGCAGGTGCCGACCACGCTGCTCGCGCAGGTGGATTCCTCGGTCGGCGGCAAGACCGCGATCAACCATCCGCTGGGCAAGAACATGATCGGCGCCTTCTACCAGCCGCTGCGCGTCATCGCCGATCTCGACACCTTGCGCACGCTGCCCAGGCGCGAGATCGCGGCGGGCCTCGCCGAGGTCATCAAGTACGGGCCGATCGCCGATGACGACTTCCTCGGCTGGCTCGAGACGCATGCGGATGCCTTGATGGCGCTCGACTCCGGTGCTCTGGCTCGGGCGGTCAAGCGCTCCTGCGAGATCAAGGCCAAGGTGGTCGGTGCCGACGAACGCGAGGCGGGGTTGCGCGCCATCCTCAACTTCGGCCACACCTTCGGGCATGCCATTGAATCGGGTCTTGGATACGGGCAGTGGCTGCATGGCGAAGCCGTCGGCTGCGGCATGGTCATGGCGGCCGATCTGTCCCGCCGGCTCGGCCTGATCGACGAGGGCTACACACGTCGCATCCGTCGCATCGTCGAACGATGCGGCCTGCCGGTGCGCGGTCCGGCGCTGGGAGCGGATCGATACCTCGAGCTCATGCGGCTCGACAAGAAGGCCGAGGCCGGCGAAATCCGCTTCGTCGTGATCGAGGCGCCAGGGCGTGCCGGCATGCGCGCCGTTCCCGACGGCATGGTGCGCGAGGTGCTCGCCGCCCATAGCGGGTAGGCCGGGCGCATGCGTGCGCCCTACGCCAGCGATCCCGAAGCCAGCCGTGGGCGGCGGCATCCGGAAGCGCCATCGCCGCCGCGCGACGACTTCCAGCGTGACCGGGATCGCATTGTCCACAGCACGGCGTTCCGGCGCCTGGTCTACAAGACGCAGGTCTTCCTGAATCACGAAGGGGACCTGTTCCGCACGCGGTTGACGCACTCGCTGGAGGTGGCCCAGCTGGGCCGCTCCATCGGCCGTGCGCTCGGGCTGAACGAAGATCTGATCGAGGCCATCGCGCTCGCCCACGACCTTGGCCACACGCCCTTCGGCCACGCCGGGCAGGATGCGCTGCACGAGTGCATGTCGGCGGCCGACCCCGAGGGCGGCGGCTTCGAACACAACTTCCAGAGCCTGCGCGTGGTCGACCGCCTCGAGGAGCGCTACGCGGCCTTCGACGGACTGAATCTGAGCTTCGAGGCGCGCGAGGGCATCCTCAAGCACTGCAGCCGGCGCAATGCCGAGTGGCTGGCGGCGAACGATCCCACCGGCATCGGGCAGCGCTTCATCGAGCGCAGCCAGCCGAGCCTGGAGGCGCAACTGTGCAACCTCGCCGACGAGATCGCCTACAACGCGCACGACATCGACGACGGCGTGCGCTCGGGCCTTCTGGCCCTGGAGCAACTCGAGGATCTGCCGCTGATCCGCCGCCATCTCGATGCGGTGCGCCAGGCCTACCCCGCGTTGACCGGCCGGCGCGTGCTGTTCGAGACCTTGCGGCGGGTGCTGTCGGAACAGGTCTACGACGTGATCGGCACCACCCGCGCCGCGATCGAAGAGAAAGACGTCCGCAGTGCCGATCAGGCACGTGCGTTGCCGGTGCTGGTGCGCTTCGGTGCCGAGATGCGCCGGCAGACCGACGAGGTGCAGCGCTTCCTTCGCGCCAACCTCTATCGCCATCCGCAGGTCGTGGCCACCACCACGGTGGCGCGCGACGTGCTGCGCGAACTCTTCCAGGTCTATGTCGCGGAGCCGGCGCAGCTGCCGTCCCGGCCGATGGCCGGACGGGGCACGCCGCGCGCAGTGGCCGACTACATCGCCGGAATGACCGACCGCTTCGCCTTGCAGGAGCACGCCAGACTGACCGGCAGAAGACCCGACTGGCCGGTGCGGCCGCGGGCCGACTGACAGACGCCAAGAAAGAAGCCCCGGCCTGGCCGGGGCTTCTTTCGAACGGTCAGTCCATCAGTTGACCAGCTCGCGCCAGGAAATGCGGCGCGTGCTGCCCGACGGCGGTTCGATCGGGATGTCGTCGGTGCTGACCCGGCCGTCACGCAGCTGTGTGATGCCGACCACCTTGCCGCCCGGCAGGCCGACCGCGTTCACACGCGTGGCGCCTGCGTTGCCGAGCAGGACCGAGGCGACGCCGCCCGACGTACTCACGGGCCCACCGGTGCGGTAGTCGAGGAAGTTCAGGTAGCTGGTGCCCCCGGTCGTGCATGCGCTGGTGTTCAGGATGTTGGTGGTGAAAGCCAGCGTGCCCAGCACGAGCTGAGGGTCGGTGTCGGCCCGCTCCGTGAGCTCGGGAAGGTCCACATACCAGCCGCCGTTGGCGGCGAAGTCGACGGCATTCGACGTGGCCGTGCGAACCTGCTGCGACGGGTCGCAGATGGTCGAGCTTGTCGGGCAGGTGCCGTTGGTCAGAGTCTGCCTGATGAAGCTGCCCTGCGTGCGCGGGTTGCCCCAGCCAACGCTGCCCAGCGGATCCTTGATCGCATAGATCGTCTGCTGGCTGTCGTCGGTCAGGTCGGACACACCGAGGTAGCGGCCCGTGCCCACGTACACCACGGCATGGCCATACACCAGGCCGAGCTCAGGTCGCGCCGTCATGGGTTGGGGATTGCCGCTGTCGTTGTACAGGGTGGCCAGCAGCTGGGCGTCGTAGCCGGAGGCGCCGATATCGCCGTTGACGTCGAAGCGCCACAGGTTGCCGAGGTTGTCGCCACCGTAAACGCGAAGCGTCGTGTTGTTGACTTCCGTGCGATCCACCCACGCGCGGATCTGCGCCAGACCGCTGGGCGTGGTGGTGCTGCCGGCGCCGGTGGAGATGCTGCGGTTCAGCGCGCCGGTGGCGGCGTTGACGTCGTACAGGCGACCGCGACCATCTCCCGGCGACACATTGTTGTAGCCGGA
>NZ_JBFXIO010000294.1:0-6739 GCF_050175855.1 Piscinibacter sp.
GCCGCGCGATGCGCGTCATGCGCGCGTGCTCAAGGGCTGGCGGGAACGGTGCGCGGCATCAGGTGCCGCCACGGGGTTCTGCTGCGCCGGTGCGCTTCTGGAGCGCCCAGCCGTCATCGCGGGGATGCGGCTGGCAAGGACCGGGCAGATCACTGCGGTGGTGGATGACTCGGCACGCTCGCGGCGTCGATCCTTCTGGAGGTCGAGGCCGGTCGCGCCACCCGTTCGGGACGGGAACTTCGGTTGAAGGCACGAGGCAGGTAACGACTGCGACGCCTGCAATGCTCGTCTTCTTCGAGAGGACGGAGCGGGCCAGGAGCCCTCGGGAGCCCACAGTGGAAACCGCGACGCCATCCACGGTCAAGGCCGCATGCGCAGCGCCCGCCGCAAGACCCCTGATCGAGCGGCCCTTGGGGCAGGCAGTTGACGGCGCGAGATTCGGCGGCAGGGCCCATCTAGCGTGGCAATGGCCCGGATCGCCAGCAACGGCGCGGGGTTGACAGGCAAGGCTGCCGCCTCAGGTACCCCGACTGGGCCGGCACCGGCCTCGCCTGGCGGTATGAGGCGCCGGCGTGCGCGCCGATGGACGGGGTTGACGAGTGACTTTGCAGTGTGACCGTGGTGACACCACGCGGCCTCCTCGTCCGTTCGGTGTCATCCGAGGGGCAGTGCAGTGCTTCTGCAGTGCCAGTGCAGTGACACCGGGACGGATCCGATGTCGAAATCGCGCCTGCAGAGGCAGGTATCCGCGTGGAGGAACAGGGTCGGTCTGTCGATCCTGAGCACTCTTTCGTTCACTCGGAGAACACCATGAACCTGATCGTGAGGGCGGTGGATGTCGGTTCCGGCAACACCAAGTTCGTCACCGGCACGGCAGACAGCGAGATCCGCTGCGCAAGCTTCCCGTCGCTGGCCTACCCGTCCAGCAACGGACAACCACTCTGGCCCGGCGGCGATGGGGCCAAGACGATGTTCATCCCGGTCGGGTCGCTCTTCTATGAAGTCGGTCCCGAGGTCAGGCTCGCGGCCGACACCTTCCGGGCGACGCAGCTGCACGACGACTACATCGAGTCGCCGGAGTACATGGCGCTGCTGCGCGGTGCGCTGCGCTCGATGCGGCAGAGCCAGATCGACCTGCTGGTCGTCGGGCTTCCGGTGGCGCTGTTCGCGGTGAAGAAGGTAGCCCTGGAGCGGGTCATGACGGGCGAGCACGATGTCGGCGGCGGCAGGAAGATCAGTGTGGTGCGCACGCTGGCCGTTGCACAGCCGCAAGGCGCGCTGGCCTTCTACGCGCACGCTCACGGCAAGCTCGCCGAGATCGCCAAGGAGCGCAGCCTGATCATCGATCCGGGTGCGAGAACCTTCGACTGGCTCGTCGCCCAGGGCATGCGACTGGTGCAGAAGCAGAGCCACTCCGTGAATCGGGGTGTCGCCGACGTGCTGAAGCTGCTAGCCGCCGAGATCACCAAGGACATCGGCACGCCCTTCCGCGATCTGGACGCCATCGACATGGCGCTGCGGACCGGCAAGGCCCCGGTGATCTTCCAGAAGCCCTACGACCTCAAGCGGCTGCTGCCGCTGGCCGAGAGCGTGACGGAGCAGGCCGTGTCGAGCATGAAGGAGTGGATCGAGTCGCCGCACAGCCTGCAGAACATCATCCTCGTGGGCGGAGGCGCCTTCCTGTTCCGGAAGGCCGTGAAGTCGGCGTTTCCGCGCCACCGGATCCTCGAGATCAAGGAGCCTGTGTTCGCCAACGTGAGGGGGTTCCAGTTAGCCGGGATGACCTACGCGCGAACCGTGCTGGCGGCCGATCGCGACAGGTCGACCGCGGCCGAGCGCGCCGCAGGAGATGCCGCATGACCGGCCCCACCAAGACCTCGGAGCCGCCACGCATCCGGCTCGTGTTCCAGCTCGAGAGGGCGGAACTGCCTCGTCTCTATGACGAACTCGCACGGTTCCACAAGGGCGTGAAGCGCGTCGGCAGGCTGCGCACGCTGGCCTATGAGGGACTGCTGGTCCAGCAGGGCATTCTGAAGCTCCCTGGGCAGGCATCGAGCGATGTGTCCGGGTCGATCGGTTTCGACGGCGACGGGGCGGAAGTCACGAACGGACTCTTCGAGCCCGCGATCGACGGCCGGGATGGACCATGAGGAGTCGTGCGAGGTGCCGCCAGGGTATGTCGGTAGGGGCCTCCGAGCTGGCGCAGATGGGCCGGTGCGAACGCCTGGTGGTTCTCGAATCCCTGCACGGCCCGCGTCGAAGCACTCCACAGGAAGAGGCGCGCCGGAAGGGCATTGCTGCCCATCTGCGCTTCGAACTGCAGGGTCGGCGCGCCACAGCGCCAGGCGAGGGGTCGACTCTACGACCGGGCGAGAGGTGCTTCATCGCCACGATGGTCTTCGGAGACGCATGGCAGACCCATGCGCTGCGTGACTTCAGGGACACGGTCCTGAGGCCACGGCCGTGGGGGCGACGCCTGGTGGCAGCCTACTATGCCGCCGGTCCGCGACTTTGCAGAGTGCTCCAGCGCTGCCCGCCGTTGCTGTGGATGACCAGGGGCACCCTGGGTTTCGTGGCGCATGTCTGGCGGCGATGGTCGGCGAGGCGTCGACCATGAGGTTCGAGCTGATGTGGCCGTGGGTGCTGCTCCTGGCTGTTGCCTTGGCGGTCACGTGGCACCTGGTCCGGCGGCACCGCGCACGCGTCGCGGAGCGGCGGGACCGACCGGCCGGGCTGCGGGACGCCGAACTGTTCTGCGTGGAGTCGCAGTTCAGGTCGAAGTCCCGCTGGCCCATCGTGGCGAGGGTGGACAGGGCCTATCGGCTGCCGACCGGTGTGGTCGTGCTGGTCGAACTGAAGACGCGGTCGGCCCCAGCGGTGAGGACGTCGGATGTCATCCAGCTCTCGGCGCAGCGGGTGGCCGTTGAGGACGAACTCCGTGTTCGAGTGTCTGACGAGGCGTTCGTCCTCTTCCCTGGCCGGCACTCAGCGCCGCCGGCCGCACGAGTGGTCCGCTTGATGTCGCGGGAGCAAGTCGAAGCCGTTGCAGCGAGACACCGTCGATTGATCGATGGCCTCGACCGCCCGCGGTGGCCCGACAGCGAGCACGTCTGTCACGGCTGTGGGCAGCGAGCGGCTTGTAGCGCCGCTGGCGAGCGCTTGGCGGATGTGGTCCGGAGGCGCTATAATGTCCAAAATATTCGACAATTCTTCGGACCAAGCTGTGGACCTCTCCAACCTGGGCACCATCATCCGCGAGCGGCGCGAGGCGCTGGGACTGACGCAGTCCCGGCTTGCGCAACTGAGCGGGCTTTCGCGGCAGACGCTGGTCGGCCTGGAAGCGGGCGCTCTAAGCGATCTGGGTTTCAACCGGGTGGCCCAGGTGCTGGCCGTGCTGGGGTTGGACCTCGATCCGCCCAGCCAGGCAGCGCGTGCTCGGAAGCGGGGCCTGTGGATGGCGGCGAAGAACGCCAGCGTGAGCTACGTCCATGAGGTGCCGCCCGACACGCTCGGTCACGCGCTGGTCAGCGGCAGCGTACCGAAGGGCTACGCGGCCCACCTGACGCACCTGCTGGACGAGGCTCCGGTGCCCTTGGTTGTGATGGCCGTGGAGGAAGCCGCCGCGAACGAGGGCGTGGCCCCCAAGGCTGTGTGGCGCAACGTCGCGAAGCTCGCCAGGTCACTGGCCGTCCACCGACACAGTCTCTGGACGTAGAGGAATCCGCGGCGATGCACGCTCTCTTGTGCGTGTTGACAACAGCTACACAATTGGTCAGAATTCGTGTATTCTTTGTCTACACAGACGACCCTTCAGGAACTTCACATGCGCGACGCCGCGATCAACCTTCGAGCCAAGCCCGAACAGCGCGACCTGATCGACCAGGCGGCTTCGATGCTGGGCAAGAACCGGTCCGACTTCATGCTGGAGGCGGCCTGCGATCGTGCCCAGTCGGTTCTGCTTGATCAGGTGTACTTTCGACTCGACGAACGGCGCTTCAAGGACTTCGTCCGACTGCTGGATGCGCCACCCGCAGCCAATGCGGGGCTGGAGCGACTGATGGCAGTGAAGCCACCGTGGGCCGAGCGTGCCGCACGCAAGGCTTAGCTTTGGGCCGAGCACAAGCGGGGCATCGTGCAGCTGGCGGCGCCTGAACCGCTGAGCATCGGTCACCGCATCGATGCGTTCGACTGCGGCGAGCCGGTGCTCGATGAATGGCTGCGCAAACGAGCGCTTGGCAACCAGTCGAGCGGTGCCAGCCGCACCTTTGTCGTCGCCGACGCATCGGGCCGCGTGATGGGCTACTACGCCCTGGCAGCTGGGGCTGTGGCGCATGAGACGGCAACAAGCGCGGTCCGGAGGAACATGCCCGACCCTGTCCCGGTCCTGGTTCTGGGTCGCCTCGCGGTGGATCGGCAGGCGCAGGGCATGAAGCTGGGTGCTTCGTTGCTGCAGGACGCGGTGAAGCGGGCCATCGGCGTATCGGCCGACGCTGGCATCCGTGCGCTGCTGGTGCATGCGTTGTCGGAGCCCGCCAAGCAGTTCTATCTGCACTACGGCTTCCAAGCGTCAACGCTGCATCCGATGACCTTGATGATGAGGTTGCCGCACCCTTGAAATGAAGGGCCGGCAATACGTTCTCAGGCTCTGCAGATGGCAAGACGGCCCGACGTCATCGTCGTCATGCCACGTAAGGTGAACAGCGATGTCGCGAGGCAAGCAGCGGTCTTCGGAGACTCAGTGATCCGTTGCGAGACGCGGTGGACCGGCCCACAATGTCACTGGTTCGAGGTCTGTTTACTGCGTGTGCAGTGTGGGGGAACAGGCGGGGGAACGGTCAAGTTCCCGAACGCAGAAACTCTCATACAGATCAAGAACTTAGTTCGCCACTTTGGGTCCCATCAGCCACCCCAACCATCTGTAAGTCCTTCATTCGTCTGGAGATCCGCGCCGTTCCTCGGTTTGCGCGAGAAGTGTTACACAGATTGCTACACAGTTCCGGTGTAGCAAAACCCCTCGAAAACAAGAGGCTGTGTGTCGCGCATGGATCCCAAGACTTCCGCTCCCCCGCCCGCTGCAGCCGACATCAGCGCCTTCCGCAATGGCCTTGTCGTTGCCGACCAGATCGAACCGTTCCTGTCCTGGCGCAACGGAGTGGCATACGCCCGGATGCGCGTTCCGCTAGAACTCGTCGCGTTCTTCGATGGCAAGCGCGAACTTGTCCAGTCCCTCAAGACTCGCGATCGGGCGGAGGCGACAGTAGCTGTCCGCCGGATCGTTCGGGAGTGGCAGGATCGGATGCGTATCGCTCGCGACCGGGCACCCGTGAAAGTCCCGAAGGTCGTTGCCAAGAGAGCCTATCGAAAGACGCTGACCGCCGACGATCGGCTGTACGTCCTCCAATCTGCCGAGCATGCGCCGCTTCACCTGGACGACATCTTTCGCGAGTGGGTCGCGGAGCGCGGCGAACAGGGGACGGAGCATGACAGGGCCGTGTACCTAGATGCGATTGCAAGGAAGCTTGCCGATGACGAAGGCGCTTTGCTGTTCCACTCTCGCCGGGCGATGGTCCGGGCGCTTGAGGATGCCGGTATTCATCTTGATCCCGTATCGGGAGAGTTCACCGAACTCTGGCGCGCCTTCCGGCCGAGGTACCGCTCAGCATTGGAGAAGGTCCTTGAACGTGCGCGCGGGATGCTCTACGCGCTGACTCCGCGGGCGCCGGTTCCGCCAGCCGTTGCCACTCCCCTGGGCGATGCTCCGCAGTCGTCGCCCGCAGGTACCCAGTCAAAAGACCCAGCGGCCAAGCTTGCCGACGCCTCGAAGCAGGATCAGCGGGCCGGCCGGAAGACACTCTACACGGCGTTGGACTTGTGGGCTGCCGATGCCGTGCCGCCACACGCGCCGAGCACCGTCGCGCACATGCTCAGCACCGTTGAGGAGTTCCACGAGTGGCATGTTTCGACAAAGGGAGGGGGCGCCGCTGCTGGAGGACGCAGGCTGCTTGCCAAGGACTCCGCGCCGGCCCTCGATGAGATCGCCCGGGACGACATTGAAGGATGGGTTGAGCATCTTCGTTCTCCTTCCTCTACACCTGTCAAGGAGGAGGAGGGAAAGGGGAAGGTTGCTGCACCGCCGCCTGCTCAGTCCACCGTAGAAAAGAAGCTGAGCGCCATCAAGAAGCTTCTCCGAATCGCCGCTCGGAAACGCGTCATTGAATCGAATGTCGCCCAGGACGTGGCTCTACCGAAGGTCCGGCGCGGCAAGGCAGGGAGTCGATGGAAGCACTTCGACGACGCCGACCTACAGAGGATCTTCTCATCGCGGATTTACCTTGACGGACTTCGGCAGGCCGGTGGCAGGGGTGAGGCTCAGTTCTGGCTGCCGATCATTGCGCTGTTTACCGATATGCGCGCTGAGGAGATCGCCTGCCGCATCCTGCCCGACATTAAGACCTCAGGCGGCATCGCGTACTTCGATGTCCGGGAAGACGCGGAGATGCAGCAAGCCGTCAAGAACGACGGCTCTATCCGCGAAGTTCCAATTCCTCCCCGGCTGATTGATCTAGGCTTCCTGGCCTACGTCGACCGGGTTAAGGCAGCCGGCCACCAACGGCTGTTTCCGGAGTTGATCGCCCCGACTACAGGGGTCCATGCCGGGAAATTTTCGAAGACCTGGGGGCAATGGTGGGGTCGGTGGCTTCGAGGAGATCTTGGCATCACGGATGACCGCAAGGTGTTC
>NZ_JBFXIO010000295.1:0-6731 GCF_050175855.1 Piscinibacter sp.
TGTTCCTGCAGCAGCTGATGAAGAGCATGCGCGACGCGTCGATGTCCAGTGGCATGCTCGACAACGAAGGCTCCAAGCTCGGCACCGAGATGCTCGACACGCAGTTCGCC
Organism: Piscinibacter sp.; assembly: GCF_050175855.1. Lineage (GTDB taxonomy): Bacteria > Pseudomonadota > Gammaproteobacteria > Burkholderiales > Burkholderiaceae_C > Piscinibacter. The sequence continues at coordinate 111 of NZ_JBFXIO010000295.1, forward strand.
ACCAAGATGACCGGCCTGCCCGGCGGGCTGGCCGACATCATCGCGAAGCAGCTGGAGCGGCAGATGAGCGGCGCACAGCCGGCCATCCCGAGCGCACCTTCCACCGAGGCCGCGCCGCTGAACGGCCGCAAGGGCACGCCGGGCCAGGCCGAGTTCGTCGGCCGGCACAGCGATGCGGCCCGGGCTGCCGAAGCCGAGACCGGCATCCCCGCTGCCTTCATGATCGCGCAGGCCGCGCACGAGTCGGGCTGGGGGCGGCGCGAGATCCGCAACGCCGACGGCTCGCCATCGAACAACCTGTTCGGCATCAAGGCCGGCCCGTCGTGGAAGGGCGCGGTGGCGGAGATCACGACGACCGAATACGTCGATGGCCAGCCCCGCAAGGTGACGGCGAAGTTCCGCGCCTACGCCAGCGCCGCCGAAAGCTTCGCCGACTACGCGCGGCTGATGAAGACCAGCCCGCGCTACAAGGGCGTGCTGGAGAGCGTTGCCAACAACGCCGGCAGCGCCGAGGGCTTCGCGCAGGGCCTGCAGAAGGCCGGCTACGCCACCGACCCGGCCTATGCCGACAAGCTGGCGCGCACCATCAACACCACGCTGCGCCTGCAGCGGGCCATGAGCTGAAGGACATCCGGGCATGGGCGCTTCCGCACTGATGTCGCTGGGCATGCGCGCGATGAGCGCGAACTACGCTGCCCTGCAGGCCACCGGCCACAACATCTCCAACGTCAACACCGAGGGCTACTCGCGGCAGAGCGTGGTGCTGGGCACCAACGGCGGGCAGTTCACCGGCGCCGGCTTCTTCGGCAAGGGCGTCAACGTCGACGCCGTCAAGCGCGAGCACAGCGAGTTCCTCACCCGAGAGGCGGCGACCACGAAGGCCATTGCCGCCGCCGACGAGACGCGCAGCGCACAGTTGCAGCAGCTCGAGAAGGTATTCCCGCTCGGCGAGGACGGCCTGGGCTACGCGGCGACGCAGATGTTCAACGCCTTCGTCGACGTGGCCAACAAGCCCGCCGACACCTCGGCGCGGCAGGTGGTATTGGCGCGCGCCGGCGAGTTCGCCACGCGGCTGAAGTCGGCCGGCGAGCAGCTCGACACGCTGCAGCAGGGCGTGACGGAGGAGCTCAAGGCGAGCATCTCGCAGGTCAACATGCTGGCCGGTCGCGTGGCCGAGCTGAACCAGAAGATCGCCGCGGTGAAGGGCTCCGGCCAGTCGCCCAACGACCTGCTCGACCAGCGCGACCAGACCATCAACGAGATGAGTCGCTACCTGCAGGTGACGACCATCGAGGCCGGCGACGGCAGCATGAGCGTATTCATCGGCGGCGGCCAGAAGCTCGTGCTGGGCAACCAGACCACCACGCTGGTGGCGGTGGCCGACGTGTTCGATCCCTCGAGGCTGCAGCTCGGCGTGAACGACGCCGGCACGCTGCGCGAGATGCCACAGGAGCTGGTGACCGGCGGCGCCATCGCCGGGCTGCTGCGCTTCCAGAACCAGGACCTGGTGTCGGCGCGCAACCAGCTCGGCCAGATCGCCGCGTCGGTGGCCGGCAACGTCAACCGCCAGCAGGCGCTGGGCCTGGACGGCAGCCAGCCGCCGGCCACCGGCGCGCCGCTGCTCACCGTCGGCGGCCCGCAGGTGCTGCCGGCCAACACCAACACCGGCAGCTCGACCGTCACCCTCGCGATCGCCGAGCCGATGGAGCTGCAGGCCAGCGACTACGAGCTGTTCCGCGACCCGGCCCTGCCGGCGGGCAGCTACACGTTGACGCGGCTGTCCGACGGCACCACGCAGACGGTGACCAGCGGCATGGTGGTCGACGGCTTTCGCATCACCGTCGGCGCCCCGGCCCCGGCGGCCAACGACCGCTTCCTGCTGCAGCCGGTGGCCGCGGCGGCGCGCAATGCCGGGCTGGCGCTGGAGAACACCCGCGGTATCGCGGCGGCCTCGCCGGTGGCGGCCACCTTCGCCGTCGACAACCTCGGCACCGCCTCGATGGCCTCGCTCAGCGCCACGGCGGTGAACGCCGCCGCCGCGCCGCTGACGGCGACCCTCACCTTCACGAACGACAGTGGCGCCTACAACTGGGAGCTGCGCGACGCGAGCAACGCGCTGGTGCGCAGCGGCACCGGCACCTGGAGCGCCGGCACGCCGATCCGCAGCGACGCCTGGACGCCGACCACGCCGGCGCAGCGCTTCGACTGGGCGCTCGACCTCAGCGGCGTGCCGCGCAGCGGCGACGTGCTGACGGTCGGCGACACGCCGTTCCCGGCCTCGGACAACGGCAACGCGCGCGCCATGATGGCGCTGCGCGACGCCGGCCTGGTCGGCCAGCGCACGCTGGCCAGCGGCACGGTGGTGCCCGGCGCCAGCGTCACCGACGCCTACGCCAACGTGCTGGCGGAGGTGGGCGTTCGCGTGCAGAGCGCGCAGCTCTCGGCCAGGCAGTCGGCCTCGATCGCCGACCAGGCCGAGAACAACCTTCAGGCCAAGGTCGGTGTCAACCTCGACGAGGAGGCGGCCCGGCTGATCCAGTTCCAGCAGAGTTACCAGGCCGCGGCCAAGATGCTGCAGGTGGCGCAGTCGCTGTTCGACACGCTGCTGCAGACCGCTGGCTGAACCGAAAGGCGATCATGAGTTTGCGCATCAGCACCCGCGGCATGACCGAGGCCGGCATCGAGACGCTGCAGAAGAGGCAGGTCGAGCTGGCCGAGGCCCAGGAGCGCCTGACCACCGGCAAGCGCGTGCACAAGGCCAGCGACGACCCGGCTGCGGCGGCCCGCGCCGAGCGCGCGCTGGCCGGCCAGATGCGCGCCGAGACCAGCCAGCGCGCGGTGGACGCCAGCCGCACCGCGATGTCGCTGTCGGAAACGGCCATGGGCGACGCGATCGAACTGCTGCAGCAGGCGCGCGAGGCCATGGTGGCGGCCGGCAACGCCTCGTACAGCGACCAGGAGCGCGCCAACCTCGCCGAGAAGGTGAAGGCGATCCGCAATCAGCTGCTGTCGGTGGCCAACCGCACCGACGGCGCCGGCACCTTTCTGTTCGGCGGCCAGGGCGCGACGACGCAGCCCTTCGTCGACGCGCCCGGCGGCATCGACTACCGCGGCATCAGCGGCGAGCGCCGCACCGAGCTGGCCACCGACCTGCCGCTGACGGTCAATGGCGACAGCGTCTTCATGACGGCACGCACCGGCAACGGCGTATTCCAGACCAGCGCCGGCGCGGGCGTCACCACGGCGTGGATCGACAACGGCCAGGTCAGCGACCCGGCGGCGCTGACCGGCTCGACCTACACGCTGCAGTTCAGCGTGTCCGGCGGCACCACCACCTACGCGGTGCTGCGCGACGGCAACCCGACCGCGCTGACGGCCGCGCCCTACGTGTCGGGCCAGGACATCACGGTCGACGGCATGACCTTCCGCATCAGCGGCGCGCCAGCCAACGGCAACAGCTTCACGGTGCAGCCTTCGAGCTCGACGCTGTCGATCTTCGATGCGCTGGACCGGGCCGTGACCGAGCTCGCCACCAGCGGCCGCAGCGGCGCCCAGATCGCCCAGGGCAACACCAATGCATTGCGCGACATCGACCAGTCGATGGCCCAGCTGCAGGGCGCCCGGGCGGTGGCCGGCGAGATGCTGGTGCGCATCGACGGCGAGACTGCCCGGCTGGCCGACCAGAAGCTCGCCAATCAGATTCAGCGCAGCAATGCGGAAGATTTGGACATGACCGAGGCCATCTCGAAGTTCCAGAACATGCAAACCGGCTACGATGCCGCGCTGAAGTCCTACTCGATGGTGCAGCGGCTGTCGCTGTTCGAGTACTTGAGAACCTGAGGTCCAGATGCTGGATGTCGCGATCCTCGGCCAGGTGGCCTTCGGCTACTCGCCCTTCATCGACAAGAACCGGTCGGTCACGGCCACGCGGTTGACGGTCTTTCCGCTCAAGCCCGACATGGTGCCCGATGCGGCGCAGCTGCTGCATGCCGTGGGCGGCGTCTGGCCCGCCGATGGCGCGCGGGTCTCGCTCAACATCGCCAGCGAGTCGCTGCTGCAGGACCTGATGCAGGCCCAGCCCTCGGGCAACGTGATGATCGAGATCCCGGCCTTCATGGCCTGCGACCCGGCCAACACCGCCGCCATCGTGGCGCTGCGTGCCAACGGCAACGTGCTGATGCTCAAGGGGCGCCCGCTGCAGGAGCTGCCACGCGAAGTGCTGCCGTGCTTCAAATACTCGGTGATCGACGTCGCCGACGACCGCCGCACCGACGGCTCCAAGCCGCCGCCCGGCGTCGAGCGCAACATCCCGCACGTGCAGGCCGGCGTGCGCACCATTGCCGAGATGGAGCAGTCGTTCGCGCGCGGCGCCGAAGCCGTGCTCGGCTGGCCGATCGACGACGTCGTGCAGGCCGGCAATGCGAAGTCGCGCGCCGGCCAGCCCGACATGCAGGCGATGATCGAGCTGATCCGCCAGGTCGATGCCGCCGAGCCGATCGAGAAGCTGGAGAACACGCTCAAGCGCGATCCGTCGCTGGCCTTCAAGCTGATGCGCTACATCAACTCGCCGGCCTTCGGCCTGCGCGTGGAGATCAGCTCCTTCCGCCACGCCATCATGATGCTCGGCTACAAGCGCCTGAAGCGCTGGGTGGCGCTGCTGCTGGCCACGGCGAGCAAGGACGTGAACATGAAGCCGGTGATGTTCGCCGCCGTGCGCCGCGGGCTGCTGATGGAGGAGCTCGGCCGCGCCAGCAGCGACGAGGAGATGCGCAGCGAGCTGTTCATCTGCGGCGTGTTCTCGCTGCTCGACCGCATGTTCCAGCAGCCGTTCTCCGAGCTGCTCGCGAACATCCCGGTGCCCGAGCGTGTATTCCAGGCGCTGGCGCAAGACACCGGGCCGTTCCAGCCCTACGTGAACATGGTGCGCGCGATCGAGAACGAGTCGCTGTTCGACTTCCGCGAAGCCGCCGATGCCCTGATGATGAGCGTCAGCGAAGTCAACCGTGCGCAGCTGCGCGCCCTGACCGCCGCCTCGCAACTGGAATGAAAGGTCCCACGGCCCCGTGGCATTGAGGGGCCCGATCCGCCCCGAGACCCGGCTGCCGCTGGCGGCCTGGATGCCCCTGCTCGACACCCTGGGAGACGCGGTGCTGCTGGTCGATGCCGAGGGCGTCGTGCAGCGGGCCAATGCGAGCGCGCAGGCCGCCTGCGGCGGCGCCGTCGGCCAGCGCATCGACGCGCTCGAGCCCTGGCTTGGCGAGGCAGCGACGCAGTGGCTGCAGTCCGCCTGGCGCGGCGGTGCGCGGGCCGCTGAACCGCCCGTGGCGCTGCTGGCCGACGGCCGCCGTGCGACCCTGGCCTGGCGCCGCCTCGACAGCGGCGACGGCGTGGTCAGCCTGCGCGTGCAGGCCGCCGAGCTGCCGGCGCCGGCCGCCGCCCCTCATGTCGTCGAGGAGGCCTTCCGGCTGGTCTGGGACGCGCCGTTCCCGGCCACGCTGCAGGACGCCGATTTCCGCCTGGTCGACGTCAACCCGGCCTACCTCGAGTTCACCGGCTACACGCGCGAGGCGCTGATCGGCCGTGACCCGATCGAACTGCAGCCGGAGGAAGACCGGCCGCGTACGCTCGCCGCGCGCGACGCCTTCCTCGCGCAACGCGGCGAGGCGGAAACCGGGCCCCTGTTCGAGCGTCGCCTGATGGACGCCGGCGGCCGCGAGCGCTGGTACCGCGCGACGCGGCGACGGGTGACCGATGCCCTGGGCCGCACCCTGCTGCTGGTGGTGATGCAGGATTCCACTGCGGAACATGCAGCACGCGAGCGTGCCGACCGCTCCGCGCGCGAGCTCGACCAATGGTTCGACCTCAGTCCGGTGGGCATGGTGCTGTTCGACGAGCGCGGCCTGGTGGTGCGCAGCAACCCGGCCTTCGAGGCCCTGGTCGGCAGCGTGCCGGTCACGCTGCCCGACGCCGACGAGGCACTGCGCGAGCTGCTGTGCTGGCAGGGTGGGGTCGTGGCCGCCGAACTGCGCCCGGGTGCGCCGCCGCTGGAGCGCCAGGTGTGGATGCCGCGACCCGGCCATGCGCCGCTGCGCCTGCGCGCCGTGGTGCGTTGCTACAAGTCCACCGGTGGTTCGCCGCGCTTCATGGCCGTGGTCGAGGACCGCAGCGTCGAGGAGGAGCGTGACCTCGCCCAGCTGCAGATCGGCGCGATGATGGACACCGCCGGCGTCGGCCTGGCTACCTTCCAGGAGTCCGCCGGATGGGTGCGCCAGCGCCAGGGCGGCAGTGGCGCCAGCAGGCCCTCGGCCCTGCAGGCCATCGGCCGCGACGTCGTGCTGCCCGAGTCGATCCCCGAATACGAACGGCTGCAGCGCGCCCTGCGCCTGGGCGAGCGCGCCGAGGTGCGCTATGCGGTGCGCCACCCCGAGCTCGGCCAGCGCTGGCTGCTGACGCGCGTGGAGCCGGCCACGCTGGCCTCCGGGCAGCGCACCACTTCGGTGGTGACGCTGGACGTCACCGAGCAGGAGCAGGCGCGCTCGCGCAGCGAGGAGCTGCTGCGCGAGATGACCAGCATCCTGGAGAGCACGGTCACCGGCATCGCCCACCTGCGCGGCGAGCACC
>NZ_JBFXIO010000296.1:0-6719 GCF_050175855.1 Piscinibacter sp.
CTCGACGTTGGTCTCGTTGTCCTCGACGTAGTGGACGATGCGGCGGTGGTACTCGGCGCTGGCAGTGACCAGCGGATCGAGGTTGGAAGGCACCGTGTCGGGCTCGACGGCGCGCGGCAGCGCCAGGATGAACGACGAACCCTCGCCGGCGATGCTGCGCGCGCGCAGCGAGCCGCCCATCAGCTCGGCCAGGCGCTGGCTGATCACCAGGCCGATGCCGGTGCCCTCCTGCGCCGAGCGCTCGCGGCCAAGGCGGTTGAAGGGCTGGAACAGCTCGCCGAGCTGCTCGGCCGTCATGCCCATGCCGGTGTCGGTGACCGCGATCTCGACCATGTCGTGCGGCCGCAGTCGCGCCGCGATGTGGATGCGCCCGCCGTCGGTGTTGTACTTGACGGCGTTGCTCAGCAGGTTCACCAGGATCTGCTTGACCCGCGTGGCGTCGCCCATCAGCACGCCAGTGCCATCGGCCAGCTCGGAGGTCACCGTCAATGCACGGCGCTTGGCCTCGTTGTCGACCATCGCCAGGCTCGCCGACAGCAGCTCGGGCAGGTTCAGCGGCTCAATCTGCAGCTTGAGGTTGCCTGATTCGATGCGCGAGAGGTCGAGCACGTCGTTGATCATCTCCAGCAGGTGCCAGCCGGCCTGCTGGATCTGCGCCACCCACGGTCGCTGATCGGCGGCGAGCGGGTGGCGCTTGTCGATCTCGAGCAGCTGCGCGAAGCCGAGCATCGCGTTCAACGGCGTGCGCAGCTCGTGGCTCATGCGCGAGAGGAATTCGCTCTTCGCTCGGTTGGCGGCCTCGGCGCGCTCGCGCGCGGTTTCCGCCTCCCGCAGCCGCAGGTGCTCGGTGATGTCCTCGACGACGCCGACGATGCGGCGCGCCTGCCCGAGCTCGTCGCGCAGCAGCGTGACGGTGGACTGCACCCACAGCGTGCGGCCATCCTTGGTGACGTAGCGCTTCTGCCGCCGGTACATCGGGATCTCGCCGAGCACCAGGCGGCGCGAGAGTTCGATGTCCTGGGGCACGTCGTCGGGGTGGGTGTACTGCGCCACCTGCATGGTCTGCAGTTCGTCCTCGCTGTAGCCCACGAGTTCGCACAGGCGCGGATTGGCCTGCTTCACCTGGCCGCGCAGGTCGGTGTAGAGGATGCCGATCGGCGCCGTGTTCAGGATGTTGCGGAAGCGCTGCTCGCTGTCGCGCAGGGCGGCCTGCGCGCGCTCGCGCTCCTGCACCTCGGACTGCAGCGCCGCGGTGCGCTCGTGCACCGCCGCCTCGATGCGCCGCGCGCGCCCGGTGACGACCAGCAGCAGCGCGCCGAGCATCGCCGCGCCGAGCAGCCCCACCACCGAGAACAGCCAGGCGTTGGCGCCCCGGCCGTCGGGGATGTCCTGCGGCTTCGCGCTGACCTGCAGCGCCCAGCGGCGGCCGGCGAACTCGATCTCGCGCGCGTGCGACAGCAGCTTGGGGCCCGCGGCCTGGGCTTCGCACTCCGGCGCGCCGGCGAGGTGGCGCACTGCCGCCTGCGCGTCGAGGTCGTGCAGGCACAGCGTCAGATGACCGGGCAGGTCGGCGGCCATCGCGGCCAGCATCGGGCCGGGGCGCAGCGTCACGAACAGCACGCCGCGCAGCGGTCCGCGCGCCTTGCGGTCGGCTGCGCCCTCGCCGAAGGCGATCGCGCGATAGACGACCACGCCGGTTCGATCCTGCCCCTCGGGCACCTGGGTCAGCGCGAAGGCCGCGCTGGCCACCGGCACGCCGGCGCTGCGGCTGCGCTCGACGGCAGCGCGCGCCGCCGGGACCGACTGGATGTTCAGCCCCAGCGCCGTCGCATTGCCGCGCACGGGTTCGACGTAGCGCATCGCGATCACCGGCTCGCCCGGCATCGGCGCCGCGCCGTCGGCGCGCTCGAATACCTTGAACGATTCCAGGCCATCGGCGCGCGCGGCGGCCTCGAAGGCCGGCACCTGGGCGCGGTCCATCGCCTCGTACCAGCCGATCGCGGCCAGCCGGCCGCTGGACAGCCAGGCCTCGGCGGCGCGCCGCATCTCGTCGCGACTGACATCGTCGGAGGCAATGAACACCCCGCGCATCGCCTCCAGCGCCAGCAGCGGCTCGCGCAGCCGCGTTTCCAGCACGGTGGTCGCGTGGGTGGCGTCGCGCATGAAGGCGGTGTGCAGGCGGTCGTCGTCCCAGCGAGCCACTTTCGCGATACCCAGGGCCATGACCAGGGTGACGACGGTCAGCGTCAGGCCGACGATGAAGCGGCGCGCGGCCCAGTCGGCGCGCGGGCGGCCGATCAGCGTCAGCACCACCGGCGTGGCGATCATCGCGCCGAAGGTGTCCCCGGCCCACCAGGTGAGCCAGGTGACCAGCGCCTCGCTGCGCGGCACCGAGCCGCTCGCCGTCAGCACGAGGGTGGCGAAGGTCGGCGCCACCAGGCAGGCGACCATGCCGCCGAGCACGAACAGCACCGCCACGTCGCGCGGCTCGTCGATGGCCATCGCATGGCGGGCGTGCCGCCGCACCAGCCAGGCACCCAGCCAGGCCTGCGCACCGGAGCCCAGGCCGAGCAGCAGCGGCACGGCGATGCCCGCCGCGTCGGCGGCGCCGCGCAGTGCCACCAGCGTGAGGTTGGCAGCGCAGGCGCCGATCACCGCGCCGATCACCGCGCTGCGGCCGTACACCAGGGCCGCCGCAAGCGCGACGCCGGCCGACGGATACAGCGGCGAGGCGTAGCCCGGCGGGATGGCGAGTTGCAGCGCCGGCAGCGCGACGAGCAGATAGGCCAGCGCCGTGCCGAGGATCACCCAGGCCGGGCGCGGCGCGCCGGCCGGATCGAGGGGCTCGAAGGAACGCGAAGGGGCCGCCACGTCGGGCTCAGGGCAGTTCGTGGCCGGCGGCGGCCTGCCAGACATCCGCCCAATCCTGCTGATCGAGGCGGACCTGCAGCGCGGCCACGGCCTCGTGCAGGGCCTCGATGCGCCGCGAGCCGGCCACCGGCACCGGCCGGCTGGGCAGGCGCAGCAGCCACGCGAAGGCGGCGGTAGCCGCCGTGCAGCCGTGGCGCCCGGCCACGCGCTCCAGCGCCGCCTGCACGCGGCGTTCGGCGTCGCTGCTGCCTCCAAGCAGCGCGCCGCCAGCCAGCGGCGACCAGATCATCGGGCGGATGCGCAGGCGCTGCAGCTGGTCGAGCGTGCCGTCGGTGAGCGGCGTACGCTGCAGCGGATGCAGCTCGATCTGGTTGGTGGCTAGCGGGAAGCGACTCGAGAGCAGATCGAACTGCGCCGGCGTGAAGTTGGAGGCGCCGAAGTGCGCCACCTTGCCGGCGTCTCGCAGCGCCGCGAAAGCGCCGGCCACCTCGTCGGCGTCCATCAGCGGGTCGGGGCGGTGGATCAGCAGCAGGTCGAGCCGCTCCACCCGCAGCGCGCGCAGAGACGCCTCGGCGCTGGCGACGATGTGCGCGGCTGTGGTGTCGTAGTGCTTGATGCGGTGATCGGGCCGAGCCGGCGCCATCAGCCTGATGCCGCACTTGCTCACCGTCTGCAGCCGCTGGCGCAGGGAGGTCGGCGCCAGGGCGAGCGCCTCACCGAACAGCGCCTCGACCGCGTAGCCGCCGTAGATGTCGGCATGGTCGAAGCTGGTCACGCCCAGTTCGGCGCATTGCTCGATCCAGCGCAGCCGCTGCTGCGCGCTCCAGCCCCAGTCGGCCATGCGCCAGGCCCCGGCGACGATCGGCGAGAGGCGGGGGCCGTCGGCGGCCAGGGTGGTCAGGGACAGCGGCATGGAGCGCGCATTATCCCGACGCAGCCCCGCCGATCAGTCGGAATAACACTTCAACACATGCTCGCCCGGCGCCGGGCCGAGACAAGCGCCGCGCGGCAGCGGCCGCGGTGCACGCCGGCGTGACGAATGCCCGGAAAGCCACTGGTGCCAGGCCGGCCACCACGAGCCCTCGTGCTCGGCGGCGCCGCGCTCCCAGTCGGCCGGCGGCAGCCAGGGGCCGTGGGCGCGGCGCGTGGCGATGCGGTAGCTGCGGCGCGCATGCCCCGGTTCCGAGACGATGCCGGCGTTGTGTCCGCCGCTGGCCAGCGCGAAGGTGATCTCCGCTTCGCACAGGTGATGCAGCTTGTAGACCGAGCGCCAGGGCGAGACGTGGTCGCGCGTGGTGCCGACCAGGAACACCGGAAGGTGCAGGTCGGCCAGCGACACCGTCTTGCCGTCATGCCCGCCGACGCGGTAGCTGCCCATGGCCAGCGCGTTGTGCAGGTACAGCGAGGTCAGGTACTCGTGGTGCATGCGCGCCGGCATGCGCGTGGTGTCGCTGTTCCAGGCCATCAGGTCGCTGGGCTGCTCGCGCTCGCCCATCAGGTATTCGCGCATGCGCCGCGTCCAGACCAGGTCGCGCGAGTGCAGGAACTGGAACGAGCCGGCCATCGCCTCGCCGGGGAAATAGCCGCGGCCGCGGTTCTGCTCCTGCAGGTAGGCGACCTGGCTCTCGTCGATGAACAGCCCGAGCTCGCCCGGCTCGGAGAAATCGGTCTGCGCGGCCAGCAGCGACAGCGTCTTCAGCGGTGCGAGGCGCTTGCGGTCGGCCACCACGCCCTCGCGCGCCAGCGCCGCCGCGGCAATGGCCATCAGTGTTCCGCCGAGGCAGTAACCCATCGCATGTACTGGCGTGCGGGCCTCCAGCGTCGCGATCGCCTTGAGCGCGTCGAAGGGGCCGAGGCGCAGGTAGTCGTCCATCGTCAGGTCGTGGTCGGCCGCGTCGGGGTTCTTCCACGACAGCATGTAGACCACGTGCCCCTGCGCGACCAGGTAGCGCACCAGCGAGTTGTGCGGCGACAGGTCGAGGATGTAGTACTTCATGATCCACGAGGGCACGATCAGCACCGGCTCGGGATGTACTGTCTTTGTCTGCGGCGTGTAGCGGATCAGCTCGGCCAGGCCGTTGCGCATCACCACCTCGCCGGGCGTGACCGCCACGTCGCGGCCGACCTTGAAGCGGGCTTCGCGCTCGGCCGCTGCGCGCTCACTGGCTGGCGTGGCCAGGTCTTCCAGCCAGTTCAGCCAGCCCTGGCGCAGCGGCGCGCCGAGCTTCTCGGCGTTCGCATGCAGCACCACCGGGTTGCTGGGCAGCCAGTTGGCCGGCGTCATCAGGCCCAGCCACTGGCGGGCCATGAAGTCGGTCAGTTCCGCATGGTGACGCGTCATGCCGGGCAGGCGTGCGGCCTCCTGCCACCAGGTCTCGGCGTTGCGGAAGCTGCTGCGCATCACGTTGAACGGCCAGTTCGCCCAGTCGGGATGGCGAAAGCGCGGGTCTTCGTCGGCGGCGCCCGCGGGCGCGTCGTCGCCCTGCAGCGCATCGGCGGCCAGTTGCGCCGCGCGCGCGGCCAGCTCCATCTGCCGGCCGGGCGAGACGCCCAGGTGCCAGGCCCAGTCGGCCCAGGCCAGCGACAGCGAGACCGGCGACAGCCCGCCGGTCAGCGGCGATGCCGCCACGTGCAGCAGGCGGTCCAGACGTTCGGTAGGGGATTCTTCGTGCGGCACGTCCATGAAAGCATCTTGCGGCAGCCCGGTGCCGGCGGGGTTGACGAAAGACAGGTGCGACAGGTGCGGTGCCGCGCTTGCTAGAGTCGACGGCACCTGCACCCGGTCCACCGCATGCCTTCGCACGAGCGCGACGTCGCCCCCACCGCACCGCCCCGACTGCCGCGTGCCATCTGGGTCCTGGGCTTCGTCAGCCTGCTGATGGATGTCTCGTCCGAGATGATCCACAGCCTGCTGCCGCTGTTCCTGGTCGGCCCGCTGGGCCTGAGCGTGCTGGCGGTCGGCGTGATCGAGGGCGTGGCCGAGGCCGCCGCGCTGGTGGCGAAGGTCTTCTCCGGTGCGCTGAGCGACTGGCTCGGCCGGCGAAAGCGCGTCGCGCTGATCGGCTATGCGCTGGGCGCGGCGAGCAAGCCCTTCTTCGCGCTGGCCCAGGGGGCCGGCGTGGTGATCGCCGCGCGTTTCGTCGACCGCATCGGCAAGGGCATCCGCGGCGCGCCGCGCGATGCCCTGGTGGCCGACATCGCCCCGCCGGCGCTGCGCGGCGCGGCCTACGGCCTGCGCCAGGCGCTCGACAGCGTGGGCGCCATCGCCGGGCCGTTGCTCGCAGCGGGCCTGATGCTGGTGTTCGTCAACGACTTCCGGGTGGTGTTCTGGATCGCCGTCGTGCCCGGCGTGCTGGCGGTGCTGCTGCTGGGGCTGGGCGTCGCCGAGCCGGAGCGTGCTGCGCCGACCCGGGCGACCAACCCGATCCGGCGTGAAGCCCTGGCCCGCCTCGGTGCGGCCTACTGGACCGTGGTCGGGCTGGGGGCGCTGTTCACGCTGGCCCGCTTCAGCGAGGCCTTCCTGGTGCTGCGTGCCGAGTCCCTGGGCGTGCCCGCGGCCGGGGTGCCGCTGGTGATGGTGGCCATGAACATCGTCTACGCCGCCAGCGCCTACCCCTTCGGCAAGCTGGCCGACACGACGGACCCCGCGCGGCTGCTCGGCCTCGGCCTGCTGCCGCTGATCGCCGCCGATGTCGTGCTGGCCACCGCCAGCGGCTGGCCGGCGCTTCTGGCCGGCGTCGCCCTGTGGGGCCTGCACATGGGCATGACGCAGGGGTTGCTGGCCGCCATGGTCGCCGACACCGCGCCGGAAGACCTGCGCGGCACCGCGTTCGGCGTGTTCAACCTCG
>NZ_JBFXIO010000297.1:0-6670 GCF_050175855.1 Piscinibacter sp.
GTCGACCAGCACCTTCATCATGAAGCGGTCGACCTGCGCCTCGGGCAGCGGGTAGGTGCCCTCGGTCTCGATCGGGTTCTGCGTGGCCATCACCAGGAAGGGCTCGGGCACCTTGTGAGAGACGCCGGCGATCGTCACCTGGCGCTCCTGCATCACCTCGAGCAACGCGCTCTGCACCTTGGCCGGGGCGCGGTTGATCTCGTCGGCCAGCAGCAGGTTGGTGAATACCGGCCCCAGCGAGGTGTCGAACTCGCCGGTCTTGGGGCTGTAGATGCGCGTGCCGACCAGGTCGGCGGGCACCAGGTCGGGCGTGAACTGGATGCGCTTGAACTGGCCGCGCAGCGTCTGCGCCAGCGTCTTCACCGTCAGCGTCTTGGCCAGCCCGGGCACGCCCTCGACCAGCAGGTGGCCGTTGGACAGCATGGCCACCATCACGCGCTCGAGGAACTGGTCCTGGCCGACGACGACGCGCTTGACCTCGTAGAGCACCCGCTCCATCAGGGTGGCGGCCTGGCCGCTGGTGGCTGTGGAATCCATGAAGCTCCTCGTCAGAAAGGTGGCATGCCGGCGCCGGCGGCGGCGTTCTCGATCGGTACGGCGAAGCCGATGCCGACGAACACCCGCTGCTTGGTCGGGTTGAGGATGGCGGTGACGATGCCGACGACCTCGCCTTCCATCGTGACCAGCGGCCCGCCCGAGTTGCCCGGATTGGCCGCCGCATCGAACTGGATCAGGTTGGTGAGCACGCGTTCCCCTTCCGGCGAACGGAATTCACGCTTCAAACCCGAGACGATGCCCTCCGAGGCCGAGGGCCCGATGCCGAAGGGGAAGCCCACCGCCATCACCCGGTCGCCGGGGGCGAGGTCGCCAGTGCTGCGCATGGTGGCGGAGAACAGGTCGTCGGGGATCTTCTGCGCGCGCAGCACCGCCAGGTCGTGCTCGGGCATCACGCTGACCAGCTTGGCATCGGCCTCCAGCCCGTCCATGAAGGTCACGCGCACGCGCTCGGCGCCCATGACCACATGCAGGTTGGTCAGGATGGTGCCGTTGTCGACGATCACCACGCCGGTGCCCACGCCGCGCTCCTCGAAGCCGGGCAGTTCCGTGGTTTCGTTCTTCGGCGAGGCACTCTCGCTCTCGACCGGCTCGCGGCGCGGCTTCTTGTCGCCGTGCGGCGTCTCGCCCCGCCGGTCGTAGCCGACCACGCGCACCACCGAGGGGATGATCTTGTCGTAGGCGAGCATCGCCGCCGAGGTCAGCGGCTTCTCCTCGATCGACTTGCGAACCAGGTGATCGATCTGCTCGATCGTGAGCGGGGCGGCAGGGCGGGGGCCGGTGCGCCATACCATCGCGAGCACCACGATCAGCAGCAGCGCCAGGGCCCAGAGCTTGCGCTCATGCCGTGCAGCAAAGGCCCGTGCACGCGCGAGGCGGGCCGGTGGCGGCACGGCCTCGACGGGCGCGGCAGTCGGCGGAGGCGGCGCTTCTGGGGCGGCCACCCCCCGGCGAGAACGGCTGTACAGCGGTGCCTTCTTCATCGACTGCTCCGGCGCGACGCCCAACGGACGGGATGCGCTGCTACGGTAGCACGACCGGCCGGCCCGCGTCACGGTGCAGCCACTCGCGGGGCTGTCATCATGCGCGCCCATGTGGACCGACACCCACTGCCACCTCGACGCCCCGGAGTTCGACGCCGACCGCGACGCCGTGGTCGCGCGCGCCCGCGCTGCCGGGGTGGGCATGCAGGTGCTTCCAGCCGTCGAGGCGGCCAACTTCGAGACGGTGCGCTCGCTGGCGCACGCCCACGGCCTGGCCTACGCCCTGGGCATCCATCCGCTGTACGTGCACCGCGCGGCCGAAGACGACCTCGACCGGCTCGACGCCGCGCTGGCCGCGCTGCGCGACGACCCGCGGCTGGTCGCCGTCGGCGAGATCGGGCTCGACCACTTCGTGCCCGGGCTCGACCGCGAGCGGCAGGAGCGCTTCTATGTCGCGCAGCTCCGGCTCGCCAGGCGCCACGGCCTGCCGGTGATCCTGCACGTGCGCCGCTCGGCCGACGGCCTGCTCAAGCAGCTGCGCCGCATCGAGGTGGGCGGCGGCATCGCCCATGCCTTCAACGGCAGCGCGCAGCAGGCGCAGGCCTTCATCGGCCTGGGCCTGCGGCTCGGTTTCGGCGGCGCGGCCACCTTCGAGCGCGCGCTGCAGATCCGCGAACTGGCGCGCACCTTGCCGCTGCCGTCCATCGTGGTCGAGACCGATGCGCCGGACATCCCGCCGCACTGGCTGTACCGCACGGCGGCCGAGCGTGCCGCCGGGCAGGCGAGCCGCAACGAGCCGGCCGAGCTGCCGCGCATCGCTGCGGTGCTGGCCGGGCTGCGCGGCATGGCGGTCGACGAGTTCGCCGCGGCCACCACCGCCAATGCCCGTGCGGCGCTGCCGCGTCTGCCGGCATGAGCGGCGCGCTCCTGCACGGCCTGGCGCCGGTGATCGGCCGCGAGACGCGGCTGGTCGTGCTGGGCAGCTTTCCGAGCGTGGCCTCGCTGCAGGCGCAGCAGTACTACGCCCATCCGCGCAATCAGTTCTGGCCGCTGCTGTCGGCGCTTTGGGGTGTGGACCTGGTGGCGATGCCGTACCGGGCGCGCCTGGCCGAGGTGAAGCGCCGCGGCCTGGGCATCTGGGACGTCTACGCCCGCTGCCGCCGCGAAGGCAGCCTGGACAGCGCCATCGAGGACAGCGTGCCCAACGACCTGGCCAGCCTGAAGCGCCGCGCGCCGAAGCTGCAGGCGGTGGCGCACAACGGCGGCGAGTCGGCGCGCGCCATGGCCATCACGCGCACGCTGGGCGTCGAGGTGATCCGCCTGCCGTCCACCAGCCCGGCCAACGCGAGCTGGAGTTTCGAACGCAAGCTGGCGGCCTGGCGGGCCGCCTTCGTCTCTCACGGACTGGCATGACGACGAGAAAGAAGGAGACCGCGCCCGAACTGGCGCCCGCCACCATCTCCGAGCACGACGGCGTGCGCTACCTGCACCTGGGCACGCCCTGGGTGCAGGGCGCGATGCGGCTGAAGAAGCCGGCGCAGATCGAGCTGGAATACGTGCAGCGCATGATGGCCTGGATGCTGCTGCGGCCCACCGAGGAGGTGGCCCGTGGCCATGCCGTTCAGCTCGGGCTGGGCGCCGGCGCGATCACGCGCTTCACGCACGGCGTGATGAAGATGAAGACCACGGTGGTCGAGCTCAACCCGACGGTGATCGGTGTCAACCGCGCCTTCTTCCGCCTGCCTGCGCAGGGGCTGCGCTTGCGCGTGCTGGAGATGGACGCCCAGCACTGGGTAGACGAGGTCGCCGAGCCCGGCTCGGTGGACGTGCTGTGCGTCGACGTCTACGACCACGAGGCCGCCGGCCCGGTGCTCGACAGCGAGGCCTTCTACCGCGGCTGCGCGCGCGTGCTGGCCGAGGGTGGCGTGATGAGCGTGAACCTGTTCGGCCGTCACGCCAGCTTCGCGCGCAGCGCGCGGCGCATCGCCGCCGCCTTCTCCGGCGGCGTGGTGGTGGCCATGCAGCCGACGCGCGAAGGCAACACCATCGTGCTGGCGCTCAAGCGATCCAGCCTGCCCGAGCGTGACGAACTCGCCGCCCGGGCGCAACAGATCGACACCCGGTTCGGCTTGCCGGCGCGAAAATGGCTGCGCATGATCCGCCCCTTGCCGGACTCCGTCCTCCCACCCGCATGAACGCTCCCGATCTTGCCTTCGACAAGCCGCACGTCGGCCCGCTGGACTGGCGCGTGCTGCTGCGCTGGATGCGGAAGGACGGCGTCCTGAGTGAGGAGGTGGCCCGCGCCACCGAGAAGCGTTTCCACGGCACCGACAGCCGCCAGCATCCGCTGGTGCGCATTGCCGGCCTCGGCCTGCAGCGCGACAAGGATCCGGGCCAGGGCCGGGTGCTCGACGTCGAGGCGCTGACCGAATGGCTGGCCGGCCGCGTCAAGCTGCCCTACGTGCGCATCGACCCGCTCAAGGTCGACGTCGGCCGCGTCGCCGAGGTGATGTCGATCAGCTACGCCGAGCGCCGCAAGGCACTGCCGCTGAACGTCGGCCTGCGCGACGTGACCATCGCCACCTGCGAGCCCTGCGACACCGGCTGGGTGCCCGAGATCGAGGCGCATACCGGCAAGCCGATCAAGCTGGTGGTGGTCAGCCCCGTCGAGCTGCAGAAGTACACCACCGAGTTCTACAGCCTGTCGCGCTCGGTGCGCGCGGCCATCAAGACCGGCGAGACCTCGTCGATCTCCAGCTTCGAGCAGCTCGTCGAGCTCGGCCGCAGCAACAAGCAGCTCGACGCCAACGACCAGGGTGTGGTGCAGGTGGTCGACTGGCTGTGGCAATACGCCTTCGACCAGCGCGCCAGCGACATCCACCTCGAGCCGCGCCGCGAGCGCTCGGTGATCCGCTTCCGCATCGACGGCGTGATGCACAACGTCTACCAGGTGCCACCCGGCGTGATGAACGCGATGATCGCGCGGGTCAAGCTGCTCGGCCGCATGGACGTGGTCGAGAAGCGCCGTCCGCTGGACGGCCGCATCAAGACACGCAACCCGAGCGGCGACGAGGTCGAGATGCGCCTGTCGACGCTGCCCACCGCCTTCGGCGAGAAGATGGTGATGCGCATCTTCGACCCCGAGACCACCGTCAAGTCGATGGATGCGCTCGGTTTCGGTGCCCACGACGGCAAGCGCTGGGAAGAGCTGGTGTCGCAGGCGCACGGCATCATCCTGGTCACCGGCCCGACCGGCTCGGGCAAGACCACGACGCTGTACTCGACGCTCAAGCGGCTGGCCACCGACGAGGTGAACGTCTGCACGATCGAGGATCCTATCGAGATGATCCAGCCGGCGTTCAACCAGACGCAGGTGCAGCCGGCCATCGACCTCAACTTCGCCGAGGGACTGCGCGCGCTGATGCGGCAGGACCCGGACATCATCATGGTCGGCGAGATCCGCGACCTGGAAACCGCCGAGATGGCCATCCAGGCCGCGCTGACCGGCCACCTCGTCTTCAGCACGCTGCACACCAACGACTCGGTCTCGGCGATCACGCGCCTCGAGGATCTGGGCGTGCCGCCCTACCTGATCGGCGCCACCGTGATCGGCGTGCTCGCGCAGCGCCTCGTGCGCACGCTGTGCCCGTCGTGCAAGCAGCCGGACGATGCGCTGTCGCGCGAGGAACTCGGCGAGTTCGTCAAGCCCTGGCGGCTGACGGGCGGCGTGAAACCCTACAAGCCGGTGGGCTGCCTCGAATGCCGCATGACCGGCTACCGCGGCCGTGCCGGCCTGTACGAACTGCTGACGATCGGCGAGGAAGAGCGCCAGTGCGTCACGCCCACGACCGACATCGCACGGCTGCGCAAGCAGTCGCTGCACAGCGGCCTGCGCCCGCTGCGCGTGGCCGGTGCGATGAAGGTGGCCGAAGGTCTGACGACACTGGAAGAAGTGCTCCGCGCCACGCCAGGCTGGGAATGAGCCAAGGTGGCACGCCGGCCGCGGGGCCGTCAGCTTACGTGTAAACCACACCGGGCACTCGGGTATCGCTGCCTAGAATCCGCCGCAAACAGTCCGTTCGCGGAGGAGATTGCAGTGAAGATCAAGAGCCAGCGCGACTTCTGGTCGGGCCTCATGTTCATCGCGGTCGGCCTGGGCTTCGCCTGGGGAGCGACCGACTACAGCTTCGGCAGTTCGGCGCGGCCCGGCCCGGGCTATTTCCCGTTCGGCCTGGGGCTGCTGACCGCGGTACTCGGCGCCGTCGTGCTGTTCAAGGCGCTGACGATCGAGGTCGAAGGCGGCGATCCTGTGGGCGCTTTCGCCTGGAAGCCGCTGATCATCATCGTCGGCTCAATGGTGCTATTCGGCCTGCTGCTGCCGCGCCTGGGCATGTTCATCACGTTGCCGCTGCTGGTGATCACGTCGGCGCTGGCCGGCGACGAGTTCCATCCGGGCGAAGCGGCGGTCAACGCCGTCATCATCACCGCCTTCAGCTGGCTGGTGTTCATCTACGGGCTGAACCTCACGATTCCGCTCAAGCCGTGGTTCATGGGCTGAGGAGCGAACGATGGAACTGCTCGACAACCTGGCGCTTGGCTTCGGCGTCGCCTTCACCTTCCAGAACCTGCTGTATGCATTCGGCGGCGCGCTGCTCGGCACGCTGATCGGCGTGCTGCCCGGCCTCGGGCCGGTGGCGACGATCGCCATGCTGCTGCCCTCGATCTACTCGCTGGATGCGACGCCGGCGCTGATCATGCTGGCCGGCATCTACTATGGCGCGCAGTACGGCGGCTCGACCACCGCGATCCTGATCAACGTGCCGGGCGAATCGAGCTCGGTGGTGACGGCGATCGACGGCTACCAGATGGCCCGCCAGGGCCGCGCCGGCGCCGCGCTGGCCGCGGCCGGCCTGGGCTCCTTCTTCGCCGGCTCGGTGGCCACGATGATCGTCGCCGCCTTCGCGCCGCCGCTGACCGAACTGGCCTTCAAGTTCGGCCCGGCCGAATACTTCTCGCTGATGGTGCTGGGCCTGATCGGCGCGGTGGTGCTGGCCTCGGGTTCGCTGGTCAAGGCGATCGCGATGATCCTGCTCGGCCTGCTGATGGGCCAGATCAACACCGATGTCATCTCC
>NZ_JBFXIO010000298.1:0-6631 GCF_050175855.1 Piscinibacter sp.
GACGTGAAGGGCGCCACCGACGGCACGCTGCTGCCGGTGCTGGCCGCGCGGCCGGCGCCGCTGCAGCTGAACTGGCTGGCCTTTCCCGGCACTAGCGGCGCGCGCTTCATCGACTACGTGATCGGCGACCCGATCGTCACGCCGATCGCCCACGAGGCCCACTTCACCGAGAAGATCGCCCAACTGCCCGGCTGCTACCAGCCCAACGATGCGCGGCGGGCGCGGCCGGCGCCGGCGAGCCGGGCGGAGGCCGGGCTGCCCGGCGACGCAGTGGTGCTGTGCGGCTTCCACCAGTCGTTCAAGATCTCCGAGGCTGTGTTCTCGCGCTGGTGCGAGGTGCTGCAGCGTGTGCCCGGCTCGGTGCTGTGGCTGCTGGAATGGAACGCCAATGTGCGCGATTCACTGCGGGCTGCCGCGCGCGAGCGTGGCATCGGCCCGGAGCGGCTGGTGTTCGCGCCGCTGCTGCCGCTGGAGCAGCACCTGGCGCGCCTGGCCTGTGCCGACGTCTTCCTCGACGCCTGGCCGTGCAACGCCCACACCACGGCCGGCGAAGCGCTGTGGATGGGCGTGCCGGTGGTCACGATTCAGGGTTCGACCTTCGCCCAGCGCGTGGCCGCCAGCCTGCTGCACCAGGTCGGCCTGGACGAACTGGCCTGCGCCGACGAGGCCGGCTACGTGCACACCGTCATGGCTCTCGTCCACGACGGGCTGCGCCGTGCCGCCTTGCGGGCTCACCTCGGAGAGCAGCGCGAAGCGTCCGGCCTGTTCGACGGCGAGCGCTTCGCGCGCGACATCGAGGCGCTGTACGAGCGGATCTGGCATCGCGCCTGCGCCGGCCAGGCCCCGGCGCACCTGCCCGCCGGCCGTTCGAGCGGAATCTGAACGGCAATTGAGCGGCTTTCGCGCCGCACATCCGGGCTTTCGGGCGGCCGGCGGCGCCTAACCTTCTCGCACAGCGGCCACCACGCGGGTGGCCCACGTCCATCGACGACCCCCGAGAAAGGCCGCCGCGCATGAGCCCCACCGCCGACATCCACCTCAGCATCTGCCAGCCGCTGGGTTCGCCGCACTGGCTGGGCCTGCTCGACCAGGCGCGCTACTACCGCTGGATGTTCCGCCGCCTCGGCGCGAACGTGACCATCGCCAAGAACCGGCTGCGCCACGGCGCGATCAACTTCGTCTTCGGCGCGCACGACGGCTTCAACACCGCCGCGGCCGAGCGTCACGCATGCATCTTCGTCAACCTCGAGCAGCTCGGTGAGGGCGGGCGGCAGATGCACCCGAGCTTCATCGAGCTGCTGCGCCGCTCGGCGGTGGTCGACTACGACCCCGGCAACGTGGCCGCCTACGCCGCCGACCCGGCCGACGTGCCGGTGGCGCCCATCCTGCACGCTCCGTACCTGGCGCCGGCGAACCCGATCCCGCTGGAAGAGCGGCCGATCGACCTGCTGTTCATCGGCAGCATGAACGAGCGCCGCAAGGCCTGGATCGATCGCATCGAGGCCTGCGGCCGCACCGTGGCGATGTTCGACGGCGCGCTGTACGGCGCCGAGCGCGACGCGTACATCCTGCAGTCCAAGGCAGTGGTCAACGCCCACTACTACGAGAGCTGCCGCTTCGAGCAAGCGCGCGTGGCGCACTGCCTGTCGCTGGGCACGCCGGTGATCTCCGAGCGCACGGCGAAGACGCTGCCGCACGAAGCCTTCGAGGACAGCGTGCTGTGGCTGCAGGAGGGAGAACTCGAGCAGTTCTTCACCGAGGACTTCGGCACCCCGGCCTACTACGAGGCGATGAACGCGGCGCTGGAGCGCTTCCGTACCCAGGACCCGATCGCCGACTATGCCGACGTGCTCGGCTTCGCGCGAGGCTACGCCGGCGAGGTCACCAAGCGCCTGCCCAGCGGGCCCTGGCAGCCGACGCTGATCAACCTCGGCTCGGGCAAGGACTATCACCCCGGCTGGCTCAACCTCGACATCGTGGCGCGCACCGAGCCCGACCTGCTGCTCGACCTGGCCCAGCCGCTGGAGCTGCCGCTGCGCGCCGCCACGCCGACTCAGGGCGAGCTGCTGCTCGAGGAGGGCAGCGTCGAGCTGATCAATGCCAACAACGTGCTGGAGCACGTGCCCGACCTGGTCACGCTGATGGGCAACTGCCTGAAGCTGCTCAAGCCCGGCGGCGAGTTCCGCATCGAGGTGCCCTACGAGCACGCCCGCTCGGCCTGGCAGGACCCGACCCACGTGCGCGCCCTGAACGAGAACAGCTGGACCTACTACACCGACTGGTTCTGGTACCTCGGCTGGTACGAGCACCGCTTCGAGATCGCCAGCAGCACCTACCTCGACGAGCGCGTGCAGCCCTGCGAGCAGGGCCAGGCCGCTTTCATGCGGCTGACGCTGCGCAAGATCGAGACCACGCCGGCCGAGCGCATGCACGCACAGGCCATGCAGCCGCAGGTGCGGCTGCCGGACGACCCGTTCGAGCTGGCCGTGCCGGCTGCGGCGGCAAGCAACGTGCACGCCCTGCGCGAAGCGCTGGCGGTCAACGGCTGAGGGCTTGGCATGAGCGACTACTACGACGGGCTGAACCTCAAGCTGCTGCAGGCGATCCCGGCCGATGCGAAGCGCGTGCTGGAGCTCGGCTGCGCCAACGGCCGCCTCGGCCGCCGCTTCAAGGAACTGCACCCCGGCGTGACCTGGTGGGGCGTGGAGCTGATGGCCGACGCCGCGGCCACCGCCGCCCAGCACCTCGACCGGGTGATCCAGCTCGACCTCGACCGAGCCGACCTCGGGCAGCTCGAGGGCGGCTTCGACACCATCGTGATCGGCGACCTGCTCGAGCACGTGCGCGAACCGGCCCGGCTGCTCGAATCGCTGTACGACCTGGCCACGCCCGGCGCGCAGATCGTCTGCTGCCTGCCCAACATGGCGCACCTGTCGGTGATCGAGCGCATGGTGGCCGGCGACATCAGCTACGACACCATGGGCCTGCTCGACCAGACCCACGTGCGCTTCTACTCGCCGGCCTCGGCCTTCAAGACCTTCCTCGACGCCGGCTGGCTGCCGCACCTGCACGACCAGTACCGCGTCGAGGTGCCGCAGACGCACTTCGCGGCGAAGATCGTCGAGGCCGCACAGCTGCTCGGCATTCCGGCCGAGACGGCGGTGCGCAATCTCGGCTGCTACCAGATGGTCATCGTCTGCCGCAAGTGGGCGATGGAAGCGCTGCGCGGCCAGGGCCCGAGCGTGCCGATCAGCGTGATCGTGCCGGTCAACCGCGTCTGGCAGTACGAGCTGAACGTGGCGCGTTCGCCGGGGCTCAAGGAGATCAATGCCGAGATCATCCCGGTGCAGGGCGCCGACAGCGCGGCCACCGCCTACACCTTCGCCACCCAGCGCGCCCGCCATGCGTGGCACCTGCTGGTGCACCAGGACGTCTACTTCCCCACCGGCAGCGGATTCGCGCTGGCGCGCGAGCTCGGCGCGCTCGAAGCCGCCGGCCGAACCCGCGGGCCAGTGGGCTTCGCCGGTCTGGCCGCGTCGGGCCAGGGCGACCGCAGCGTGCGCCACGCCGGCATGGTGATCGACCGCACGAACCTGTTCCGCCACCCCGGCACCGACGCGGCGCTGTCGATCGACGAATTCGCCGTCGCGCTGCACCGCGATGCCGCGGTGAGCATCGACCGCACGCTGGGCTGGCACCTGTGGGCCACCGACCTGTGCTTGCAGGCCCAGGCCGCAGGCCGGCCGCAGGAGCAGGCTTGCATCGTCGAGACGCCGCTGTTCCACAACTCGAGCACGGCGTGGTCGCTGCCCGAGGCTTTTCACGCCAGCGCACAGGTGTTGCTCGACAAGTACCCCGCGCTGGAGCGCATTCCGACGCTGTGTGGCGAACTGCAACGCAGCCGCCGGCCCCAGCAGGCACTGGCCTGAACGAGGAAATCCGCATGATCCCCGCCACCACCACCATCACCGAAAGCTACCGCGCCCAGCAGGCCGCGCTGCACGCCCAGGGCAACTACGGCCTGGCCGCGCTGCAGTATGGCGAGCCGGTGTCGGCGCTGATCGAGATCTGCGGCGCGCGCACGCTGCTCGACTACGGCTGCGGCAGCAAGCGCAGCCTGCTGCAGGTGCTGAGCCTGCCGCCCGGCCTGCGCTACGAAGGCTACGACCCGGCCGTGCCGGAGTACGCCGCACCGCCGCAGCCGGCGCACCTGGTGGTGTGCATCGACGTGCTCGAGCACATCGAGCCCGAGCTGCTGGACAACGTGCTCGACCACCTGGCCGCGCTGTGCGATCCGTTCGGCTTCTTCACCATCCACACCGGCCCGGCGGGCAAGTTCCTCGCCGACGGCCGCAACGCCCACCTGATCCAGCAGCCGCCGCAGTGGTGGCTGCCCCAGCTCGAGCAGCGCTTCAAGCTGCTGCGGGTGGAGCCGGTCAGCAACGGCTTCGCGGTGATCGTGCAATCGCTGCAGTCGACCACCGTGCTGAACCAGGGCTGAGGCCCTTTCGCGGATCCCGAAGCAGCGCGGGGCCCATGGGCCCCGCGTCGTCGTTTCAGCGGCGGGCGGCGTCGGCCAGGCGGCGTTCCCCGGCCGGGGCGATCACCGGCTCGGCCACCACCAGTTTGCCCACCGTCTCGCGCTGGTCGACGCGCAGCATGCGCTGCTGCTCGGCGAACCACTCCTGCGCATAGTCGCAGTTCGCATGCTCGTGGAAGTAGGGGCCGCCGTCGGTAAAGTGCACGTTGGCGGCGTCGGGGTCGTAGGCGTCGAAGCCGACCAGGTGGTTCCAGCCGTGCGGGATCTCGCCGATCAGCGATTCCGACTCCAGCCACTTGAACTGGTGCAGTTGCAGGCCGGTGGCGGCGTTCACGTACTCAGGCGACAGCGCCCGGCAGCGCGCGTTGTTGAACAGCATGACGCTGGACCAGTTCTTCTTCGCGTACGCGGTCTGCGGTGCATTGAGGAACTTCACCGTCTCGGTCGGAACGTGGTCGTGCTTCACGCACATCACCGCGTAACGGTCGTCGCGCAGCTCCCACAGGCGGGCGATGTCGTCGCGCACGAGCATGTCGCAGTCCATGAAGATCGACCAGCCCTCGAAGCCGCACAGCCAGGGCGTCAGGAAGCGGGAGAAGGCGAAGTCGGTCGACTGCAGCGGGCTGCGCTCGCGCCACATCTGCGCGCCGAGGTTGTTCAGGGCCAGCGGCGTGATCGCCACCGGCGCCGACGATCGCGCGAGGATACTGTGCGACAGCACGTGCCAGGCCACGGTCTCGCGCGGGTCGTAGCCGATGAAGAGGCGGATCATGACGGTCTCCGGGGGTGGGTCCTGCGCCGATCTTCCGCGCGCGCGGCCCGCGGCGATGCCCGGAAGAGCGCCGCTGTGGCCGTGCTGTTCGGCGCATGCGCTGGCGCGAAGCCGGCTTCAATGGCAGGCATCCCGCAGAGCGCCCCGGCGCTCGAAAGCCGCATGCCATGACCGTCGACGCCTTCCTGTTCCTGCAGCCCAGCGACATCGCCCACTTCCAGGCGACGCAGCACCGCTACCAGGGGTTGAAGCGGCTGTTCATCGACCCGGGCCTGGTGGAGGCGGCGGTGACTGCCGGGGTCGATCTCGCGCCCTTCGAGTTCCGCGCGCTCGACGTCGGCCGCCACCTGCAGTCGCGCGTGTTCACCGAGGCCTCGACGCACGCTGCCGCCCTCGACCAGCGGCTCACGCGCGAGCGCCAGGCGCTGTTCGGCGACGGCCTGCTGCAGGGCTGGGACCAGTCGCTGCTGCGCCAGTTCTTCGTGCGGGCGCTGCTGTTCAGGTACCTCGGCGAGATCTGCGAACGCAGCTTCCCCGAGACTCAGGTCGGCGTGTTCCGGCCGGACAACCCGCAGCTCTTCTACTACGACGCCTGCGTCGCCACCGACATGTTTGCCGGCGCCTCGACGCGCTGGCGGGTGCTCGACCGCTATCCCGCCGGAAAGCATTGGCAGAGCGGGACCTTCGCGCACTGCTTCGACTTCGACGCCATCCGTGCCCGGGTGGAGCAGGGTCGCGCCGACGCGATCACGCACATCCCCACCACCTACCGGCATCTGGACGTCTACGAGCGGCAGATCACCGCCGTGTTCGCCTCGAACGTCGACCTTCCCAGCACGTTCTGGGACCTGCCGATCCGCCGCGACGCGGTGCTCGCGCAGCCGATCTCCCGAGCCAGCGCAACGGACGCGCCGGAGGCCTGCACCGTCTACCGCGAGCGTGCCCGGGCCGTGTTCGAGCAGCACCTGGGGGCGCTGCTGCCGGTGCGCGCCGGGTTGCAGGTCCAGGCGGAGCTGTTCGCGCAGCGCTGCTACATGCAGGCGGTGAACTATCACGGCCTGCGCCGCGCGCTGGCCGGCAGCCGTCCGCACTTCGTGCTCACCGACCACGACACCGGCAACAACGGCCCGCTGTTCAGCGTTGCCGCCGAGCTGGACGCGCGTGTCACCGTGCTGCCGCATTCTTCCTACGCCACCGGCGCCATCCCGCACGGCCGCCGTGTCGAGGTGGTCGAGCGCGACGGCTTCATGACGCCGAAGCGCACCGTGCTGGGCGTACGCAGCCGCTCCCGCGGTGTGCGCTTGACCGCTGAGCCGAGG
>NZ_JBFXIO010000299.1:0-6623 GCF_050175855.1 Piscinibacter sp.
CGGTGCACCAGGAGATGGGCTGGGACACCAGCAAGGTCAACGTCAACGGCGGCGCGATCGCCATCGGGCACCCGATCGGCGCGTCCGGCTGCCGCATCCTCGTCACGCTGCTGCACGAGATGCAGCGCCGCAACGCCAAGAAGGGCATCGCCTCGCTGTGCATCGGCGGCGGCATGGGCGTGGCCCTGACCGTCGAGCGCTGAAAGAACCACACCACCAACGGATTCAACCAGGAGAAGACAAATGGCTCAGAAGATCGCGTACGTCACCGGCGGCATGGGTGGCATCGGCACCGCGATGTGCCAGCGCCTGCACAAGGACGGTTTCAAGGTCATCGCCGGCTGCGGCCCGAGCCGTGACTTCAACAAGTGGCTGGCCGAGCAGAAGGCCCTGGGCTACACGTTCTACGCCTCGGTCGGCAACGTCGGCGACTGGGATTCGACGGTCGCGGCCTTCGAGAAGGTCAAGGCCGAGCACGGCGTCGTCGACGTGCTGGTGAACAACGCCGGCATCACCCGCGACGGCGTGTTCCGCAAGATGAGCCGCGCCGACTGGGACGCGGTGATCGAGACCAACCTCACCAGCCTGTTCAACGTCACCAAGCAGGTGATCGAAGGCATGCTCGACAAGGGCTGGGGCCGCATCGTCAACATCTCGTCGGTCAACGGCGAGAAGGGCCAGTTCGGCCAGACCAACTACTCGGCAGCCAAGGCTGGCATGCACGGCTTCACCATGGCGCTGGCGCAGGAAGTGGCCAACAAGGGCGTGACGGTGAACACGGTGAGCCCGGGCTACATCGGCACCGACATGGTCAAGGCGATCCGCCAGGATGTGCTCGACAAGATCGTCGCCGGCATCCCGGTCAAGCGCCTGGGCACGCCGGAGGAGATCGCCTCCATCGTCGGCTGGCTGGCCGGCGAGGAGTCGGGCTTCACGACGGGTGCCGACTTCTCCTGCAACGGGGGTCTTCACATGGGGTGACCGCGGACGAGAGATCGTCCTGAGGACGATCTCTCGCCTCGGTCACGGCCTTGCGCATGCTTGCGCAAGGTCCGGGGCGATAACGGCTCAGAACGCCACGTAGCGCCCGGGCCGGTGGTTCAGCGCTAGCGTGAGGTTGAGCGCGAGCGCACCCACGATCGACATGGCGATCCGCTGGGGCTCGACGACAGCCAGCGAGGCGACGAGGATCGCCCCGTCGATGCCCATCTGCACCCAGCCGGCGCGCCAGCCGAAGCGCTTCTGCAGCACCAGCACGAGGATGTTCAGCCCGCCCAGGCTGGCATGGTGGCGGAACAGCACCAGGAAACCGGCACCCATCAGCAGCCCGCCAGCCACCGCGGCGAACCAGGGGTCGAGCACGGCGAAGCCGGCCCAGCGCGGGATGGCGCTGGTCAGCGCCGACAGGAGCGAAACGGCGGCGAAGGTCTTGACCGTGAAGCTGCGGCCCATCGCGCGCCAGGCCAGCGCATAGAAGGGCAGGTTGATCGCGAAGAACAGCGGGCCGAAGCCGACGCCGGTGGCGTAGTGCGCCAGGAAGGCCAGGCCCGCCGTGCCACCGGTGAGCAGCCCGGCGTGGGTGAACATCGCCACGCCGATGGCGATGAACAGCGTGCCGGTGGCGAAGGCCAGCGCATCGTCGTACCAGGCGTGGCGCAGCGGGCCGGTGGCGGCGTTCATTCGACGATGCCCGCGAGGAAGTACTTGATCAGCCCCTTGGCCGCAAAGCCGATCAGGCCGACGCCCAGGCCCAGCAGCAGCACGAAGGTGCCGAACTTGCCGGCCTTCGACTCGCGCGCGAGCTGCAGGATGATGAACACCATGTACAGCATGAACGCGGTCACGCCAAAGCTCAGGCCGAACCAGGCGATCTGTTCCTCGGTGTAGCCGAACATCGCGTGCCGCCTGTCGCTCAGGGCCGCTCGGGCAGGCCGGAGGTGTCGACGAGGTCGCGGTAGGCGTGCCAGCTCGCATGCGCCAGCCACGGCACCACGATCACCAGGCCAAGCATCACGCTGGCCATGCCGGCCAGCGTCAGCGCCATGATGAGCGCGGCCCACAGCGCCAAGGGCACCGGGTTCTCCATCACCACGCGCCAGCTGGTGAACACCGCGGCGAGGATGCCGATCTCGCGGTCGAGCAGCAGCGGGATGGCCACCACGCTGGAGGCGAATACCGGCGCGGCCAGCACGCCACCGAGCGCCAGCCAGATCTCGAACAGATGGCCCTGCTCGGCCAGCACCACCACGCGCAGGAACTCGACCGGGTTGCGCACCGGCGCCGGTGCGAAGCCGGTGATCAGCGCCGCCGAAGTCATCACCCAGCCGGTGCCGGCGAAGGCCAGCAGCACGCCGAAGACGACCAACCGCCCGTCGCGCGGGCGCCAGGCCGCCAGGGATGTGCCGACACTGGCCTTGCCGCCGCGCTGCAGCTGGCGGCTGACCGCATACAGGCCGGTGGCCAGGATGGGCGAGACGAGCAGGAAGCCGGAGAACGCGCCGGACAGCAGCCAGAACTGGTTGCGCGCCGCCCAGAACAGCACGGCGCCGAAGGCGGCCAGCAGCAGGCCATGCAGCAGCCCGGGCAGCGGGCAGCGCATGAAGTCGCGCCAGCCAGCCATGAGCCAGCCCAGCGGCCGCAGCATGGGCACGGTGCGGGTACCGAACCGGCGTGACTCGACGAGGGCGGGGCTTTCGCGCATGGGCCGGGAGTCTGCCAGTCGCGGGTGGCGGATCGCTTGACCAAGGTCATGCGACGGCCGCCGTGTTGCGGCGCAGCAAGACTCGGGGGAAGCGGCTACAATGCGAAACGACGCGCAGATCTGTCCGCGCGTCCTCCGTTCATCTCCTTCGACCTCGTTCCGTCTTTCTCTCGTTCGGAACATCCCGCCGCCCCAGGCGAGGACACGGTTGGCGGCGATGCCGTCGCCAAGAACCTTCCGACGAAGTTTCCCGCGACCTGATCAGGGCGAGCCGTGCCGGCCCGCCCGGCGGCGTTTTGCGCCGTTGCTTTCGAGAAAGACGACGATGAGTTTCGAGAACCTGGGCCTGAACGAGGCCCTGACCCGCGCCGTGGCCGATGCCGGCTACGACACCGCCACCGAGGTGCAGCAGCGCGCCATTCCGCCAGCGCTGGAAGGCCGCGACCTGATGGTTTCGGCCAGCACCGGCAGCGGCAAGACCGCCTCCTTCATCCTGCCGGCGTTGCAGCGCGTGCTGGCTGCCCGCGGCGACAACAGCAAGCGGCGCGAGAAGGGCGTGGTCTACGGTCCGCGCATCCTGGTGCTCGCGCCGACGCGCGAACTGGCGATGCAGGTCGCCAAGGCGGCCGATACCTACGGTCGTCATGTGCAGGGCCTGCGCGTGGCCACCATCGTCGGTGGCGTGCCCTATCCGGCGCAGATCAAGGCGCTGCGCGGCCCGCTGGACATCCTGATCGCCACCCCCGGCCGCCTGCTCGACCACCTGCAGACCGGCAAGGCCGTGCTCGAGCACGTCGAGATGCTGGTGCTCGACGAAGCCGACCGCATGCTCGACATGGGCTTCATCGACGACATCACCACCATCGCCGACCACGTGCCGGTGTCGCGACAGACGGTGATGTACAGCGCCACCTTCGCCGGCAACGTCGGCCACCTCGCGCGCAACCTGCTGCGCGAGCCGCAGCGCATCGACGTGGCCTCGCACACCGACACCCACGTCAACATCGAGCAGCGCCTGCACTGGGCCGACAACGCCCATCACAAGAACGCCCTGCTCGACCACATCCTGACCGGCACCGACCTCGAGCAGGCGGTGATCTTCACCAGCACACAGCGCGACGCCGACTGGCTGGCCGACCGCCTGGCCGACATGGGGCATGCCGTGGCCTCGTTGCACGGCGGCATGCCGCAGGGTCGGCGCAACCGCGTGCTGCAGGGCCTGCGCAACAAGCACCTGCGCGTGCTGGTGGCCACCGACGTGGCCGCACGCGGCATCGACGTGCCGACCATCAGCCACGTGATCAACTACGGCCTGCCGATGAAGGCCGAGGACTACGTGCACCGCATCGGCCGAACCGGCCGCGCCGGCCGCAACGGCCTGGCGGTGACGCTGGCCGAGCGCATGGACGTGGGCATGATCCGCCGCATCCAGCACTTCACAACACAGGACATCCCGGTGGCCACGGTCACCGGCCTGGAGCCGAAGATCCCGGCACCGCGCATCTTCGCGGCGCGTGCCGAGAACGCAGGTGAGCGCCCCGTCGGTGCGCGCAAGGGCTTCGCCGGCAAGCGGCCCTTCGGCCCCGGCCATCAGCCCTTCGGTGCCAAGAAGCCGTTCGGTGGCAGCGGCGCCAACAAGCCCTTCGCGAAGAAGCCGCAAGGCGCGCGGCGCTCCAGCCCGTTCGATCGCTGAGATCGGCCGTCGCCACGCCAGAAGGGCCGGTCCTCCGCGGACCGGCCCCAGCTCCCGCATGACCGATGGTCGCGCGCTCAGCTCGCGCGCACCACGATCTCGTTCTTCACCGACTTCACGCCTTTGACGTTGCGCGCAATCGTCTCGGCGGTGTCGCGTTCGGTGCCGCTCTTCGCGAAGCCCGACAGCATCACGGTGCCGTTGAGGGTCTCCACGCTGATCGCAGCGGCATCCACTTGCTTGTTCTCGACCATGCGGGCCTTCACCTGCGTGGTGATGGTGGTGTCGTCGATGTACTCGCCTACGCTGGACTGGCCTCGAGAGACGGCGCAGCCGGGCAGCACGACCAGCGCAGTGCTGGCTGCGATGGCGGCGAACAGGGCACGGGCGGAAAGGGACTGGAGCGAGTTCTTCATGGCGTTTCTCCTTCGTTGAGGGTGGGGCTGCCTGGGAAGGCGGGGCGGGAGTGAGTGGGGACGCTTGTGCCGCGCGGCGTGAGGATCGGCCCGCGCGCGTCAGGGTCGAGGGGGCTGGCTCGAAGGCGCATCGCCGCGCGCCCTGGGCATGAGCAGTTCCGCGATCAGCGAGGGCGGCACCTCGGCCAGCAGCCGGCACGCCCAGTCCATCAGCGCCGGGGCGGGTCGTCCGCTGGCGAGCAGGGCGCCTGCAGCGATCGCCGCGCCCGCGAGCGCGAACGGATGGCGCTGAGCGATGTCGTGCAGGGCTGCGGGCGCATGCTCGCCGGCGAACGCGATCATCGGCGCGAGCGACGATGTGGCGGCCTGAGGGGCGCCGGCGATCTCGCGCTCGACCAGCCATCGCTGCATGCGAGCCCGCGATACCGCGAGTCGATGTTCGACCGTGCGCGCGCTCATCGCGTGACCTCCTGCATCGCCGCCGCGTCGGCCTGGAGCTGCCCACGCACGCGCTCGAAGCGTGTCGCGCGGGCATCCGGGCGGCCGAGGGCGGCGCAGGCCAGGGCGGCGATCGCCGGCACCGCCGGCACGATGCTCAGCGCGGCAACCGAGGTTGCACCGTCGTGCGCCGCGATCCAGAGCAGCGCAGCGACACCAGCCAGTGTGAGCGCGATGGCGCCGAGCACGAGTGCGGCCAGTTGCCAGACCAGTCGACGTCGCCACTCGGCCGCGGCTTGCCCCAGTTCCTCGCCCGCCAGCTCGCCATAGGCCAGCAGGTGCTCGGCGAGCCACTCGGGGCGCTCGGTTGCAAGGCGGATCACCGGTCTCAGCATGGTTGCTCCTCGGTCAGCCGGTTCAGCGCCGTTCGCGGCGGCTCGCGCCGTACGAGGCCAGTGCCATCAGGGCGGCGCCGCCGGCGGCAGCGATCAGCACCGACTTGACCGGTTGCTCGCGGATGTAGTCGGCGGTGCGCTCGGTGGCCTCGGTGGCCTTCGTGCGGACCTGGCCGGCGCCGTCGCGCAGCACGTTGGCGCTGCGACCGATCAGGTCGTCGGCGCGTTCTGCAGCCCGCACGAGCGCCGGCGTGGTGCGGCTCTCCAGCGTGTCCAGACCGTCCTGAACGGTTTCGATGGCCTGGTCGGCAACCTGGCGGGCGGTGGAGGCGGTACGGTTCATGGTGGACTCCTTTCGTTGGATGACGTGAGTGGCGATCTCGGCGGTTGTCGCCGAATGCCGCCGTGGTGAAGAAAGCTTAGGCAGCCAGCCGGTGAGCGTGTGTCGGCGCAGGACCCGAGTGCATGTAGGACGACGCCTTGCCCGGCCGCGACGCGGCGACGTCAGCCCTTCTTGACGAGGCTGGCCACCAGGCTGATGACTGCGAGGACGATGAAGCCGTAGAACAGCAGCTGCGCGATGCCAGCGGCGCTGGCGGCGATGCCGCCGAAGCCGAACACGGCGGCGATGAGCGCGATGACGAAGAAGGCGATGGCGTAGCGAAGCATGGCGGGCTCCTTTCGGGTCGTGATGACCTGCGTTGACGATGGCTTCAGCTTAGGTGCCGTCCTTGCGCCGATCTGCCGGCCGGTGCCGCGTGAGCGGGTAGGACCACGCCGACAACACGGCCAGCCGGTCACCCGGCTGCGGCTCGGGCTCGCCATGCCTGCGGCCCGAGCCACGGGGCGAGATCGAGCGAGATGTCGCCGGCCATGCGCGCGGGCAGCACCAGCTTCTCGCCGGCGTCCTGGCCGATGCGGCACGCAGATGGAGTGGACGCCGAGCGGCTGCTGCCGGGAGCGCCCGACATGCGGCTGGT
>NZ_JBFXIO010000300.1:0-6621 GCF_050175855.1 Piscinibacter sp.
GCAACTACCACTGCCGGCAGTGCGGCCCGGGTGGCGGCTTCAAGCTGCTGCAGGCCGTGCGGGGCGTGGACTTCCATGCCGCCCTGTGCGAGGTGGAACGTTGCCTGGGCATGCTGCCGGCGGCGGCAGCCAGCGAAGCCGGTGCCCCAGCGGCGCCGGGAGAGCGCATGCGTCGGCTGGTGCAGCGCATCTGGGACGAGGCGCGGCCGGTGGTGGCCGGCGACGAAGTCGACCGCTACCTGAGCGGGCGCGGGCTGACCCTGCATCGGCATCCGCCGGTGCTGCGGTTCCACCCGTCGCTCGGCTACTTCGAGAAGGGTGCGGACGGCAAGTCGCGGCAGATCGCGGCCTACCCGGCCATGCTGGCGCTGATCCAGGCGCCGGATGGTCAGGCCGTGACGCTGCACCGGACCTACCTGCGCGATGGCCGAAAGCTCGACGCCGCCGACGCGAAGAAGGTGCTCTCCGCGGGCATCCACGGTGCTGCCGTGCGCCTGTTCGACGCCGGCGCGCAGCTCGCGCTGTGCGAAGGCATCGAGACCGCCCTGGCGGTGCACCTGGCCACCGGCAAGCCCGTGTGGGCCGGCATCAGCGCCGGCAACCTGGAGAAGCTCTGGGTACCGGACACCGTGCGCGAGGTCTGCATCTATGCGGACAACGACGCCAGCGGCGACTTCGCCGGCCAGTGTTTCGCCTACGCGCTCGCGCGGCGGCTGAAGCGGGAGGAGAAGACCACCGGCCCGCGCCAGGTGCGGGTGTTCGTGCCGCGCCATGCGGGCACGGACTGGGCCGATGTTTGGTGCCAGCGTGCCACCGGCCCCGACCAGGGCCGGGGACAGGCGACCGCATCGTCGTCGGCCGACCGGGCCTCGGGCAACCGGGTGGCCCTCGGTGGCTGAGGCAGAGGTCATGGAGCTTGGGGTGCGGCGAGCCACGGCGGGCCGCACCCGCTTTTTCGGCGGCACTGGACGGGTCGGCGCATGCCCTGCGCCACGACCTGCCGGTGCCGGCGAAAAGGTCAGGCGCCGTCGGCAATGCGGCCGGCGCGCTCCCCTCGTCGTTTCCCGACTGGTAGCTGCCAGACCAGGTGACGCCCAACGGCGCCACGAAGGCAGCCCTGGAGATCCCGCGCGACCGATGGCGACACCCGTGTCACCGACGTCGCGCCCCTACCTCGCCGATGCATCGCCAATTCCACCCAGGACGCGCTGCATGCGGCGAGTTGTCGTCGTCAACCCACTGCGGGGACCCGTGCCCCGACGTGGGCCGTGCCGTCCCCGCTTCTCACCCACCCCAACCCGATTGGAGAAAGTCATGAAGAGCGGACGTACCCTCGTGAGCCTGGCCCAGGAACTGGAGCGCCAGCTGCACTCGAAGAAGGACCTGATCGTGCCGTCGCAGCTGGTGCATCACAGCACCGGCGACGACGGCCAGACGCACATCATCGTCAACGAAGCCGGCAACCCGGTGCGCTACGGCGTCACGCCGCTGGCGCGCCGCCAGCTGGCCGACAAGCTGAAGATCCCGCACGCTTACTTCGAGCGCATGCGCGAAGAGCAACCGGTGCTGCTGGACCGCAACGTCAACACCTGGCTGCAGAGCGAGGACGACCGGCGCATGCTGCGCACCCTGGACGGCCAGCTGCGCGCGGTGCTGTCGGACCGCTACCGCCGGCTCGACAACTTCGACCTCGCCGAGAGCGTGCTGCCCATCCTGCAGCAGCTGCCCGACGTGCGTTTCGAGTCGGTCGAGCTGACCGAGACGCGCATGTACCTGAAGTGCATCACCTCGCGCCTGACCTACGAGATGGCGCCGGGCGACGTGGTGCAGGCCGGCGTGGTGATCTCGAATTCCGAGGTCGGCCAGGGCACGCTGTCGGTGCAGCCGCTGCTGTACCGGCTGGTCTGCCGCAACGGCCTGATCGCGGCCGACCGGTCGCTGCGCAAGACGCATGTGGGCCGTTCGCTCGGCACCGAGGACGAGGGCCTGCAGGTCTACCAGGACGACACCCTGCGTGCCGACGACAAGGCCTTCTTCCTGAAGGTGCGCGACGTGGTGCAGGCGGCGGTGTCGGAGGCGAGCTTCCGGCAGACGGCGCAGAAGCTGCAGAAGACGCTGAGGATCCCCCTCGTCGGCGACCCGGTGAAGACGGTCGAGGTTCTGGCCCAGCGCTACACGCTCAACGATGTCGAGCGCTCGGGCGTGTTGCGGCACCTGATCACCGAGGGTGAGCTCTCGGGCTACGGGCTGGTCAATGCGGTGACGCACTACAGCCAGGAGATCGACGACTACGACCGCGCCACGGAGTTCGAGGCGCTGGGCGGCAAGCTGATCGAGCTCGGCACCGCCGAGTGGAAGGGCCTGGCCGAAGCAATCTGAGCACGGCCTGAGCAGGCAGTCCGGCACGACGGCGAGCGGGGGTAACCCCGTTCGCCGACCGTGCCGGCGCCGACGTTGCACGGCGCCCCGACAAGGGCGTCGTTCACGCCGCACGTCGACTCATGCGGTCGCGCTCACGCATTCGCCGGAATTCGCCAGGGCTTGCGAGTGGCAATTCGGTAAGCAGATGCATAGGCCCGCGCTGCCCATTGAAGTCGACCTGTCGCCCACCCTATGCTGGCCGCACAGCGCCGGAACCCTTCCTTCAGCCACCGCAACACGACCCGCATCCACCGACCAACCCCTCCACCCTGCCCTGCACGGGCTCGTGGTCCCCACGCGAGGACGCACCATGAACCAGGTCCAGCTCTCCGATGTGCAGATCGCCAACCTGACCCTGCTGCTCACCATCCGCGACGGCATCCTCCACGACCGCACGGCCGCGTGCTGCCGCTTCTCGCTCGACGCGACCCAGGCCGAGCGGCTCGGCACCATGAGCGTCCAGCAGCTGATGGCCATCGTGGCCAACCTGGGCGACGCCACGCTCTTCCCGCCGCGCCGCGACCTGGTCAGCCTGCTCGACACACCGCTGCCGCTGGTGCGACCGCTGGCCGCGGTCCACGCCCCCCGCCATGTCACGGCCAGTTCGCCAGCCTGACGCTCAGTTTCCCGGTCGGACGACATGCAGTCGCGGGTCGATCGTCAGTTGCGCGCCCTGGCACTGGCCAAAGCCTGCGCGGCCTGCGGTGCACGCGTGCGCACCATCGGCCATCTGACGGGCCTGCCACCCCGCGAGGCGCTGCGCCTGCTCTTCCCGGACCGCATGGCCGTGCCTCGAGGGCGCTCGCCGGACTCGCCGGAGTGGTACCACGGCGCCAACCTGCTCCACCGCGCCGAGGCCTCGATCGTCGTGGCCCTGTATCGCCGCCTGCGAGACGCCGACTTCCCTGCGGGTGAAGCTCTCGTCGGCGCCTACCGCCACTACGTCGGCATCTGCCAGCCGCCGCACCGCATCAGCTTCGACCGCGCCTTCGATCTGGCCGCGCACACGGACGGCCTGTGGCTCACCGACTCGAGGAGCTTCTCGCTCGTCACCTGCCCGACCTGCCACAGCGAGTTCCTGGCGGCCTACGGCTCGGTGGCCCGCTCGAACGACCACTGCCCGTTCTGCAAGCTGGTACAGCGATATGGGACGGACCCGAGGGTGCAGGGGGCGTTTCCGGTGCAGCCGCTGGCTGCGCCGAGTGCGGAGCAGTTGGGGATGCTCGTCCTGCTGCAGCGTTCCTTTGGCTCGTCGACGGGGCAGGCTGGCACGTCCTCGACGAGCGAAAGCCAGACTTGAGCCGATCGGTTCGCAGCAGGACCTTCACTGTCGGATGGCGATGCGAGATACAGAGGAAGCAATTCCGATCTGGCGTGGACGGCACAGCGTCCTACTTGCATCACAAGCGGATGCCGCCGGACTTCGGTGTCGCAAACTGGTCCGGCTCCTTGCCCAGCGGGAAAGCGACAACGTACAGAACGCTTACCGGCATCGGCTTGGCATCGGGGTCGGTTCCCCACTTCACCTGCATCTTGCGTTCGGCATAGCGCAATGACACGCCGAGCGCCTTCAGGCCATCGATGCGGGACTGCAGTTCGTCGTACACCTCGAACTTGGTCGACTCGGTGTAGAGGTCCGCGCAGTCACGGTACTCCCTGAAGTAGTCCACCAATCCGGCGAACGCCTCGTCCGCCTCCCGCTCGAGCTCGAACCCAGGCTCCGACAGATCCATCATGTGAGCTTCCGTGAGCTTGGCCAACTGCTTCCCCGTCGTCAGCGGGAGTGCAGTCAAGGTGACGTGTTCGCGATCGAACCTTGCCTTCTGTGCCTTGAGCTCCTCTTCCGTCGGGATCGCGAAAGGCTTGTTCAGTACATCCAGATCCTCGAACTCGAACGCACCGGCCAGAGCCCTTCGCGTGTCCAGGCTGGCCGCCAGGCCCTGTTCGACCCGCTGGATCGTGCGGACGTTGAGCCCGGAGATTTCAGCCAACTGCTCCTGAGACCACTGGCGCATCTCTCGGAAGAGCCGCACGCACAGGCCGAGTTCGGCCGGGGTCAGCAGGCGAGCGGTCGTCACTCTTTCGGCGGTGTCAATCACAAGGTTCTCCATGGTAGGACATCGATGGCATGCAGTATCGAAAGCACCGACGGCGCTGACCACGACAGCAGCCCGACAGCAGCCCGCCATGGCGGTGTATGAACGCGGACGACGCACGCCCGATGTCGACCGCCAGCGATGTCGGATCAGGCCTGCCGCCGACGCCTGGTGTCGAAAGCCGTGCCCGAGAGTGATCCTTTCAGGTGTCGGCGTTCAACCGTGTCCATCAACATGGCCGCGGGTGCTCGCCTGCAATCGCCATGCTTTCGTCAGCTTCCCACGGAGCCTTTCCAGCGTCCGACCCGGGCTTCGCCGCCCTGCCCGTCCCTGACGTGCTAGCAGCGGCCGACGGCCTCGTCAGCCGCATCCGCCTGTGCTTCGGCCTGTCCCGCGACACCTTCGACGCGGAGGTGCAGCCGCTGCTTCAGCGCTATGCCACGTACGTCCATCTCCTACCCGCCACCGCCGACAACTACTTCAGCTCACCTGCTGGCCTGCTGAACCTCGGGCTGGAGGTCGCGTTCTACAGCCTGCAAGGCACCGACGCGCACATCTTCTCCGGACGATCGACGATCTCGGCGCGCCGCCAGCTTGAACCGCGCTGGCGCCTGGCCACCTTCATCGGTGGCCTGTGTTGCGAACTGCACCGGGTGCTCAGCCACCTGATCGTGACCGACGAGGCGGGCGGCGAGTGGCCGCAGTTCCTCATCCCCCTGGGTGACTGGCTGGCATCGCGCAGTGCCACTCGCTACTTCGTTCGCTGGCGGCCGAACGCCACCGAGTCACGCGGCCTGGGCGTGTTCGCACTGCCCTTGGTTGTGCCGGGAGCCACGCTCCAGTACCTGGCGCTGGACAACAGCGTCATCGTTCCGCACCTGCTGTCCAGCATCAGCGGGCAGCCGGTCTACCGTGACCACAACGTCCTCGACGGTCTGGTGCGTCGTTCGCTCGCGCTGGTGATCGACCGGAACCTGCAGGCCAACGCTGATCGCTACGGAGTGCCGCAGTTTGGCTCGCACCTCGAACGCTACCTGGTCGACGCCATGCGCCGGCTGGCATCCGGCAGTCCCAGTTGGTTCCCGAACCGGGAGAAGTCGCGCGCCTGGCTTGGGGCCGATGGGCTGTTCCTGCTGTGGCCGCAGGCGGCCCACGATGTCCAGGCACTCCTCGAAGCCGATCAGCTGGCCGGCATCCCGAAGGCGCCTGAGACGATGCTCGATCTGCTTTTGGAGGCCGGGGTCTTCGTGCGGCAGCCGGACGGTGCCTCGACTTGGTTCGTCCTGCCGCCTGAGTTGAAGACCGCCGCGGAGGCTGTGAAGCTGGCATCGCCGGCGATCCTGCTGAACGGTGTCACGCCGCCGGCCGAGCCATTGACCATCTCGTTGGTCTGCCCACCTGGCGCCACGCGGACCACCCAGAAAGCGCCAACGACTGCACCGGCGCCAGCCCCCGCACCGCCGCCCGGCACCCAGTTCTCTTTGCTCGACGCCACCGAGTTGGCCACATCACCGGCAGCTCGCACATCCCCGCCGCCGCCGGTGCCACAGACCCCGGCACCGCCCTCTGCTGTCGTTGCCGACCTGGCCGTCCCGTCGCCGCCCCCTCCGCCCTCCCCGCCGCCGGCCGCGGCGCCGACCTTCAAGCTGAACGCACCCATGCGCCTGAATCCGGCCGTGCGCGATGCCCTCGTGGCCGTCGTCAGCACCCTGAACGGGCCGGGCAGCGCTGCGGCCGCCGCACCTGTCGCGGCCGGCCTGTTCGTGCCGCTGGCTGAACTGGAACGGCGTGGCGTGCAGCCCGCGCTGGCGGGTCGGGCGCTGGCCGATGTCGGCCTGCTGGTACATGCCGGACGGGATGGCCCGGCCACCGTCACGGCCGACTTCCGCGGCGAGCCGACCATCGGGCTCGTCGTTGCCCCAGCCTGCATCGATGGTTTCGACCCTGCCGCCTTCGAGCCGGCCGCGCACGAGGAGCCCTGACATGCTGATGCGCCGCTACGAGATGCCCTGGCGGCGCGCCTACGAGGTGTACGCCGCCGCCGTCTGGGCATCCGCCCTGCTGTTCTTCGCAGTCACCGGCGGGCTGGGCCTCCTCCCGCGAC
>NZ_JBFXIO010000301.1:0-6579 GCF_050175855.1 Piscinibacter sp.
AGCCAACCAGCGCGACGACCTCGGCCGCCTTCTTCTCCCAGTGCGGCTCGAGGAGCTGCTTCTTGATCACGTGCGCGGCGATGCCCGGCAGCCAGGCCGGGTCGATCGCGGCGATGCCGCGGCCGAACAGCCGCGTGGTCTCGACCAGCTCGGCGGCGACGATCCAGCGCCCCGGCTTCTTCGACAGGTGCGTGCCCGGGTGGCGGTGGAAGCGGATGCCGCGCGCACCGAGGTACCAGTCCTCGTCGTCGCTCTTGCAGCCGATATTGCCCAGCAAGCCCGCCAGCAGCGACAGGTGGATCTGCTCGTAGGTGGCCGGCGAGCCGTTCAGCCGCCAGCCGTGCTCGGCCACCACGGTGTGCAGCTGCGAATGCAGGTCGCGCCACTCGCGCACGCGGCGCGGCGAGATGAAGTGCTCGCGCAGCAGCTGCTCCTGCTTGCGCACGCTCAGCTTGTGTTCACCGTGGCCACCCTTGCTGTCCTCCAGCCACTTCCACAGCTTCAGGTCGCCCATGAACTCCGAGCGCTCGTCGTCGAACTTCTTGTGCGCGCTGTCGGCGGCCTGCTGCTGCTCGAGCGGCCGGTCGCGCACGTCCTGCAGGCTGAAGGCGGCGGCGATCACCAGTACCTCGGTGAGCGCGTGGCGGTCGCGCGCCTCGAGGATCATGCGGCCGACGCGCGGGTCCAGGGGCAGCTTCGAGAGTTCACGGCCGATCGGCGTGAGCTGGTTCAGCTCGTCGACCGCGCCCAGTTCCGACAGAAGCTGATAGCCGTCGGCGATGGCACGGCGCGGCGGCGGTTCGAGGAAGGGAAAGTCCTCGACATTGCCCAGGCCCAGCGCCTTCATGCGCAGGATCACGCCCGCCAGCGAGGAACGCAGGATCTCCGGGTCGGTGAAGCGCGGCCGGCCGGCGAAGTCCTTCTCGTCGTACAGGCGGATGCAGATGCCGTTGCTCACGCGGCCGCAGCGGCCGGCGCGCTGGTTGGCCGCGGCCTGGCTCACCGGCTCGATCTGCAGCTGCTCGACCTTGTTGCGGTAGCTGTAGCGCTTGACCCGCGCCGTGCCGGCGTCGATCACGTAGCGGATGCCCGGCACCGTCAGCGAGGTCTCGGCCACGTTGGTGGCCAGCACGATGCGCGGCGCGCCGTGCGGCTCGAAGACGCGGTCCTGCTCCTGCTGCGACAGCCGCGCGAACAGCGGCAGGATCTCCACGCCCGGCGGGTGGTGCTTGCGCAGGTGTTCGGCCGCCTCGCGGATCTCGCGCTCGCCGGGCAGGAAGACGAGCACGTCGCCGCAGCCTTCGCGCCAGAGTTCGTCGACGGCCTCGCCGATGGCGTCGTTCAGGTCGAACTCGCGGCTCTCCTCGAACGGCTTCCAGCGCTGCTCGACCGGGAACAGCCGCCCCGACACCTGGATGACGGGAGCCGGCCCCTTGGCCGAGGCGAAGTGCTGCGCGAAGCGGTCGGCATCGATGGTGGC
This sequence comes from Piscinibacter sp., assembly GCF_050175855.1. Classification (GTDB taxonomy): domain Bacteria; phylum Pseudomonadota; class Gammaproteobacteria; order Burkholderiales; family Burkholderiaceae_C; genus Piscinibacter. The sequence continues at coordinate 1,481 of NZ_JBFXIO010000301.1, forward strand.
CGAGGTGACGATCACCTTCAGGTCGGGCCGGCGCGGCAGGATCTGGCGCAGGTAGCCGAGCAGGAAGTCGATGTTCAGGCTGCGCTCGTGCGCCTCGTCGATGATCAGCGTGTCGTAGGCGCGCAGCAGCGGGTCGCTCTGCGTCTCGGCGAGAAGGATGCCGTCGGTCATCAGCTTGACCGAGGCGCCGCGCTGCAGGCGGTCCTGGAAGCGCACCTTGTAGCCCACCACCTCACCCAGCGGCGAGTTCAGCTCCTGCGCGATGCGCTTGGCCACGCTGGAGGCGGCGATGCGCCGCGGCTGCGTGTGGCCGATCAGCCCCTTGCCGCCCGCGCCGAGCCCGCGGCCGAGGGCGAGTGCGATCTTCGGCAGCTGTGTGGTCTTGCCCGAGCCGGTCTCGCCGCAGACCACCACCACCTGGTGCTCGCGCATCGCCAGCGCGATCTCCTCGCGCCGCGCGGAGACGGGCAGCGATTCCGGAAACTCGATCGAGGGGATGGCGGTGGCGGCGGGCGTGGGCACGGGGCGCGGATTATCGGAGATGAACCCCGCGACCCCGCCGGGCCCTGCGGCACAATCGCCTTCGCCGCCCGACCCTGCCGCCGATGAGCCTCGTCTTCCCCCACACCTTCGTGCCATGGTTCCGCCATGTCGCGCCCTACATCCACGCCTACCGGGGCAAGACCTTCGTGGTGGCCATCGCGGGCGAGCTGATCGCCGCCGGCAAGCTCGACCGCTTCGCGCAGGACGTGGCGATCCTGCACGCCATGGGCATCAAGCTGGTGCTGGTGCACGGCTTCCGCCCGCAGGTGAACGAGCAGCTGCGCGTCAAGGGTCATCCGGCGCGCTACAGCCACGGCATGCGCATCACCGACGCGGTGGCGCTCGACTGCGCGCAGGAGGCCGCCGGCCAGCTGCGCTTCGAGATCGAGGCGGCCTTCTCGCAGGGCCTGCCGAATACGCCGATGGCCAATGCGATTGTGCGCGTGGTGTCGGGCAACTTCCTCACCGCGCGCCCGGTGGGCATCGTCGACGGCGTGGACTTCATGCACAGCGGCGTGGTCCGCAAGGTCGACGCCACCGCGGTGCGCCGCGCCATCGACACCGGCGCGCTGGTGCTGCTGTCGCCATTCGGCTTCTCGCCCACCGGCGAGGCCTTCAACCTGACGATGGAAGACGTGGCCACCAGCGCGGCCATCGCGCTGCAGGCCGACAAGCTGCTGTTCATCACCGAGATCCCCGGCATCCACGAGAAGCCCGATGACACCGAGAGCCCGATCGACACCGAGCTGGCGCTGGCCGAGGCCGAACGGCTGCTCGCCGCCCTGCCCGCCCCGCAGCAGCCCACCGACCCTTCCTTCTACCTGCGCCACTGCGTGAAGGCCTGCCGCGGCGGCGTGGAGCGCTCGCACATCCTGCCCTTCGCCGTCGACGGCGCGCTGCTGCTGGAGGTGTTCACCCACGATGGCATCGGCACCATGGTGGTCGACGAGAAGCTCGAGAGCCTGCGGGAGGCGACGGCCGACGACATCGGCGGCATCCTGCAGCTGATCGAACCCTTCGAGACCGACGGCACGCTGGTCAAGCGCAGCCGCACCGAGATCGAGCGCGACATCGGCCACTACACCGTGATCGAGCACGACGGCGTGATCTTCGGCTGCGCGGCGTTGTACGCCTACCCGGAGTCGCGCACCGGCGAGTTGGCGGCACTGACCGTCTCGCCCAACGTGCAGGGGCAAGGCGACGGCGAGCGCATCCTCAAGCGCGTCGAGCAGCGTGCCAAGGCGATGGGGCTGGGCAGCATCTTCGTGCTCACCACGCGCACCATGCACTGGTTCATCAAGCGCGGGTTCGCCCCCGTCGACCCCGACTGGCTGCCCGAGGCGCGCAAGCGCAAGTACAACTGGGACCGGCGCTCGCAGGTCCTCGTCAAGAAACTGTGAAAGGAGTTCACCCATGGCCCGCACCGTCCAGTGCACGTACCTGAAGAAGGAAGGCGAAGGCCTCGACTTCGCGCCCTACCCCGGCGAGCTCGGCAAGCGCATCTACAACGAGGTCAGCAAGGAAGCCTGGCAGCTGTGGATGAAGCACCAGACCATGCTGGTCAACGAGAACCGGCTCAACCTCGCCGACCAGCGCGCCCGCCAGTACCTGGCGCGGCAGATGGAGAAGTTCTTCTTCGGCGAGGGCGCGGAGCAGCCGGCGGGCTACGTGCCGCCGTCCAACTGAGCGCAGCGGAGCCGGCCGCGCCTTGATCTGGCGCAACAGAACAGGACTGAGAACGATTCTCGTTTGTGGCTAGAATGCGGGCATCCGTTTCCAGGAGCCCGCATGAAGATCCGTTCCGTCGCCCTCGCCGCCACGCTTGCCCTCGCTGCCGCTCTGCCGGCCGTTGCGCAGGAGAAGGTGCTCAACCTCTACTCGGCGCGCCACTACCAGACCGACGAGGCGCTGTACGCCAACTTCACCAAGGCCACCGGTATCCGCATCAACCGTGTCGATGCCGACGACGCCGGCATCCTGGCGCGGCTGAAGAGCGAAGGCTCGGCCAGCCCGGCCGACGTCATCCTGCTCGTCGACGCTGCCCGCCTGTGGCGCGCCGAAACCGACGGCCTGTTCCAGCCCTTCAAGTCGGCCGTACTGGAGCAGCGCATCCCCGCCACGCTGCGCGGCACCGATGCCGGCCAGGGCTCGCAGTGGTTCGGACTGTCCACCCGCGGCCGGGTGATCGTCTACAACAAGGCCAGCGTCACCAAGGACGACGTCGACACCTACGAGGAACTCGGCGACCCGAAGAACAAGGGCAAGGTCTGCACCCGCTCGGGATCGCATCCGTACAACCTGTCGCTGTTCGGCGCGGTGATGCAGCACCTGGGCGAGCCGGCCACCGAGGCCTGGCTCAAGGGCGTGGTCGCCAACATGGCGCGCGCACCGAAGGGCGGCGACACCGACCAGATCAAGGCCGTGGCCAGCGGCGAATGCCGGATCGCGGTGACCAATACCTATTACCTCGCCCGCATGATGCGCTCGGCGAATCCCGACGACCGCGCCGTGGTCGAAAAGGTCGGCGTGGTGTTTCCCAACCAGTCGTCCTGGGGAACCCACATGAATATCGCCGGTGCCGCGATCGCGAAGAATTCGCCCAACCTCGCCGCGGCGCGGCAGTTCATCGAGTATCTGGCCAGCGATTCGGCGCAGACCTATTTCGCCGACGGCAACAACGAGTGGCCCGCGGTGCCGAGCGTGAAGACCGCCAACCCGGCACTGGCCGCACTCGGCGCGTTCAAGGCCGAAACGATTCCGGTGGCCGTGACCGGGGCCAACCAGACGAAGGTCCAGCAGATGCTCGACCGCGTCGGCTACAAGTGAATCCGCGGGTATCTCACTAATTCCGGGGGGCGTCGGCAAACGGCGTTCTCCCTAGAATCGCCCGGCCGGAATCGGGTGTTTTCCAGGGAGAAGCACATGGCCACGCTGCAGGAACTGCTGTCGCAGAAAGAGGCGATCGAGCGGGAAATCGAACTGACCAAGAAGCGCGACCGCGCCGAGGCGATCGCCCGGGTGCGCGCGCTGATGGCCGAATATGGCCTGACGCTGGCCGACCTCGGCGGCAAGGCCGCGCCGGCGGCGCGCAAGGCCGGCGCAGGCGGCAAGGTGCCGCCGAAGTACCGCAATGCCGCGACCGGCGACACCTGGAGCGGCCGCGGCCTGCAGCCCAACTGGCTGAAGGCCGCGCTGGCCTCGGGCCGCAAGCTCGACGATTTCAAGGTCTGAAGTCCCCCGCCAGCCACCGCCGCCACTGGCCATGACCACCCTGCGTGCCCTGCGCCGAGCGGCCCTGCTGCCGCACGGCGATGCCACCTTGCTGGTGTGGGGTCTGGTGCTGTGCGCGGCGTACTACGCCACCGGCCTGCTCGGCCTGGCCGCGCCGCAGCTCGGCGAGCAGGTCAGCCTCATCTGGCCGCCGGCCGGCCTGGCCTTCGCAGCGATGCTGCGCCTCGGGCCGCGGCTGTGGCCCGCCGTGGCGCTCGGCGCGCTGCTGGTGGCGCTGTCCACCGGCCTGCCGCTGTGGACCGCCACCCTGCTCGCACTGGGCAACTCGGCCGGCCCGGCCCTGGCCGCCGATGCGCTGCGCCGCCATGGCCTGCACCCGGCGCTGGATCGGCGCCACGACCTGCGCCTGCTCGGGCTCGGTGCCGTGGCCGGCACGCTGATCACGGCGCTGAACGGAACGACCTGGCTGCTGCTGAGCGGCACGCTGCCCTGGTCGTCGGCGCTGCCGGCACTGGCCTACTGGTGGGTGGGCGACCTGATGGGCGTGATCGTCGTCGGCGTACCTCTGCTGACGGCGTCGAGGGGCACCCTGCAGAGGGCCTTCGACGAACGCCAGCGCCTGGGCAGCGCGGCGCTCGCCGGCGGGGCGCTGCTGGGGGCGTGGCTGGCCTTCCGCGGCGCGCCCGGCGCGGTGTCGCCGCTGCTGTTCCTGCCCTACCTGCTGCTGGGCTGGCTGGCGCTGCGCAGCGGCGTATTCGCGGCCTCGGCCAGCACCCTGGTGATCTCCGCCATCGCGGCGGCCGGCACGATCCTCGGCCATGGCCCCTTTGCCGACGCGGCGCCCACCGCCGCGCTGGCGATGCTGGCCGGCTACCTCGCCACGCTGTCGGCGATGCCGTTGCTGGTGACAGCGCTGACCGGCGAACTCGGCACCACCGAACAGCGCTGGCAGCTGGCGCTGGCGGCGTCGCAACTGGGCGTGGCGGACTGGGACCTGCGCCGCGGCGAACTCGAACTGTCGGCGCGCTGGAACGCACTGCTCGGCGAGCCGGCGCTGACCACGCGCGAGCCGGCGCAGGCGTTCTGGGCCTGCCTCCATGGCGACGATCTCGCCGGCGTCCAGGCGGCCTTGGCCTCGCTGCGCCGCGCCGACGAGGACTCGGTGCGAGTCGAGTGCCGCATGCGGCGCGGCCAGGCGGCCTGGCGCTGGTTCGAGCTCAATGCCCTCGTGGCCGATCGGGATGCGGGCGGCGAGCCGATCCGCGTCGTCGCCACCGCGCGCGACGTGCATGGCGAGCGGGAGGCCGGCGAGCGCCAGCAGGCCG
>NZ_JBFXIO010000302.1:0-6556 GCF_050175855.1 Piscinibacter sp.
GCCCTGGGGCGAGCCGATCGGCGTGCCTGGCGCGATGCCGGCCTGGCGCGAGGATGCCTCGAACAGTGCTGCCGACCAGGCGCTGCAGATGGGCATGCACCACGACGGCATCCACTTCTACCCGCTCGAAGGCAGCAGCACCCGCGGCCTGCTGGCCATGAACCACGAGTACGTCGACGACGGCCTGCTGCACCCGGACGGCCTGAAGACCTGGAGCGCCGAGAAGGTGAGGAAGGCGCAGGCCGCGCACGGCGTCGCGGTGATCGAGGTCGAACTGAAGGACGGACGCTGGCAGATGGTGCGGCCGTCGCGCTTCGCCCGCCGCTTCACCGCCTTCACGCCCTTTGCCGTGCAGGGGCCGGCCGCCGGCCATGCGCTCATGAAGACCGCGGCCGACCCCGGCGGCCGCACCGTGCTGGGCACGCTGAACAACTGCGCCAGCGGCATGACACCCTGGGGGACCTATCTCTCCGGCGAGGAGAACTGGGCCTACTACTTCGACGGCGGCGACGCGCCCGATGCCGACCAGAAACGCTGGGGCCTGCGCAAGACCGGCTCCTACCGCTGGGCCGAGCACGACGAGCGCTTCGACGCGCGCAAGCACCCCAACGAGTTCCACCGCTTCGGCTGGGTGGTCGAGATCGACCCGATGGACCCGACGAGTACACCCATCAAGCGCACCGCACTCGGCCGCGCCGCGCACGAGGGCGCCTGGGTGGCGGTGACGAAGGACGGCCGCGCCGTCGTCTACTCCGGCGAGGATGCGCGCTTCGAGTACATCTACAAGTTCGTCAGCCGGGATCGCATCGCACCCGGCGGCGGGAACCTGACAAAGGCGCAGGCCAACCGCGAACTGCTCGACCACGGCACGCTCTATGTCGCGCGCTTCGATGCCGACGGCACCGGCCGCTGGCTGCCGCTGGTGCAGGGCCAGGGTCCGCTGACGGCGGCCAACGGCTTCGCCGACCAGGGCGAGGTGGTGATCAAGACCCGGCAGGCCAGCGACCGGCTCGGCGCGACCAAGATGGACCGCCCCGAGTGGCTGGCCATCGACCAGCATCGCCGCGAGGTCTACTGCACGCTGACCAACAACAGCGCACGCGGTGCCAAGGGCATGCCCGGCATCGACGCCGCCAACCCGCGCGCCAACAACGTGATGGGCCAGATCATCCGCTGGACGGAAGACGGCGATTTCGATGGCACCACGATGCGCTGGAACCACCTGGTGCTCGCCGGCGACCCGGCCAACGAGCGGCCGGAGGCCAAGGGCAACATCCGCGGCGACCTCTTCGCCTGCCCCGACGGCCTGATGCTCGACACGCGCGGCGTGCTGTGGATCCAAACCGACGCGCACGCCACGCAGATGAACAAGGGCGAGCTCGCGCGCATCGGCAACAACCAGATGCTCGCCTGCGACCGAACGACCGGGGAGATCCGCCGCTTCCTCACCGGCCCGGTGAACTGCGAGATCACCGGCGCCGCGATGACGCCCGACGGCCGCACGATGTTCATCAACGTTCAGCACCCGGGCGAGACGCCCAGCGACCGCAGCGACCCGGCCGAGCCGAGCCGGTTCTCCAAGTGGCCGTTCGGCGGCCGGCCGCGCTCGGCCACGGTGGTGATCCGCCGCCGCGACGGCGGCCCGATCGGCACCTGATCAGGTCAGCCGGTAGACGTCGAGCAGTACCGTGCGCGCCTCGCGCTGGCCGACGGCGATGGCCATCACCTTGTTCAGGTGCTGCCAGGCCGGCGCGCCGGTGGTGAAGCGCATCAGCGTGCGGAAGAAGTAGGCGTCGCGCGGCACCGCCTCGCCCTGCGCGAGCCGCGCCATCACCTCCGGCGGGCCGTGGCGCAGGCCTTCACTGCGCACCTCGACGAGCGCCCCGTCACGGGCTCGGATCACGTAGTGCGCGGCGATCTCCAGCACGCCGTCGCCGCGGGCGAGCTGCCAGTCGATGCCGCCTTCGACCAACTCGCCGTCGAGCTCGGGACCGCGTGCCCATCCGCTGCCCAGCGGCACGTAGCGGCGCTCGCCGGCCGGCGCGGCGCCCAGGCTGACCAGTGCGCCGACCTCGCAGCGGATCTGCGTCATCGGCACCAGCGCGGGAGCAGGCGGAAAGTCGGGCATGGTGGCTGTTTCCCCAATGGACAGGCGGAGTTGGTTATCAATCATCGCCACGGCGGACGATGAATGCACGTCGGCCGAGAGGATGACGCGATGTCCATGCTGGAACCCCACCGCGGCGACGCGGCCACCCAACGCGCGCTGCACGGCCTGATCGGCGCGATCGGCGACGGCGGCTTCGCCGGTGCGGCGCTGGAGGCGCTCAACGGGCCGCTGCAGGCGGCCTCGTGGTCGGTCTACCGCGTGTGGCGCGAACGCGCGCCGGTGCTGCACTGCTCCGCCAGCCGCGGCGTGGCCGACACCACCGGCGACTGCTTCCGCGCCTACCGGGACGGCCTGTACCGGCGCGATCGCAGCTTCGACCGCGTCGATGCGGCCGGCGCGCCGGGCCACGTGGCGGTGCTGCACATGCGCGGCGAGGATGCGCCGAACAGCGACCACCGCGAGCAGATCTACCGGCGCCACCGGGTGCTCGAGCGGCTGTCGGTGGCGGCGCGCGACGACGACGGTTCGCTGCTGGCCGTCAACCTCTACCACCACGATCACCAGGGGCCGTTCAGCGGCGTCGAGCGCGAGCGCTTCGAGGCGATCGCGCCGCTGCTCATGGCCACCGTGAAGCGCCACCTCGCGCTGGCCGATCGGCCGGCCCCGGCCGGCCCGCGCGAGAGCCTGCAGCGCGCCTGCCCGGCACTGACCGCGCGCGAGCTCGACGTCTGCGAGCGGTTGCTGCGCGGCTGGAGCCACGACGGCATCGCCGCCGACCTCGGCCTGTCGGTGGCCACGGTGAAGACCTACCGCTCGCGTGCCTTCGAGCGCCTCGGGCTGCACTTCCGCAGCGAACTGTTCGCTCGCTTCGGCTCCACCCCGGGCTGACCCGCCTGTCGGACTCTCGGATGACAGCGCGCCGTGCCGGCGCGCTCCAGACTCGCGCCCATCGCGACGTCCAGCGAGGAGACCGACATGACCCATTCCACCCGCCGTGAACTGTTGATCGCCGCCGGCGCCATCGCCCTCGGTGCCGGCGCCCCGGCGCATGCGCAGGCCTTCCCCGACCGCGCGCTGCGCCTCGCCGTGGGTTTCCCGCCGGGCAGCGGCCCGGACGTGGTGGCGCGGCTGCTCGCGCAGCGGCTCGGTGACCTGCTCAAGCAGCAGGTAGTGGTGGACAACAAGGCCGGCGCCGGCGGGCAGATCGCCGCGCAGGGCGTGGCCAAGAGCCCGGCCGACGGCTACGGCCTGCTGCTCGGCGAGGTGGGCTCGATCGCCATCGCGCCGCCGGCCTTCAGCAAGCTGCCCTATGACCCGGCCAGGGAACTGGTCGGCATCTCCGAGGTGGTGCGCTCCGACTTCCTGCTCGTGGTGCCGGCGAACTCGCCGCACCAGAGTGTGGCCGATTTCGTCAAGGCCGCGCGCGCCAAGGCCGACAAGACCAACTTCGGCACCTTTGGCGCCGGCACGCCGGGCCACTTCGGCGCCGAGCTGTTCGCCGAGGCCGCCGGCTTCAAGACCGAGCCGATCCACTACCGCGCCACCGGCGATGCGGTGACGGCCATCGTGGCCGGCGACGTGGCCGGCGCGTTCGTGTCGACCGCGCTCGGTGCGGCGCAGATCAAGGGCGGCAAGATGCGCGCACTGGCCACCACGGCGGCATCACGCTCGCCGCTGCTGCCCGAGGTGCCGACCTTCGCCGAGGCCGGCTATCCGAAGATCGACTTCGCGGCCTGGTTCGCGGTGTTCGCGCCGGCCGGCACGCCGGCCGCCGCGCTGGAACTGCTGAACCGCCAGATCGTCGCCGCGGTGCAGTCGCCGGAGACCAAGGCGAAGCTGCAGGAAGCCGGCTTCAGCGTGCTCGGCACCTCGCGCGCCGACACCGAGAAGATGCTCAAGGCCGAGGCCGCCCGCTGGGCGGCGGTGGTCAAGGCGACGGGATTCCGCGGCGACTGAGCGCGTCGATCACTTCGACGTCGGCATGACGAACTCGGCGCCCTTGGGCGTCGACGACGCCCATCGCTGCATCACGCTCTTCTGCTTGGTGTAGAAGCGCACGCCTTCCTCGCCGTAGGCGTGCATGTCGCCGAACAGGCTTTTCTTCCAGCCGCCGAAGCCGTGCCACGCCATCGGCACCGGGATCGGCACGTTGATGCCGACCATGCCGACCTGCACCCGCCGCGCGAACTCGCGCGCCACGTTGCCATCGCTGGTGAAGCAGGCCACGCCGTTGCCGTACTCGTGGTCGTTGACCAGCGCCAGCGCCTCGGCGAAGTCCTTCACGCGCACGCAGGCGAGCACCGGGCCGAAGATCTCTTCCTTGTAGATGCACATGGCCGGCGTCACGTGGTCGAACAGCGTGCCGCCGGTGAAGAAGCCGGCCTCGAAGCCCGGCACCTTGAAGCCGCGGCCGTCGACGACGAGCTTCGCGCCTTCCTTCGCGCCGAGCTCGATGTAGCCCTCGATGCGTTCGAGCGCCTGCCTGGTGACGATCGGGCCCATCTCGGCGTCGAGCTCCATGCCGTTCTTGACCTTCAGCGCCTGCGCGCGCTCGGCCAGCTTCGGGATGATGCGATCAGCCACGTCGCCCACCAGCACCGCCACGCTGATGGCCATGCAGCGCTCGCCGGCCGAGCCGTAGGCGCTGCCGATCAGCGCGTCCACCGCCTGGTCGAGGTCGGCATCGGGCATCACCACCATGTGGTTCTTCGCGCCACCCAGCGCCTGCACGCGCTTGCCGTGGTGCGCGCCGGTCTCGTAGATGTACTGCGCGATCGGCGTGGAGCCGACGAAGCTCAGCGCCTTCACATCGTCGTGGTGCAGCAGCGTGTCGACCGCCACCTTGTCGCCCTGCACGACGTTGAAGATGCCGTCGGGCAGCCCGGCCTGCTGCAGCAGCTCGGCCATGAACAGCGACGGCGACGGATCGCGCTCGCTGGGCTTGAGGATGAAGGCATTGCCGCAGGCGATCGCCACCGGGAACATCCAGCACGGCACCATGCAGGGGAAGTTGAACGGCGTGATGCCGGCCACCACGCCCAGTGGCTGGCGCAGCGTCCAGTTGTCGATCCCGGTGGAGACCTGGTCGGTGTAGTCGCCCTTGAGCAGCTGCGGGATGCCGCAGGCGAACTCGATGATGTCGATGCCGCGCGTGACCTCGCCCTGCGCGTCGGTGAACACCTTGCCGTGCTCGGCGGTGATCATCGCGGCCAGCGTGTCGCGGTGCTGGTTCATCAGCTCGAGGAACTTGTTCATCACCCGCGCGCGGCGGATCGGCGGCGTGTCGGCCCAGGCCGGGAAGGCGGCCTTGGCGGCGGCGACGGCCGCGTTCACCTCGGCCTCGCTGGCCAGGGCGACCTGGCGCGCCACGGCGCCGGTGGCGGGGTTGTAGACGGCCTGCTTGCGGCCGCTGCTGCCGGCGACGGTGCGGCCGGCGATGAAGTGGCCCACTTCGGTGGTGGCGGTGAAGGCTTCGGGGGCGCCCATGCGTGTCTCCTCTCGGTCGAAGACGGGATTGTCCGCCATGGCCAAAAAAAGAGCCCACCAGTGGGTACTGGTGGGCTGTGTCAAGTCCTCAAGTAAGGACGTCGTTGGGTGCGGTGCCAGTCTCTCGCCCTGTTCATGCCCCGGCAAAACGAGTTCGGGGCGGCGGGCGTTACGGACCTTTGAGCGCGCGATCTGTGACAGATCCCGTGTGACAGCTATGCGTCGCACTCTAGGGAGGTGCCCGTCGCCGGGCCATCCCCAAGACGTGGGAAGGTGATGGATCATGAAATGTGTGACATGCCCATACCCAGTTCGAGGAGTCGTCGCCGCACAATCGCGCATGGCCACGCATCGACCGACCCCGGGCGCCAAGCCCCGCCCCGCCGCGCAGCAAGCACTCACCGAACGTGATCTGGAGGCGCTGCAGGAGGCGCTGGACCGCGTTCCCGCGCCGCTCGAGCCGCTGGACGTCAGCGCGCTCGATGGCTTCCTCTGCGGCGTGCTGCTGCAGCCGCGGCGTGTCGCGGAAGCCACATGGATGCCCCACGTGACCGACGCGGATGGTCGGGCAGCGCCGCCGGGCTTCGACGCGCGGCCGCTGCAGTCCCTCGCGCGGCGTCGCCATGCCGAGCTCGATGCAGCGATCCAGGCTCGCCAGTGGTTCGATCCGTGGGTGTTCGAGCTCGACGGCGAGGGCGACTCGCCGAGCGACGCGGTGGTCGGCTGGGTGGCGGGCTTTGCCACCGCGATGGAGTTCTTCCCGGCGCTGATGGCGCTGGACGCGCAGAAGCTGCGCGAGCCGCTGGCGCTGCTGTACCGGCACCTCGACCCCGACGACCTCGAGGACGCCGACGACCTGATCGAGGAGATCGAGTCGCTGGTGCCGCCCGCGGACCTGGCCGAGGCGGTGGAAGACCTGGTGAAGGCCACAGTGCTGCTGGCCGACGTCTCGCGGCCGCT
>NZ_JBFXIO010000303.1:0-6542 GCF_050175855.1 Piscinibacter sp.
GCCTTCGACGCGCTCGACAAGCCGACCCAGGCCGCCGTGCTGAAGGCCGCCGCCGACGCCGAGGCGCGCGGCTGGGCAGCCAGCCAGAAGGTCAACACCGATACGCTCGAGAAGCTCAAGGCCAACGGCATGCAGGTGCTGCCGCCCTCGCCGCAGCTCAAGACCGACCTGCAGAAGGTCGGCGAGACCATGCTGAAGGAGTGGCTCGACAAGGCCGGCGCCGAAGGCAAGGCGCTGGTCGACGCCTACAACAAGCCCTGATCCGTGCGGCGCGCGCTCGACCGCCTCTACGACGGCTGCGCCGTGCTGGCGGCCTGCTTCATGGTGGGCCTGCTGGTGGCGGTGCTGCTGTCCATCCTCGGTCGGCAGCTGCACTTCAACATCCCCGGCATCGACGCCTACGCCGGCTACCTGATGGCCGGCGCGGGCTTCCTCGCGCTGGCCCACACGCTCAAGCGCGGCGAGCACATCCGCGTGACGCTGCTGGTCGGCCGGCTCTCCGGCAGCGCGCAGCGGGCGATGGAGCTGTGGGCGCTGTTCGCGGCCTCGCTGCTGGCGGCGCTGGGCGCCTTCTACAGCGTGCGCCTGTCCTGGCAGTCCTGGCAGTTCCACGACATCTCCACCGGCAACGACGCCACGCCGCTGTGGATCCCGCAGCTGACCATGGCGCTGGGCACGGTGGTGCTGGCCATCGCCTTCGTCGATGAACTGGTGCTCGAGGCGCGCGGCCAGCGCCTGCCGCCGATGCCCGACGAGGCTTCCCACAATGAGTGATCTCGGCATCACGCTGCTGCTGGTCGGCGCGCTGTTCCTCATCCTCGGCAGCGGGGTGTGGATCGGGCTCACGCTCTCGGGCGTGGCCTGGATCGGCATGCAGCTGTTCAGCTCGCGCCCGGCCGGCGACGCGATGGCCGTCACCATCTGGGGATCGGCCTCGAGCTGGACGCTGACCGCCCTGCCCCTGTTCGTGTGGATGGGCGAGATCCTGTTCCGCACCCGGCTGAGCCAGGACATGTTCCGCGGCCTCGCGCCCTGGATGCAGGCGCTGCCCGGGCGGCTGCTGCACGTCAACGTGGCCGGCTGCACCATCTTCGCGGCGGTGTCGGGTTCGAGCGCGGCCACCTGCGCCACCATCGGCAAGATGAGCCTGCCCGAGCTGCAGCGCCACGGCTACCCCGAGATGATGTCGCTCGGCTCGCTGGCCGGCGCCGGCACCCTGGGCCTGCTGATTCCGCCGTCGATCATCATGATCGTCTACGGCGTGGCGGCCGATGTCTCGATCGCGCAGCTGTTCATCGCCGGCGTGATCCCCGGGCTGATGCTGGCGCTGATCTTCTCGGCCTGGATCGCGATCTGGGCGCTGCTGCACCCGGGTCAGATTCCGCAGCCGGATGTACGGCTGAGCTTCGCCGAGAAGCTGCGCGAGTCGCGCCACCTCATTCCGGTGGTGCTGCTGATCGCTGCCGTGCTCGGCTCGATCTATGGCGGCATCGCCACCGCCACCGAGGCTGCGGCGCTGGGCGTCGTCGGCTCGCTGATCCTGTCGGCAGCCCAGGGCTCGCTCAGCTGGGCCACCTTCCGCGACTCGCTGCTCGGCGGCACGCGGCTGTACTGCATGATCGCGCTGATCCTGGCCGGAGCGGCCTTCCTCACGCTGTCGATGGGCTACATCGGCCTGCCACGGCACCTCGCCGAGTGGATCGGCTCGCTGGGCCTGTCGAAGTGGGAACTGGTGCTGGCGCTGAGCCTGTTCTTCATCGTGCTCGGCTGCTTCCTCGACGGCATCTCGATGGTGGTGCTGACCATGGGCGTGATCATGCCCACCATCCAGAAGGCCGGCATCGATCCGCTGTGGTTCGGCATCTTCATCGTCATCGTGGTCGAGATGGCGCAGATCACGCCGCCGGTGGGCTTCAACCTGTTCGTGCTGCAGGGCATGACGAAGAAGGACATCGGCACCATCTCGCGCGCCGCCTTCCCGTTCTTCGCCCTGATGGTGCTGGCGGTCGTGCTGCTGTATGCCTTCCCGCAGCTCGTCACCTTCCTGCCGCAGCAGATGCGGAACTGAGGGGCATTTCCGGTCCACCTCCGGGCATCGGCGCGGGGCCGCGCCCCGCACCATCGAGACTGCGACCGCCTGCGTGCGCGGCGCAGACGCGAGGATGCCGATGACCGACCTGTCCGCCCCCCTGGAATGGCAGTTGCCCGACGGCAAGGGCCCCGCCGCCGCATCGCGCCGCGAGCCCGACAAGGTCGCCCGCGACGCCTTCGCCTGGCCCACGCCGCCGTTCGCCTCCTATCCGGCCCCCACGCCGCAGACCGACCCGCTGCCCTGCGAGATCGTCGGCCTGAACGACAAGCACACCACCGGCCGGCTGACCTTCTTCGTGCCCGAGGAAGCGGTGGCCCACGTGCAGATCCCGCCAGCGCGCACCACGCTGCCGCTGCGCTTCGACCAGTTCCGCGCGCTGACGCTGACCACGCCGCTGGCCCCGCAGGCGATCGCGCCGCAGGAGCCGCACTCCGAGCTGCTCGGCCAGCGCAGCGCGAACGAGTTCCGCATCGCCTGGAACGGCGGCGGCGAGTTCGCCGGCCGCACGGTCGGCCATGTCGAGACGGAGCACGGCCTGTTCCTCTTCCCGCCGGTCGACGAGGCCGGCAGCGTGCACCGCCTGTTCGTGCCGCGCGCCGCCTATGCCTCGTTCGAGGTCGGCCCGCGCATCGGCGAGCTGCTGGTGATGGACAAGCGCGCCACCGCGCAGCAGGTGGAGCAGGCGGTGGATGCGCAGAAGAACCTGCGCAGCCAGAAGCTCGGCGACATCCTGCTGATGCGCCAGGTGGTCTCGCCCGACCAGCTGTTCGAAGCCATCGATCGCCAGGCGAAGATGCCGATGGTGCGCATCGGCGATGCGCTGATCTCGCTGGGCATGATCAACCAGGCGCAGCTCGACGAGGCGCTCCAGCAGCAACAGAGCGACCGCAGCGTGCCGCTGGGCGAGCTGCTGGTGCGCATGGGCGTGGTCTCGCGAGCCGACCTGCAGGTGGCGCTGTCGCGCAAGATGGGCTATCCGCTGGTCGACATCGACGCCTTCCCGGCCGAGGCCGACGCGCTGCGCAAGATCCCGTTCGCCGCCGCGAGCCGGCTGCGCATGATGCCGCTCTTGATCCGCGACGGCCGACTGGTGGCCGCGCTGGACGACCCGGCGCGCCGCCGCGCCGCCGTGGAAGAGGCCGAGTTCATCGCCCAGATGAAGGTGGTGCCGGTGCTGGCGCAGTGCCGCAAGCTGGAAGACGTGCTGCACGCTGCCTACGAGAAGATCGGCGGGCTGCAGGCGGGCCGCTTCCCGGAGGCCGAGGCGCTCGCGCCGATCCCGTTCGAGCTCACCGACACCGACAAGCTGATCGAATCGCTCGAGCGCGAGGAGTCGCAGCGCGTGGGCAGCGGCGCCGACGACGACCAGCAGATCGAGCAGAGCGACAACTCGCTGGTGCGGCTGATCAACAACATGGTCGTCGAGGCGCACAAGGACGGCGTTTCCGACATCCACATCGAGAGCTACCCGGGGCGCGAGAAGATCCGCATCCGCTTCCGCAAGGACGGCCTGCTGCGCACCTACCTGGAGCTGCCGTCGAACTACCGCAACGCCATGATCGCGCGCATCAAGATCATGTGCGACCTCGACATCAGCGAGAAGCGCAAGCCGCAGGACGGCAAGATCAACTTCGCTAAGTTCGTGCCGCAGCACCGCATCGAGCTGCGGGTGGCCACCATCCCCACCAACGGCGGGCTGGAAGACGTGGTGATGCGCATCCTGGCCTCGGCCAAGCCGATTCCGCTGCCGCGCATCGGGCTGTCGGAGCGCAACCTCGCCGAGCTGCAGCGCGTGGTCGAGCGGCCCTACGGCATGGTGCTGTGCGTCGGCCCCACCGGCTCGGGCAAGACCACCACGCTGCACTCCGCGCTCAGCCACATCAACGTGCCGGAGCGAAAGATCTGGACCGCCGAAGACCCGGTGGAAATCACCCAGCCGGGGCTGCGCCAGGTGCAGGTCAACCCGAAGATCGACTGGACCTTCGCGAAGGCCTTGCGTGCGTTCCTGCGCGCCGACCCGGACGTGATCATGGTCGGCGAGATCCGCGACGGCGAGACGGCGCAGACGGCGGTCGAAGCCTCGCTGACCGGCCACCTGGTGCTGTCGACGCTGCACACCAACAGCGCACCGGAGACGGTGACGCGCCTGCTCGACATGGGCATGGACCCGTTCAACTTCGCCGACTCGCTGCTGGCCGTGCTGGCCCAGCGCCTGGTGCGCCGCCTGTGCGGCGAGTGCCGCACCAGCCGTGCCGCCAGCGACGAGGAGATCGAGGAACTGCTGGCCGACTACATGCACGGTTTCGGCGAAGCCGACACGCCGCTCGCGCGTGACACGACGCGCCAGGATTGGCTGCGGCGCTTCGGCCGTGATGGCCGGCTGCACCTGCACCATGCCCCGGGCTGCGACCACTGCGGCGGCACCGGCTTCCGCGGCCGCGCCGGCGTGCACGAGCTGATGGTGGTGTCGCGCGCGCTGCGCCGCCTGATCCAGACCGGCGCGCGCGCCGAGGCGCTGCAGGAGACCGCGCTGCGCGAAGGCATGCGCACCCTGCGCCAGGACGGCATCGAGAAGGTGTGGGCCGGCGTCACGACGATCGACGAGGTGCGGGCGATCAGCAACAGCTGAGCCCCGGGCGGGGCCCCGCTGCGACGCCGCTCAGGCCGTCGTGCGGCCTTCGGGCTGCCATTCGCGCAGCTGGCGCGACGATCCCGTCACGTGGCCGATGCACCACAGCGCGAGGAAGCGCTGCAGTTCCAGCCGGTCGAAGTTCTCCACCGTGGCGATCTCGTCGGCAAGGTACTCGAACTCCTCGTGCTCGTCGCGATGGTCGTCCAGTTCGGTGCAGCCGCACGCTGCCAGCGCCGCGGCCTCGGCCTCGAAGTGCGCCTTCACCAGTGCCTTGAGGTGCACGAAAGCCTGGTCGAACTGCGCCCGGCCCTCTTCGCCCGTTGCCGACGCGCACAGCCCGGCCATGCGGTCGCACTCGGCCAGCAGGGCCTGGTGCTGGGTGTCGAGCACGGCGTGCGTCGTGGCGAAGCCCGGCTCCCAGGGTGCGCGAATCGGTGCCAGTCCGGACATGGTCAGAACCCCAGCGACTCGACCACCGCCACCAGGTCGGCGAAGCTCGCCGCCCCGAGCTTGGCGGCCAGGGCCGGCTTGTCCAGGCCCTCGCAGTCGAAGGACGTCAGCTCGACTTCCATCGGCAGCTCGCGGATCTCCAGCGGCGACATGAAGCCGATGCCGCAGAGGTGGGCGATGCAGCGCCGCTCCGGCTCGCTCAGCGGCACGCCGTGGAACTTCATCAGCTCCAGATAGCGCTCCGCGGTGCGGTTGATCTTGCCGCTGATCAGCAGAGTGTTCTTCTGATCGGCGGTGAGGATGGCCAGCGGCGGGCCGAAGAAGATCGGCGTCTTGCCGACGTGGCGCGTCTGCTCCTCGCGCGTGAGCGCCGGGGCAACCCAGGTCGGGTCGCCGCGCAGCGGCGGCTCGGTCTCGGTCGTTGGGTCGGACATCGCAACCACCTCAGTGCGCGATGGGATGCGTCTTCTCGAACGAGGCATCCTTCATGCCGCGCGGCAGCTGCGGCGGCGTTTCCGGCTGCAGCGCGATGAAGCCGCGGTTGCGCGCGCCGTCCTGCACGTTGTGCGGGTTGTGGCATTCGGTGCAGGTGAACCAGCGCTTCTTGCCGGTGCTGGTGAAGTCGCCGATGCGCTTGCCGTGGATGCCGTCGCGCCAGTCGCGCAGCTTGTCGCCGTGGCACTTGCCGCAAAGCAGCTGCGGCTGCTCGATGCTGATCGGATCGCCATAGTGGTCGACCAGCATGTTGCGCTTGGTGTTGTGGTGGCACTCCAGGCACCAGATGCGGCCGCGGCCGTGCTGCAGATCCTTCGCGTCGGGCAGCATCGCCTCCATGGTCGGGATCGGCACCGGCTTGTTGCTCTTCGGGAAGCCCGGCGGGAAGGTGCCGTTGTGGCAGGCCGTGCCGCATTGGGCGAGGAACTGCAGCTTGTCGGCGCGCGGCTTGACCACCGCGAGGTTCTCCGGGATGTCCAGCTGCGGCATCTTGCCCATCGGCACCGTGCCGTCGTACGGATCGCCATACCACAGCGCTGCGCCGGTCACGGGCGAGCACTTCACGTTCTGCACTCCGGGCTTGATCTCGCGCTGCACGACTTCGGTCGCGCCCTTGCGACTCTCGAAGCACACCACCTCGGTCGGGGCCGAGGCGGCCGCCGCCGGTGCGGCGGCTTCGGCCGTCGCCGCCGGCTTGTCCTGCGCGACGACGGACACGATGGCGGCGCCGAGCAGGGCCAGCACCACCGCGGGAAGAGCAATTCGCTTCATGGTCATCACCTCAGTGCGCCGCCGCGCTCTGGGAGGCGCCGTACTTGATGTCGCCCAGCAGGATGCCGATGGCGCCCTTGAGCAGGATGGTCAGGATGAAGA
>NZ_JBFXIO010000304.1:0-6444 GCF_050175855.1 Piscinibacter sp.
GAGACATCGAGCGCGCTGACCGCCTCGTCGAGCACCAGCACTTCCAGGTCGAGCGTCAGGCAGCGCGCGATGGCGATGCGCTGGCGCTGGCCGCCGGAGAACTCGTGCGGGTACTTGTTCAGCGCCGTGTCGTCGAGGCCCACCTTGGCCAGCAGCGCGCTGGCGCGGGCCTGGCGGTCGGCGTCGCTCGTGCCCACGCCGTGGATGGCCATCGGCTCGGTCAGCGTCTGCGCCACCGTGAAGCGCGGGTTCAGCGACGCGTAGGGGTTCTGAAACACGACCTGGATGCGCCGGCGCACCGGCAGCATCTCCTGGCGCGACAGGGCCAGCAGGTCGCGGCCGTCGAACATCGCCTGGCCGCCCACCGGGCCGCCGGCCGCCTCGTGCAGGCGCAGCAGCGTCAGGCCCAGCGTGGTCTTGCCCGAGCCCGACTCGCCGACGATGCCGAGCGTGTGGCCGCGCCGCAGCGTGAAGCTGGCGCCCTTCACGGCCCGGAACTCGCGGCGGCCGAACACGCCCTGGCGGATCCAGAAGCTCTTGGTGATGCCGGTGGCCTCGATCACCACCGGGGCCTGCGGGTCCTTCGGCTTCGCCACCCGTTCGGCGGCCCGGCCGTTGCCGGCGATGTGGTCGTCGATCACCATCAGCCGCGCGCTGCGCTGCTCCAGCGTCGGCCGGCAGGCCAGCAGCGCCTTCGTGTACGGATCCTGCGGGTTCGCGAAGATGTCGGCCGCCGCGCCCTGTTCGCGCACCGTGCCCTGGCGCATCACCACCACCCGGTCGGCGATCTCGCCCACCAGCCCGAGGTCGTGGCTGATGAACAGCATGCTCATGCGGTGCTTGTCCTTCAGTTTCGCGAGCAGCTCGATGATCTGGCGCTGGATGGTCACGTCCAGCGCGGTGGTCGGTTCGTCGGCGATCAGCAGCTTGGGCTCGCACGACAGCGCCATCGCGATCATCACGCGCTGCTGCTGGCCGCCCGACAGCTCGTGCGGATGCGCTGCGAGGCGCCGCTTCGGCTCGGGCAGGCCGACCTCGGCGAGCAGCGCCTCGGCCTTCTCCATCGCCTGCCGGCGGTTCATGCCGAGGTGGCGCTCCATCGGCTCGCACAACTGGTGGCCGATGGTGAACACCGGGTTCAGCGAGGTCATCGGGTCCTGGAACACGCAGGCGATGTCCTTGCCGCGCATCGCCTGCAGCTCGGTCAGCGAAGCGGCGAGCAGGTCGCGGCCCTGGAAGGCGATCGCACCCTGCCGCTCGGCGTTCTCCGGCAGCAGGTTGAGGATGGACATCGCCGTTACGCTCTTGCCCGAGCCCGACTCGCCCACCAGCGCCACGGTGGTGTTCTCCGGCACCTCGAAGCTCACGCCCTGGCTGCCGCGGCCCACCGCCTCGGCGTAGCTCACCTTGTGGCCGCGGCCCATGCGGAAGCGCACGCGAAGGTCTTGAATGGTGAGAAGCATCACTCGGCTCCGCGCAGCTTGGGATCGAGCGCGTCGCGCAGCGCATCGGTCATCAGCGAGAAGGCGGTGACGAACACCGCCATGAAGGCCGTCGCCGCGACCAACTGCCACCAGTGGCCGAGGATCAGCTCGCTCTGCGCCTCGGCCAGCATGGTGCCCCAGCTGACCTGGTCGACGCTCACGCCCAGGCCCAGGTACGACAGGATCACCTCGGCCTTGATGAAGCCGACCACGAGGATGGACAGCTGCACCAGGATCACGTGGCTGACGTTGGGCAGGATGTGCCGGAAGATGCGCGAGGCGGCGCTGGCGCCGATCGCCTCGGCGGCGCGCACGTACTCGCGCACCGAGTGCTTGAGGAACTCGGCGCGCACCAGCCGGTAGATGCCGGTCCAGCCGGTCAGGCCGAGGATCAGCACCACCGACTGCACCCCGCGCCCGGCCACTGCCGCGAAGGCGAAGATCAGCAGGATGCCGGGGATGGAGGTGAAGACGTTGTAGAGCCACTCGAGGAAGTCGCCGACGCGGCCGCCGAAGAATCCGGCCAGCGCACCGAGCACCGTGCCGATCAGCGTGGCGACGATCGCCGCGGCCACGCCGACGAATACCGAGATCTCCGCGCCCTTGATGGCCTTGGCGAGCACGTCGCGGCCGAGGCGGTCGCCGCCGAAGGGCAGGGTCTCGCGCTTGACGGTCTCGGTGGTCTGGTACTTCTTGGCCAGCTCCGCCCACTCGGCATACTTCGGCGCCAGCGGGTCGACTGCCGAGATGTCGACGTTCGGGCCGCTGGGCACGGGGATGGCGGTGGAGGCTTCTTTCTTCGCCGGGCCCATGAAGGTGGGCGGCGCATTGGGCACCCCGATCTCGCGCTGCCAGTCGGCGGCGACCAGGTTCAGCGCCGCGGCGATCATCAGCAAGGCGAAGCCGGCCACGATCACCATCGAGACCATGCCGACCCGGTCGCCCTTGAAACGGCGCCAGGCCGCGGCCCACACGCCTTCGGAGCGGCTCGCGGCCGCGTTCATCGTCAGCACCGCGCTCATTTCAGCACCACCCGCGGGTCGACCAGCTTGTAGAGCACGTCGGTGAGGAGGTTGACGACCATCGTGATGACGGCCAGGTACACGGTCACCGCCTGGATGACGGGATAGTCGCTGCGGTTGACCGCCAGCAGCACCTCGCGACCGAGGCCCGGGATCGAGAAGAACACCTCGATCAGGAAGGAGCCGACGAAGATGCCTGGCAGCGACACCGCCACGTTGGTCAGGATGGGGATCATCGCGTTGCGCATCACGTGGGTGAGCAGGATGCGCGGCTCGGTCAGGCCCTTGGCGCGGGCGGTGCGCACGTAGTCCTGGCCGATCTCGTCGAGAAAGAAGGTGCGGTACAGCCGGGTCTGCGGCGCCAGGCCGACCATCACCGCCAGCAGCACCGGCAGCGGCGTGTAGACCAGCAGGTTGGTGCCCAGGCTGTCCGTCCAGCCCTGCACCGGGAACCAGCCGAGCTGGAAGGCGAAGAAGTACTGGCCGACGATCACGTAGACAAGGAAGGAGATCGACAGCGCCACCGTGGTGGCCACCATGATCGAGCGGTCGGTCAGCGAGCCGCGCACGTAGGCCACCAGCAGCGCGATGGGAATGGCCAGCAGCGTGTCGAGGATCAGGATGGGCACCATCACCGTCAGCGTGGCCGGCAGGCGGGTGGCGAACAGGTTGGCCACCGATTCGTTGGTGGCCCAGCTGCGCCCCCAGTCGAAGGTGACGATCTGCTTGAGGAAGATGCCCAGCTGCACCCACCACGGCTCGTTCAGGCCGAGCTGCTGGCGGATGGCGTCGATCTGTTCGGGCGAGGCGGACAGGCCGCCGAGGATCTCGGCGGGATCGCCGCCGAAGGCCTTGAAGAGGAAGAACACCAGCAGCACCACCCCGAACAGCGTCGGGATCATCTGCCACAGGCGTCGGATCAGGTAAGCGGCCATGGGCCAGGGATCTCCTTGTGGGAAACGCAGGCGCGAGTCTAGGGCGGCGCCAAAGGCCCCTCGCCCCGGTGTTTGCCCTCGTGACCCCGGACGCAACTCGCGTGCCATCCGCCGATAGACTTCGCGCGATCCGAATCCAGGAGTTCCAGCGATGTCCATCCGCGGCCTCACCCAGGCCCTGATCCTCGCGCTCGCCTGCGGCAGCGCGCTGGCCCAGAAGGCCGGCGCGAACGAGCCGCAGCGGGTGCTGCGCTACGCCTTCCCGATCGCCGAGACCGGCTTCGACCCGGTGCAGATCTCCGACCTGTACTCGCGCACCGTGGCCGCCGGCATCTTCGACGCGCCGCTGGCCTTCGACTTCCTCGCGCGGCCGTTCCGCATGAAGCCGAATACGCTGGTCGCGATGCCGGAGATCAGCGAAGACTTCCGCACCTTCACCTTCCGCATCAAGCCGGGCATCTACTTCGCCGACGACCCGGCCTTCAAGGGCCAGCGCCGCGAGCTGGTCGCCGAGGACTATGTCTATACCCTCAAGCGCCACTACGACCCGAAGTGGAACAGTCCCAACCTCTACCGCCTTGAGGCGGCGAGGATCATCGGCCTGTCGGCGCTGCGCCGCCAGGTACTGCAGGACAAGAAGCCCTTCCCCTACGACCAGCCGGTGGAGGGACTGCGCGCGCTGGACCGCTACACGCTGCAGGTGAAGCTGGTCGATCCGTCGCCGCGCTTCCACCAGGAGGTGATGACCGACCACTCCAGCTTCGGCGCGATGGCGCGCGAGGTGGTCGAGGCCTATGGCGACAAGATCATGGAGCACCCGGTGGGCACCGGTGCGTTCCGGCTGGCCGAATGGCGGCGCAGCTCGCGCATCGTGCTGGAGCGCAACCCGGGCTACCGCGAGCACCTCTACGACGAGCAGGCGCCCGACGACGACCCGCGCTCGCAGGCCATCGCCGCGCAGCTCAAGGGCCGGCGCATGCCGATGCTCGACCGCGTCGAGATCGTGATCATCGAGGAGTCGCAGCCGCGCTGGCTGTCCTTCCTCAACGGCCAGACCGACCTGATGGAGCGGCTGCCCAACGAGTTCGCGCCGGTGGCGATCCCGAACGACAAGCTGGCGCCCAACCTGGCCAAGCTCGGCATCACGATGGACCGCGCACCGCTGGTGGACATCACGCTGGCGGCGCTGTTCAACCAGGACAACCCGGTGATCGGCGGCTACTCGCCGGAGAAGGTGGCGCTGCGCCGCGCCATCGCGCTGGCCTACGACAGCGACCAGGAGATCCGCCTGGTGCGCAAGGCGCAGGCCATTCCGGCGCAGACGGCGATCGCGCCGCTGACCTTCGGCTACAACCCGTCGATCAAGACCACCATGAGCGACCACGACCCGGCGCGGGCGCGGGCGCTGCTCGACCTGTACGGCTACCTCGACCGCGATGGTGACGGCTGGCGGGAGCAGCCGGACGGTTCACCGCTGGTGCTGGAGTACTCCACCCAGCCCGACCAGGCCAGCCGCCAGCTCGCCGAGCTGTGGCAGAAGAACATGAAGTCGGTGGGCCTGAAGATCGAATTCAAGGTGGCCAAGTGGCCGGAGAACCTGAAGGCCTCGCGCGCCGGCAAGCTGATGATGTGGGGGGTGGGCTGGTCGGCCACCACACCGGATGGCGACACCTTCCTGGCGCTGGCCTACGGCCCGAACAAGGGCGGCGCCAACCACTCGCGCTTCAACCTGCCGGCCTTCAACACGCTGTACGAGAAGCAGAAGGCGCTGCCCGACGGCCCGGAGCGCCAGCAGGTGATGGAGGAGGCGAGCAAGCTGATGGTCGCCTACGTGCCCTACAAGCTCAGCAGCCACCGCATCGCCACCGACCTGATGCAGCCGTGGGTGATCGGCTTCCGCCGTAATCCCTTCGTGCGCGAGTTCTACAAGTACGTCGACGTCGACCCGGCCATCCGCGCCAGGAAGGCGAAATGAAGGCGCTGCGCGGTCTCGCCGCGGCGCTCACGGCCGGCTGCCTGGCGCTGGCCGCGCAGGCGCAAGGCCCGGCGGCCGCACCGGCGCAGAAGGTGTTCCGCTATTCGTTCCCCGCCGCCGAGACCGGCTTCGACCCGGCGCGCATCAACGACCTGTATTCGCGCATCGTCACGGCGCACATCTTCGACGGCCTGTACCAGTTCGACCCGCTGGCGCGGCCCTTCCTCGTGCGGCCGAACGTGGCCGACGGCATGCCGCAGCACTCGGACGACTACCGCACCTGGACCGTCCGGCTCAAGCCCGGCATCCACTTCGCCGACGACCCGGTCTTCCAGGGGAAGAAGCGCGAGCTGGTGGCGCAGGACATCGTCTACTCCTACAAGCGCATCTTCGATCCGGAGACCAAGAGCCCGGTGTATTCGGGCCTGGCCGAGCAGGGCATGCTCGGCGTGGACGAGCTGCGCCAGGAGGCGCTGAAGGAGAAGAAGCCGTTCGACTACGACAAGGAAGTCGAGGGCCTGCGCGCGCTGGACCGCTACACCGTGCAGTTCAAGCTGAAGGAGCCGCGCCCGCGTTTCATCTACACGCTGGCCGCCGGCGACCTGTTCGGCGCGGTGGCGCGCGAGGTGATCGAAGCCTATGCCGGCAGGACGATGGAGCACCCGGTGGGCACCGGGCCGTTCCGCCTGGCGCAGTGGCGGCGCAGCTCGCAGATCATCCTCGAGCGCAACCCGAACTTCCGTGAAGTCACGTACGACGCCCAACCTGCGGCCGACGACGCCGAGGGCCAGGGCATCCTCGCGAAGCTCAAGGGCCGGCGCCTGCCGATGCTCGACCGGGTCGAGATCAGCATCATCGAGGTGCCGCAGCCTCGATGGCTCGCCTTCCTCAACGAGCAGTTCGACCTGCTGGCCGTGCCGGCGGAGTTCGTCACGATGGCCGCGCCCAACGGCCAGCTCGCGCCGAACCTGGCCAAGCGCGGCGTCGGGCTGCACCGCATCGTGAACGTCGATCGCACCCTCTTCTAC
>NZ_JBFXIO010000305.1:0-6435 GCF_050175855.1 Piscinibacter sp.
ACTTCACCGCAAAGGACCCCATCATGAACAAGCTCCTCATCGCCGCCGCCCTCGCCGCCACGTCGTTCGCCGCCCTGGCCGACGGTGCCACCTACGAGGTTCCGCAGCCCGTCACGTCGACGGTCACGCGCGCCGAAGTGCAGGCGCAGACAGCCCTGGCCGCGGCCCGCGGCGAGATCGTCTCGGGCGAAGCGTCCTACGTGGCGCCGGACCACGGCCGGGCGCTGACCCGCGTCGAAGTGCGGCAGGCGCTGGACCAGGCGCGCCGCGATGGTCAGCTGGTCAGCGGCGAGCTGACCTTCGTGGCCGAAGCCGGCGGCGACGCGGTCACCCGCATCGCCAGCCGCTGAGGTGCGAGCTGCGGCGTACCGCATGGTCAGGACGCGACGCCCACCCACCAGACGCTGCCGTCGTGCAGCAGCGCCGCGACCCCGTCGTCGGGGCCGCGGCGCCACGGGACCAGTGCCTTCACCGCGCCGGCCAGCGACACCGGTGCCGGCGTGGTGGCTTCGGCCGCAGCGTCCGCATCGATCACCAGCACATGCTGCCGGTCCTGCGTCGGCACGACCCAGCGTGTCCCGACCCAGGCCGACACGTCGAGATCGCGTTCGCCGATCGCGTGGTTGCTCATGCCGCGCGCGATCACCTGGCTCGACAGGCGTTCTCCCGCATCGGCATATCGATGCAGCACGCCACCGAGATGGGGCGTGTGCACGGCCCATAGGCGCCGGCCGTCGGTGCTGGGTGCCAGCCAACGGTTGGGCGTGCCGATCGGGTCGCCGAGCGCCGCCAGTTGCAGGCCAGCACCCCTGGCGCGGGCGATCACGGCCAGCTGCCCGCCCGCGGGGCCCGAGCGCACGGTGAGCAGGCCGCGACCTCCGCGCCAGGCGATGGCCCGCGGTGCGATGTCCTCAAACACAAACGGCGGCGGCAACTCCAGCTGCGCCAGCGGCTCCAGACCATGGCGCTCCAGCCACAGCAGGGCCGTCGGCTCGACGGCGTCGCCCAGCACGCCGTGGCGGTAGCGCGTGGCGCTGGGCGCGCCGAAGACGGCGACATGGCCATTGGCATCGGAACTGCTGCCGCCGGGGTCGAACGGCAGCGGGCGCGCATCGGGCAGGACCACGGCGGCGCTGCGCGCGGATTCGGCCCAGGTCGATCCGGTGGGGTCCAGGCGCACGACGCGGTGCAGGCCGGCGGCGTCGGACGCCACCGCGATGATCCCGAACGCCAGCACCAGCATGCCGGCATGCGGCGCCAACAGCGGGCTGCGCAGCGTCTGCACGCGGCCGGCCTCCAGCACCCACAGCCCGCCAGCCGCGCTGCGGCCCACGATGCGGCCGTGGCCGCTGGCCAGCGGTGCCGCCGGGTCCAGCCCGCTGCCGAGCCGTTGCCAGCCGCCGGCCGTGGCCTGCCACAGTTCACTCGCCGTCGATACGCCCAGCAGCGCGCCGTCGGTTCCGCCCTGAAGCCTGGCCATGGGCGAAGGCGCCTGCAGCGGCACGGCGGTGGCCGTGGCGGACGCTTGCGGTGCGGCACGGGCGGCCGCACCCGCGCCCAGCAGGGCTGCTGCCACACCCAGCAGATGGCGCCGATCCATGCGCGGACTCATGACCCCGTCGCCGGCGCCGCGCCGTGGCGCCGCACCGGCTCGCGCATCAGCACGAACTCCTCGGCCGCCGTGGGGTGCACGGCCAGCGTGCGGTCGAAGTCGCGCTTGGTGGCGCCACAGGTCAGCGCGACGGCCAGGCTCTGCACGATCTCCGGCGCATCGGCGCCGATCATGTGCACGCCGAGCACGCGCTCGTTCAGGCCGTCCACCACCAGCTTCATGTAGGTGCGCGCCGCGCCGCCGGCGAAGGCGGTCTTCATCGGGCGGAAGTCGGATTCGTAGACGTCGACCGGGCCGGCCCGCAGGGCCTCGGCCTCGCTCAGTCCCACGGTGGCGATGGGCGGATCGGTGAACACGGCGCTGGCCACGGTGCGGTGGTCCACGCGGCTGGGACGACGACCGAACTCAGTGTCGGCGAAGGCGCGCCCCTCGGCGATGGCCACCGGCGTCAGGTTGACGCGGTTCGTCACGTCGCCGATGGCCCAGATGCCGGGCACGCTGCTGCGGCTGTCGGCGTCCACCGCGACGGCGCCGCGCGCGTCCAGCCGCACGCCCGCTTCGGCCAGGCCCAGGTCCGCGGTGTTGGGCGCGCGCCCGGTGGCGTTGAGTGCGGCGTCGGCCGTCAGCACCGAACCGTCGGCGCGGTGCAGGGCAAAGCCGCCAGCGGTGCGTTCCAGGGATTGCAGCGCCACGCCGCCGGCCAGCGTGATGCCGCGGCCGGCCAGCGCCGTAGCCAGGCGCGTGCGCAGGTCGGCATCGAAGCCGCGCAACGGGTGCGTATCCCGGAAGGCCAGCGTCACCTTCGAACCCAGGCCGGTCAGGATGCTGGCGAACTCCACCGCGATGTAGCCGCCGCCCACCACCAGCAACGTGGCCGGCAGCTCGCGCAGGTCGAGCACCTCGTTGGAGGTCATCGCCTGCGCGAGGCCGGGAATCGCATCGTGCGCGGGCGCGCCACCCGTGGCAATGAGAATGCGCCGGGCGCGCAGTTCGCGACCGCCCACGGCCACGACGCCGGGGCCCAGCAGGCGGGCGCGGCCGGCGACGAGTTCGACGCCCGAATCGGCCAGCATCTTGCGGTAGATGCCCTCGAGGCGGGCGGTCTCGGCGGCCTTGGCGTCGGCCCATCGATTCATCTCGAAGCGGCCGGCGAGGTCGACCCAGCCGAAACCGCGCGCTTCCTCGAAGGCCTGCGCGAAGCCGGCGGCGTACATCATCAGCTTCTTGGGCACGCAGCCGCGGATGACGCAGGTACCGCCGACGCGGTCGGCCTCGACGATGAGCACGCGCGCGCTGTGCGCGGCGGCGCGGCGTGAAGCGGCCACGCCGCCGGAGCCGGCGCCGATGACGATGAGGTCGTGGTCTTCAGCCAATTTCGTCTTCCCTTGTGTCCCGGGCATGCGATCGATGATGGACCTTCGTGGCGGCGCACGTCCTCAGACGGGATCCAGGTCATGCAGGACGAGGCCGTCCATCGGCCCCACCGGTGCCAGCCAGGCCTGCTGCGCCAGCGTGCGGCGGCCGTCGCGCAAGCCCGCCTGCCAGCGTGCACGGATGCGCGGGGCGTTGAAGTCCATGTCCTTGGTGTGGTCCTCGTCGAGCAGGCGCGGCGCCACGAGCCGCATCACATGCATCACCGTGCCGCAGCCGTAGCCGGTCATCTCGCGCAGTTCGGGCCGGTCCAGCGCCGCGGCGGGAAGGGCGCGGGTCAGCTCGCGCACGATGTGCCGCAACTGGTGGATCTGCGCCTGGCGCCGCACGTGGCTGTCGACGCGGCTCGCGAACTGGACTTCCTTCTGGCGCCCGCTCACCTGCCACATGTTGCGCGGTGCCTCGCCCGCCGGCTGCCACAGCTGCACCGCGAAGACGAGCGAGCTGCGGCGCGGGTGGTCGTCGAACACCGCCTCGACCGGGGTGTTGGAGTAAATGCCGCCGTCCCAGTAGAGATCGTCGCCGATGCGCACCGGCGGGAAGGCCGGCGGCAGGGCGCCGGAAGCCATCACGTGGCGCAGGTCGAGCGCCTCGTCGCGGCTGTCGAAATAGCGCATCTCGCCGCTGCGCACATTCACCGCGCCGACGGTCAGGCGCGGCGCGTTGCTGTTCAGGCGCTCGGCTTCGACCAACGCCGACAGCGTCTCGCGCAGCGCCGTCGTCAGGTAGTAGCCGGTGGCGTCTTCGTCCAGCGGCAGGTGCTGGCTCAGCCAGGCACGGGGGTTGGGTGCGAAGAAGCCCGGCAGTCCCTGGCCGACCGCGCTGAGCGTGGTCCACAGCGTCGGCAGCCCCGGCAGCCCCGGCCACAGCGCGGGCAGCCCCGGCCACAGCGCGGGCAGCCCCTTGTGCGCCACCGTGTCCCAGAAGGCGTGCAGGCGCTCGATGCGGTGCGCGGGCGCATTGCCGACGATCAGCGCCGCCGTGATGGCGCCGATGGAGGTGCCGATGACCCAGTCGGGTTCGATGCCTGCCTCGTGCAGGGCTTCGTAGACGCCGGCCTGGTAGGCGCCCAGGGCGCCGCCGCCCTGCAGCACCAGCACCGCCTGGCGTTCGGCGACCGGCGGGCAGTGGTTGCCCGCCGTGCCGGCCTCGCCGCTGGTCGCGGCGCGGGTCTTGCGTGGTCGTGTGGCCATGATGGGGTGCCTCAGCTTGCCAGGTAGTCGTGGATCACGCGGCCGTAGGGCAGCGTGAGGTCGGCGATGAAGTGCAGGCCGCCGACGATGCGGCGCACCGGCAGGTCGGCCACCGGCGCATTGACGTGCGGCACCAGGTGCAGCCGCGCCGGTCCGGACCAGGCCCCGTGCACCTGGATGTCGGCCAGCTCGTAGGCCACCAGCTGCGCGATCGCCGGCGTGCCGTCGACGTGCGGGATCAGCTTGAGGTTGACCTGGGTTTGGCTCATCTTGCGGATGATCGAGTCCGACGAGCAGGCCTTGCGCCCGTCCACGTCGTACAGCAGGTGCTGGTGCTTGTAGCCCATGGTGGCCACCGCGACCTGGATGCCGGCGTAGTCGAGCACGCCGGTCAGGGTGTCGTGGTTCACCGTCAGCTTCGGCTGGCCGTGTTTCTTCGGGAAGCCCCAGATCTCGCGGCCGCCGGCAATCGGCGGTTCGTCGTCGAGGTACATCTGCGCCGTGAAATTGACCGGCTGGCCGCGGAACAGCGCCGGGATCACGACGCCGGACTCGGTGTAGTCGCCGAATCCCGCCGAGTCGGGCATGCGGATGAATTCGTACAGCACCTGGCCCGAGCCGTCGGGTTCCAGCGGCGCCGGCAGGGCGGCGCGGATGGCCTCGGCGTCGCTCGTGTAGGTGACGATGAGGTATTCGCGCTGAAGGAAGCGGTAGGGCCCGCGCGGGTACGAGGGCGAGGCCATCGGCATCGACGGCAGGTCGAGCACCGATGCGGCGCGCTGGACCGTGGCGGGGGTGTCGGCGGCGTTCATCAATGTGCCGTCCAGCCGCCGTCGATGGACAGCACCGTGCCGGTGATCGACGCCGCGGCGTCGGAACACAGGAAGGCGACGAACTGCGCCACCTCCTCGGTGGTGACGAAGCGTTTGGTCGGCTGCGCGGCCAGCAGCACGTCGCGCTTGACCTGCTCTTCGGTGATGCCGCGCGCGCGGGCGGTGTCGGGGATCTGCTTCTCTACCAGCGGCGTCAGCACGTAGCCCGGGCACACCGCGTTGGCGGTGATGCCGGCCTCGGCCACTTCCAGCGCGACCGTCTTGGTGAAGCCGGCGATGCCGTGCTTGGCCGCCACGTAGGCCGACTTGTAGGGGCTGGCCACCAGCGCGTGCGCCGAGGCGATATTGACGATGCGGCCCCACTGGTTGAACTTCATGTGCGGCAGCGCCAGCCGCGTGGTGTGGAAGGCCGCGGTGAGGTTGATGGCCAGGATGGCGTGCCACTTCTCGACCGGGAATTCGTCCACCGGCGCCACGTGCTGGATGCCGGCGTTGTTGACCAGCACGTCGATGCCGCCCAATTGCTGCGCGGCGCGCGACATCATGGTTTCGATGGCGTCCTGGCGGCCCATGTCGGCGCCGTCGTAGAGCACCTCCACGCCATGGTCGTGCGCCAGCCGCGTCCGCTGTGCCTCGATCTCGGCGGCGTTGCCGAAGCCATTGAGCATGAGGTTCATGCCCCGTGCCGCCAGTTCGCCGGCGATGGCCAGGCCGATGCCGCTGGTCGACCCGGTGACGAGGGCGCTTCTTCGTTTCTGCATCGCTGACTCCTGTGCCTAGTGAGGCTGGGCAAAGGAGAGTGGACGCGGCGCGGGCGCTTTTCCTTACAGGGCATCGCTTGCCCCGCGACGTGCTCACCGGCTTGCCGGGGCAACGGCCTGCACGCCCGGCAGCCGGCCGGTGGCGCCGGGTCGACCGCCACGCTCAGCTTCGGCGCGTCCCGGCCCAGGCTCTCAGCGCGGCGTCCTGCACGAAGCGATCGATGAGCGCCGTGTCGGCGGCGGGCTCGAGATCCGCCGCGCTGCCCATGCGGCCCGTCGGCACCGCCTTGAGCAGCCGGCCGTCGTGGTCGTGCTCCAGCCGGTAGCCGCCGCCGCAATTGCGACAGAAGATGGCGTCGCCCGCGACCTGCTCCCGCCGCTGCACCAGGGTCGGGCCGCACCTTATGCAGTTCTGCAGCGGTATGCCGTCGTCGCTGTGGCCGGCAATGTGGTCGAGCAGGCCGCGCCGCCCGAGGGCGAGGAAGTGGTGCCCCAGCGCCTCATCGAACTGCTTGCCCAGCCCGGACTCGATGAGGGCCAGGGCGTGCGCTACCGGCATGTCGGCGCGGTAGGGCCGGGTGCTGGTCATCGCGTCGAAGGCGTCG
>NZ_JBFXIO010000306.1:0-6406 GCF_050175855.1 Piscinibacter sp.
TGGTGGCGCACCGCGCCAAGGGCGGCCGCTCGGTATTCGTCGAGGGCGGCGACATCGTCGCCGTCGAAGGCTCGGCACGCGCCCGCCTGCCGCTGCGCGAGGTGCCGCTCACGCGTGGCGGCACCATTTCCTTCCAGGTCGAGAACACGCTGGCCGCGGTGGCTGCCGCCTGGGGCTGCGGGCTGCACTTCGACGCGGTGCGCAGCGGCCTGGCCAGCTTCGTCAACGACACGCAGAACGCGCCGGGCCGCTTCAATGTCATGGACTATCGCGGTGCGACGGTGATCGCCGACTACGGCCACAACCCCGACGCGATGCGCGCGCTCGTCTCGGCCGTCGACGCGATGCCCGGCAAGCGCCGCAGCGTGGTAATCAGCGCCGCCGGCGACCGGCGCGACGAGGACATCCGCGAGCAGACGCAGATCCTCGGCGCGGCCTTCGACAGCGTGCTGCTCTACCAGGACGCCGCCCAGCGCGGCCGCGCCGACGGCGAGGTGATGTCGCTGCTGCGCGAGGGCCTGAAGGGCGCACCGCGCACGCGCGAGGTCGACGAGATCCGCGGCGAGTTCGCCGCCATCGACCGGGCCCTGGCGGCGCTGAACCCCGGCGACCTGTGCCTCGTGCTGGTCGACCAGGTGGAGGAAGCGCTGGCGCACCTGCGCCAGCGCATCGCCGAAGGCGGCGTCAGGCCTTCCTGAGCAGCGCGCCGTCGAACGGCAGGCGGCGCAGCCGCTGGCCGGTGGCCGCGAAGATCGCGTTGGCCACCGCCGGTGCAATCGGCGGCGTGCCCGGCTCGCCGACCCCGCCGGGCTTCTCGGTGCTGGGCAGGATGTGCACCTCCACCTTCGGCATCTCGTTCATGCGCAGGACGGGATAGTCGTTGAAGTTGCCCTGCTCGACGCGGCCGTCCTTGAAGCCGATGCGGCCGTACAGAGCCGCCGACAGGCCATAGACGATGGCGCCCTCGATCTGCCGCTCGATGGTCAGCGGGTTGACCGTCATGCCGCAGTCCACCGCCGCGACGACGCGGTGCACGCGGGGCGTGCCGTCGGCACCGATCGACACCTCGGCGACTTCCGCCACGTAGCTGCCGAAGCTCTGCGCCACCGCGATGCCGCGGTGCACGCCGGCTGGCAGCGGGGTGCCCCAGCCCGCCTTCTGCGCGGCGAGCTCGAGCACGGCCTTGTAGCGCGGCTGCTTGCCGAGCAGGGCGCGGCGGTATTCGTACGGATCGGCCTTGGCTGCCACCGCCAGCTCGTCGATGAAGCTCTCGATGAAGAAGATGTTCTGCGAGTGGCCCACCGAGCGCCAGAACCACACCTGCGGCCCCGGCTCGGCGCGGCCGTAGGCCAGGCGCTGGTTGGGGATGTCGTAGGGGTGGTCGGCGATGCCTTCCATCGCGAAGTTGTCGACGCCGTTGTCCGGGATCTTCATGAAGCCCGAGGCCGCCATGATCGAGGGCGAGCCGACGCCGCACTTGAGCATGGTCGGCATGCCCTTGTCGTCCATCGCCGCCTCGAACTTGGTCACCGAGGCCGGGCGGTAGAAGCCGGCGGCGGTGTCGTCCTCGCGGGTGTAGACCAGCTTGACCGGCTTGCCGGAGATCTTCGACAGCAGCGTCGCGTCGATGGTGAAGTCGGGCGCGAAGCGCCGGCCGAAGCCGCCGCCGAGCAGCAGCGTATTGACCTTGACCTTGGCCGGCGTCACCGAGGCCACCTGGCTGAGGATGCCCTGGCTCGGGCCCTGGCTCTGCGTGCCGGCCCAGATCTCGACGGTGTCGCCACGCACCCAGGCCGTGCAGTTCATCGGTTCCATGCAGGCATGGGCGAGATAGGGCGCCTCGTAGGTGGCGTCCAGCGAGCGGCTGCTCGTCGCCGCGGCATCCTTGACGTTGCCGGCGTCCAACGCGATCGCATCGGCCTGGCTCGCACCGGTGGCGAGCATGTCGGTGACCTTGGCGGTGGACAGGTCCTTCGCGCCGCCCAGATCCCAGTCGATCACCAGCGCGTCGCGGCCCTTCTTCGCCGCCCAGTAGCCGTCGGCCAGCACCGCCACGCCGTGCGGGATGGTGATGATCTGCCGCACGCCCTTGACCGCCTTGGCGCGGGTATCGTCGACCTTCACCGGCTTGGCGCCGGGCTGCGGCGCACGCGCCATCACCGCCACCAGCATGCCGGGCACCTGCGCGTCGATGCCGAACTTCGCCGTCCCGTTGATCTTGCCCGGCGTGTCCAGGCGCCGGGTGGGCTTGCCGAGGATGCGGAAGTCCTTCGGGTCCTTGAGCTTCGGCTCGGCCGGCACGGCGAGCTTCGAGGCGGCCGGAACGAGCGCGCCGTAGGCGAGCTTCTTTCCACTCGTGTGGATCACCTGGCCGGCTTCGGTGCGGCACTCGCCGGCCGGCACCTTCCACTGCGCGGCGGCCGCGGCCACCAGCATCTCGCGCGCGGCGGCGCCGGCCTTGCGCAGCGGCTCCCAGTGCGCGCGCACGGTGGTGCTGCCGCCGGTGGCCTGCATGCCGAACATCGGGTTGTCGTAGGCCTTGTCGACCGGTGCCTGCATCACGCGCACCTTCTTCCAGTCGGCATCGAGTTCCTCGGCCAGCATCATCGGGATGGCGGTGAGCACGCCCTGGCCCATCTCCGCCGAGCCGCACATCACGGTGACGGTGCCGTCGCCGGTCAGGCGCAGCCAGGCATTGGGCGCGAAGACGGCCGGCGCAGCCGCCTCGAGCCGCCCGGAGGCCAGCGGCAGGGCGAAGCCGATGGTGAGTGCGGCACCGGTGCCGCTCTTGAGGAAGCCGCGACGGGTGGTGGTCAGTTCATCCATGCTCAGGCTCCCTTCGTCAGCGTGGCCGACGCGTCCTTGATCGCCGCGCGGATCTGGTTGTACGTGCCGCAGCGGCAGATGTTGCCGCTCATCGCGCCGTCGATGTCAGCGTCGGAGGGCGCCTTCTTCTCGGCCAGCAGCGCGCAAGCGCTCATGATCTGGCCCGACTGGCAGTAGCCGCACTGCGGCACGTCGACCTTCGCCCAGGCGGCCTGCACCACCTTGCCGGTGCGCGTGGCGCCCACGCCCTCGATAGTGGTGATCTTCTTGCCCGCCGCCGCCGACACCGGCGTCGAGCAGGAGCGGGCCGGCTTGCCGTCGATGTGCACGGTGCAGGCGCCGCACAGCGCCATGCCGCAGCCGAACTTGGTACCGGTGAGTTGCAGGTTCTCGCGCAGCACCCACAGCAGCGGGGTGTCGGCTTCGGCGTCGACGGTTCGCGTCTTGCCGTTGATGTTCAGGGTGACCATGGCTTGCCTCGCTTCGGGATGTTGTGGGCCGAGGGCGGCGACGATAGCGCTTCGCCGGATTTCTTGCAGGCGACCGCGCGCGCCGCGCTGTCACAATCGCTGAATGGCCGATTGGATGATCGTCGCGGCGCTGGCCCTGGCGGCGCTGAACCTGGTGTTGCTAGTGGTCCTGCTGCTGCGCCGCAGCGGCGACGAATGGCAGCAGGGCCTGCGCGACGACCAGGAGCGCGCCGGCCGCGAGATCCGCGCCGAGGTGCAGGACAGCGCCCGCGGCACGCGCCAGGAGCTGACCCAGGCGATGGCCCTCTTCCAGCAGACGCTGCTGGCCCAGCAGGGCGACGTCGCGCGCACGCAGAACGAGCAGATCGATTCCTTCCGCACCCAGCTGGCGACGATGCAGCAGCTCGTTGGCCAGTCGCTGCAGCAGGCGACGCAATCGCTCGCGCAGCAGTCGCAGGCGGCGCGCGAATCGCAGGACGCGGCACTGAGGCGCTTCGCCGACGCCTTCGGCGAGCAGATCGGCACCGTGCGCGCCACGGTCGAGCAGCGCCTGCAGGCGATCCAGGCCGACAACGAGAAGAAGCTCGAGCAGATGCGCGCCACCGTCGACGAGAAGCTGCACGCCACGCTGGAGCAGCGCCTCGGCGAAAGCTTCAAGCAGGTGGCCGACCGGCTCGAGCAGGTGCACAAGGGCCTGGGCGAGATGCAGGGCCTGGCCAAGGACGTGGGCTCGCTCAACCGCGTGCTGACCAACGTGAAGACGCGTGGCGTGTTCGGCGAGGTGCAGCTCGCCGGCCTGCTGGAACAGGTGTTCACGCCCGAGCAGTACGCCACCAACGTCGAGACCGTGCCGGGCAGCCGCGAGCGCGTCGAGTTCGCCATCAAGCTGCCGGGCCAGCGCGCCGACGGCGTGCCGTTGTGGCTGCCGATCGACGCCAAGTTCCCTCGTGAGGACTACGAGCGCCTGCTCGACGCGCAGGAGCGCGCCGACATGGCCGCCGCCGAGGCGGCCGGCCGCGCCATCGAGCAGCGCCTGCGCCTGGAGGCGAAGACCATTCGCGAGAAGTACGTGGCGCCGCCGCACACGACCGAGTTCGCCATCCTGTTCGTGCCCACCGAGGGCCTGTACGCCGAGGCGCTGCGCCGGCCGGGTCTCTCAGAGGCGCTGCAGCGCGAATTCCGCGTGATGCTCACCGGCCCGACCACGCTGCTGGCCACGCTGAACAGCCTGCAGATGGGCTTCCGCACGCTGGCGCTGGAGAAGCGCAGCGCCGAGGTGTGGGAAGTGCTCGGCGCGGTGAAGACCGAATTCGCCAAGTTCGGCGATGTGCTGGCCAAGACCAAGAAGAAGCTCGAGGAAGCCTCCAACACCATCGACGCTGCCGAGGTGCGCAGCCGCGCGATGGCACGCCGCCTCAAGACCGTGGAGGCGGTGGGGGAGCAGCGCGCCCAGGCGCTGCTGCCCCGGCTCGAAGCCGGCGAGGACGAGGACGTCTCCTGACGTGGGCCATGCCGGGTTGGGCCGCATTCTCGTTGCGCTGATCGTCGGCCAGATCTGCCTTCACGGCTGCATGACCGGCGTGCGCATGGCCGCGCCGCTGCAGGCGCTGCGCGAAGGACATGCGGCGTGGGTGGTGGGCGTGCTGATGGGCCTGTTCGCCGCCGCGCCTATCGTGCTCGCCCTGCAGGCCGGTCGCCTGGCCGACCGGCGCGGCTACCACCACCCGATGCGCATCGCCGTCGCGCTGACGGTGCTCGGTGGTGCGGTGGCTCTGGCCGTCACCTGGGTGCCGCAGTGGACCTTCGCGGCCATGTGCGTGGCGGCACTGCTGGTCGGCGCGGGCGCCAATGTCGGGCTGATCGCCATCCAGCGCACCGCCGGGCGCCATGCCGCCGACACCACTGCGCTCAAGCGCGTGTTCAGCTGGCTCGGGCTGGCCCCCGCGCTGGCCAACGTGATCGGGCCGGTGATCGCCGGCACGCTGATCGACCTCGGTGGTTTTCGCGCCGCCTATGCGGTGTTGCTGCTGCTGCCGCTGGCGGCGCTGGCGTGGGCGCGCCGCGTGCCCAAGGAGGCGCCGCGCCTGCGCCCGGCCGATGGGGCGTCGCTTCGCGCATGGGACCTGCTGCGTACCCCTGGCCTGCGCCGGCTGCTGGCGGTGAACTGGCTGCTCTCGTCGAGCTGGGACGTGCACGCCTTCCTGGTGCCGGTGCTCGGCCACGAGCGGGGCTTCTCCGCTTCGGCCATCGGCCTGGTGCTGGGCGTCTTCGCGCTGGCGGTGGCGGCGATCCGCCTGGCCATCCCGCTGATCGCCCAGCACCTTCGCGAAGGCCAGGTGCTGGCCGGCTGCATGCTGTGGACGGCCGGCGTGTTCGCGCTCTATCCGCTGGCCGCCACGGCGTGGTGGATGGGCGTGCTGGCGGTGGCCCTCGGGCTGGCGCTGGGTGCGGTGCAGCCGATGATCATGACCACGCTGCACCAGCTGACGCCGGCCGAGCGGCATGGCGAGGCGATCGCGCTGCGCTCGATGACGATCAACTTCTCCAGCGCGCTGATGCCGCTGCTGTTCGGCGCGCTCGGCGCAGCCGTGGGGGCCTCTGCGCTGTTCTGGCTGATGGGCGCGGCGGTGGGTGCCGGCAGCCTGCCGGCACGGCGCATCGCGGCGCCGCCGCTCAGAACCTGATCGAACCCGGTGCGGCCGGCGCCGGCTCGGCTGCCGGCGGGGGCACCGGCGCAGCAGCAGGCCGCGGCGCCGCCGCCTGCCGCTCGGTGAGCGGCTGCGGCGAGGCGAAGGCATAGCCCGGCGGGAGCTTCGATTCGCGCGGGTAGCCGGCCGAGTCGAGGTAGCTGTTCCAGGTTTCCGGCGACAGGCCCTTGAGCTGCTGCGTGCCGATGGCCAGCACCGGCGCCTCTCGGCCGCCGGTGAGCTTCTGGAAGGCCTCGCTGTCCTCGCTGGTGACCACCTGCCGCTCGGCGTAGGGAATGCCTCGCTTGCGCAGCAACTCGCGCGCTTCGCCGCAGGGCTCGCAGTTGTTCGCGAGCGTGTACAGCGTCACCGGGTAGCGGCTGGCCGCCTGTCGGAGTTCGAGCGGCAGCAGATTCGGTGCCT
>NZ_JBFXIO010000307.1:0-6350 GCF_050175855.1 Piscinibacter sp.
CTCGGCCTGCTGCGTCTACGGCCTGACCTTCACCTCGCATTTCTACGGCGCCAAGCGCTCGGTGGGCTACGTGCCCTTCAACAGCGAGACGCTGGTCACCGGCAAGCTGTTCGAGGACATCCGCGAAGCCGTCTTCCGCGAGGCCGACCCGGCCAAGGTCGACGCCGTGGTGATCATCAACCTGTGCGTGCCCACGGCCAGCGGCGTGCCGCTGCAGCTGCTGCCGAAGGACATCAACGGCGTGCGCATCATCGGCATCGACGTGCCGGGCTTCGGCGTGCCCACGCATGCCGAGGCCAAGGACGTGCTGGCCGGCGCGATGCTCAAGTACGCGCGCGGCGAGGCCGAGGCCGGCCCGGTGGCGGCGCCGCGCGGCGGCGTGGCGTCGCGGCCGACGATCACGCTGCTCGGCGAGATGTTCCCGGCCGACCCGGTGGGCATCGGCATGATGCTCGAGCCGATGGGCCTGGCCGCCGGCCCGGTGGTGCCCACGCGCGAGTGGCGCGAGCTCTATGCCGCGCTCGACTGCGCGGCCGTGGCGGCGATCCATCCTTTCTACACCGCCAGCGTGCGCGAGTTCCAGGCCGCAGGCCGCGCGGTGCTGGCCTCTGCGCCGGTGGGGCTGGACGGCACCGAGGCCTGGCTGCAGGCTGTGGGCACGGCCGCCAACGTCGAGCAGGCGAAGATCGACTCCGCCAAGAACAAGTGGCTGCCGGCCATCCGCGGCGCGCTGGCGCGCATGCCGGTCAAGGGCCGCATCACGGTCAGCGGCTACGAAGGGTCGGAACTGCTCGTGGCGCGGCTGCTGATCGAGAGCGGCGCCGAGGTGCCCTACGTCGGCAGCGCCTGCCCGGCCACGCCGTGGAGCGCG
Source organism: Piscinibacter sp. (assembly GCF_050175855.1). Classification (GTDB taxonomy): domain Bacteria; phylum Pseudomonadota; class Gammaproteobacteria; order Burkholderiales; family Burkholderiaceae_C; genus Piscinibacter. The sequence goes on from NZ_JBFXIO010000307.1 coordinate 872, forward strand.
CCCGACCGCGAATGGCTGGAGGCGCGCGGCGTGCACGTGCAGTACCGCGCCTCGCTCGAGCAGGACATCGCCGCGGTGCGCGAGTTCAAGCCCGACCTGGCGATCGGCACGACGCCGGTGGTGCAGGCCGCGAAGGAAGCGACGATCCCCGCGCTGTACTTCACCAACCTGATCTCGGCTCGCCCGCTGATGGGGCCGGCCGGTGCCGGCTCGCTGGCGCAGGTGGTCAACGCGGCGATCGCCAACAAGGGCCGCTTCGAGGCGATGCGCGAGTTCTTCGGCGACGTGGGCGGCGGCGACCGCGCCGGGGTGTGGGAATCGCAGCCGGTGCTGCGGCCCGAGTTCCGCGCCGAGACGCGCCGCCAGGTCATCAAGATCCAGAAGCGGCTCAAGGCGGAGCAGATGGTATGAGCTTCATCCTCGACCACGACCGCGCCGGCGGCTACTGGGGCGCCGTCTATGTCTTCACGGCGATCAAGGGCCTGCAGGTGGTGATCGACGGCCCGGTGGGCTGCGAGAACCTGCCGGTCACCTCGGTGCTGCACTACACCGACGCGCTGCCGCCGCACGAGCTCCCGATCGTGGTGACGGGCCTGGCCGAAGAGCAGCTCGGCCGCGAGGGCACCGAGGGTTCGATGAAGCGGGCGCACGCGGCGCTCGACCCCGACCTGCCCAGCGTGGTGGTCACCGGCTCGATCGCCGAGATGATCGGCGGCGGCGTCACGCCCGAGGGCACGACGATCCAGCGCTTCCTGCCGCGCACCATCGACGAGGACCAGTGGCAGTGCGCCAACCGCGCGATGTACTGGCTGTGGACCGAGTACGGCCTGCGCAAGGTGCCGCAGCGCACGCCGTTCGCCGAGCGGCCGGCGGGCGAGAGGCCACGCGTCAACATCATCGGCCCGAGCTACGGCACGTTCAACTCGCCCAGCGACCTGGCCGAGATCCGCCGCCTGGTGCAGGGCATCGGCGCCGAGGTGAACATGGTGTTCCCGCTCGGCAGCCACCTCGCCGACGTGTCGCGCCTCGTCGAGGCCGACGTCAACATCTGCATGTACAGGGAGTTCGGCCGCATGCTGTGCGAGGCGCTGGAGCGCCCGTACCTGCAGGCGCCGATCGGCCTGCACAGCACCACGTCTTTCCTGCGTGAACTCGGAAAGCTTCTCGGACTCGACCCCGAGCCCTTCATCGAGCGTGAGAAGCACACCACCATCAAGCCCGTCTGGGACTTGTGGCGGTCGGTCACGCAGGATTTCTTCGGCACGGCCAGCTTCGCGGTGGTGGCAGGCGAGACCTACGCCCGCGGACTGCGCCATTTCCTGGAAGACGAGCTGGGCCTGCCTTGCCAGTTCGCGGTGTCGCGCACGGCGGGCACCAAGACCGACAACGCCGAGGTGCGCCGCCTCGTGCACGAGAAGACGCCGCTGGTGATGTTCGGCAGCTTCAACGAGCGCATGTACCTCGCCGAGGTAGGCGCCAAGGGGCCGATGAAGCCAGCCTACATCCCGGCCTCGTTCCCCGGCGCGATCATCCGCCGCGCCACCGGCACGCCGTTCATGGGCTATGCCGGCGCCACCTACGTGGTGCAGGAGGTGTGCAACGCGCTGTTCGATGCGCTGTTCCACATCCTGCCGCTGGGCACCGAGCTCGACCAGGTCGAGGCCACGCCGGCGCGCCATCACGACGAGCTGCCCTGGGACGACGACGCCAAGGCGCTGCTCGACGACCTCGTCGAGACGCAGCCGGTGCTGGTGCGCATCTCCGCGGCCAAGCGGCTGCGCGACCGCGCCGAGGCCGATGCCCGCCGCCATGGCGAAACCCGCGTCAGCGCGCAGCGCATGGCGCAGTCCAACAACGCTTCGCTGCAGGGGGTGCCGGCATGAGCACGCGCCCGCAGCGCGGCACTCGAACGTCGCGGCAAGGGGCCGCGGCTGCCTCCGTCGCGCAGGCGTGGTGCGCGGCTGGTCGCAAGACCATGCTGAAGGAGTATTCCTATGGCTGAAAGAAAGGGCTCGATCTCGGGCCTGACCGACGAAGAGGCTCAGGAGTTCCATCGGTTCTGGGTGCAGGGGTTCGTGGGCTTCACGGCAGTCGCCGTCGTCGCGCACGTGCTCGTCTGGGCCTGGCGCCCCTGGCTCTGAACTGAACGTTTGACGCACACCCACCCAGCACGAGGGGAGTTGCCATGGTCCATTCCGAAAGCGCACCGCACAAGCAAGGCACCGCAGGCAGGACGAGCAGTTTCGCCCTGATCTTCGCACTGAGCTTCGTCGTGTTCCTCGCCATCGCCCTGATCGGGCAGGTACTCGGTTGGCACTGGCGGTCCTGGCTGCCGGGAGCGGAAGGCGTCAAGTCCCTGTATGGCGGCGTCAAGGCGGCTGTCTACACCTTCATGTCGCATCTCACGTAGGAGCTTGGAATCATGTGGAGAATCTGGCGTTTGTTCGATCCTCTCCGGGCGATGGTCGTCCAGGGGGTCTTCTTGGCCGGGCTGGCAGTGATGATTCACCTCGTCCTGTTGAGCACGAACAAGTTCAACTGGCTCGATGGCCCGAAAAAGGCCACGGTGGCGTCCGCGAACGCCCCGATGCCCACTGCGGTTGCCTCTGCCGGCATCACGACGGCGAAGTAGCACGCAGTCCAGTGCAGCGGGTGGAGCCGGTATCGCAAGCACCGTCTCCCCCGTCTGCCTGGCCGGCGCCCCCTGAGGCGCCGTCCGAGAACATGTAAGGGTCGGAGGACCAAGCCATGGCGATGTTGAGTTTCGAGAGGAAGTACCGCGTCCGCGGAGGCACGCTGATCGGCGGTGACCTCTTCGATTTCTGGATGGGCCCGTTCTACGTCGGCTTTTTCGGGGTGACGACGGCGTTCTTCACCTTCGTCGGCGTGGCGCTGATCCTGTGGGGCGCGGCCATGGGGCCGACCTGGAACCTCTGGCAGATCTCGATCGCCCCGCCCGACCTGTCGTACGGCCTGCGCATGGCGCCGCTGCTCGAAGGCGGGCTGTGGCAGCTGATCACGATCTGCGCGCTCGGCGCCTTCGTGTCGTGGGCGCTGCGCGAGGTGGAGATCTGCCGCAAGCTCGGCATGGGCCTGCACGTGCCGATCGCCTTCGGCTTCGCGATCTTCGCCTACTTCACGCTGGTGGTGATCCGCCCGGTGCTGATGGGCGCCTGGGGCCATGGCTTCCCCTACGGCATCTACAGCCACCTGGACTGGGTCAGCAACGTCGGCTACCAGTACCTGCACTTCCACTACAACCCGGCGCACATGATCGCGATCAGCTTCTTCTTCGCGACCGCGCTGGCCCTGTCGATGCACGGCGGCCTGATCCTCTCGGCCACCAACCCGAAGAAAGGCGAGCGCGTGAAGACGCCGGCGCACGAGGACACCTACTTCCGCGACGCCGTCGGCTACTCGATCGGCTCGCTGGGCATCCACCGCCTCGGCCTGTTCCTCGCGCTCGCGGCGGTCTTCTTCAGCGCGGTGTGCATCGTCATCAGCGGTCCGTTCTGGACGCGCGGATGGCCCGAGTGGTGGGGCTGGTGGCTGAACCTGCCCATCTGGAGCCAATGGCCCATCCGCTGAGCCCGGGAGCGACATCATGATGATCGAATACCAGAACCTCTTCACCAGCGTGCAGGTGGTCGGCCCGGCAGAGCAGGGCGTGCCGCTGCCGCCGGGCAACAGCCCGCGCACCGGCAAGAACCCGTGGGTCTCGCACCTGCTCGGCCGCATCGGCTGCGCGCAGATCGGGCCCATCTATCTCGGGCCGCTGGGCCTCGCGTCGATCATCTTCGGCACGCTGGCCTTCAACATCATCGGCTTCAACATGCTCGCGCAGGTGAACTGGGATCCGATCCAGTTCGTGCGCCAGCTGTTCTGGCTGTCGCTGGATCCGCCGTCGCCGGCCTACGGGTTGTCGCTGCCGCCGCTCAACGACGGCGGGTGGTGGCTGATGGCAGGCCTGTTCCTGACCATCTCGATCATGCTGTGGTGGGCCCGCATGTACACCCGGGCCCGAGCACTCGGCCTGGGCACGCACGTGTCGTGGGCCTTCCTCGCGGCGATCTGGCTGTTCCTGGTGCTGGGCTTCATCCGCCCGCTGCTGATGGGCAGCTGGAGCGAGGCCGTGCCCTTCGGCATCTTCTCGCACCTCGACTGGACCGCGGCCTTCTCGCTGCGCTACGGCAACCTCTTCTACAACCCGTTCCATGCGCTGTCGATCGCCTTCCTGTACGGCTCGGCACTGCTGTTCGCGATGCACGGCGCCACCATCCTGGCCGTCACTCGCTTCGGCGGCGAGCGCGAGATCGAGCAGATCGTCGATCGCGGCACGGCCAGCGAACGCGCCGCGCTGTTCTGGCGCTGGACGATGGGCTTCAACGCCACCACCGAATCCATCCACCGGTGGGCGTGGTGGTTCGCGGTGCTGTGCCCGCTGACCGGCGGCATCGGCATCCTGCTGTCGGGCACGGTGGTCGACAACTGGTACCTCTGGTCGATGAAGCACGGCGTCGTGCCGCCCTATCCGCACGTGTTCGGCACCGTGATCGACCCCGCCACGGTGATCCAGGGAGTCAAGCCATGAGCCTCGTCGCGCGCGTCACCTCCCTTCTCGCCGGCGCGGCCGCCGTGCTGCTGCTGGCCGGCTGCGAGCGGCCGCCGGTCGACTCGGTGCAGCACGGCTACCGCGGTACCGGCATGCTCAACGTCTACAACCCGCGCACGGTGGAACTGCAGGTGCCGGCCAACCAGCCGCCGGAGGCGATCCCCGCCGCGCCGGACGATGGCCCGAAGGCCAAGGACATCTACAAGAACGTGCAGGTGCTCGGTGACCTGAGCGTTGGCGCCTTCACGCGCCACATGCTGTCGATCACGCAGTGGGTGGCGCCCAACGAGGGCTGTGCCTACTGCCACAACGTCGAGAACCTTGCCGACGACTCGAAGTACCAGAAGATCGTGGCCCGGCGCATGATCCAGATGACGCAGAAGGTCAACGCCGACTGGAAGACCCACGTGGCTGCCACCGGCGTCACCTGCTGGACCTGCCACCGCGGCCAGGCCGTGCCGGCCGAGATCTGGTTCCAGGCCGAGCCGCAGAACAAGCGCGCCGACTTCATCGGCAACCTCAACGGCCAGAACCAGGCCGCGAAGACGGTCGGCCTCAGCTCGCTGCCCTACGACCCGTTCACGCCCTACCTGAAGAAGGCGGTGGTGATCGGCGTCGGCGCGGGCACTGCTCTGCCCACCGGGCACGTGGCCTCGCTGCAGGACACCGAGCAGACCTACGGCCTGATGATGCACTTCTCGAAGGCGCTGGGGGTCAACTGCACCTACTGCCACAACACGCGCAACTTCAGGGAGTGGAGCGAGAGCACGCCGCAGCGCACCAACGCCTGGCTCGGCATCCGCATGGTGCGGCAGCTCAACAACGAGTACCTCGAGCCGCTGACCGACACCTTCCCGGCCGAGCGCA
>NZ_JBFXIO010000308.1:0-6308 GCF_050175855.1 Piscinibacter sp.
CTACGCCGGCGCCGATGGCGGCGCCCTTGCCGAGCCGCACGCCGGCGTCGCGCAGCGTCTCCGGGTGGAAGAGGTCGGCGGCCCAGCGCCCGTCGAGCCAGGGCAGCATCGCCAGCTCGGCATCGTCGCGCGCGAAGGCGTGCAGGTCGAGCAGCTCGTGCACGGCGCGCCGCGCGCGCTGCAGCACGTCGGTGCGGAAGGCCTCGACGATGGCCGCCTTGCGCGCCGCATCCGCCAGCTCCTCGCGGGAGACCGTGACGCGCAGCGCCGCCAGCGCGAGCAGCGCCTGCGCCACCGTGCGGCGCCCGGCCTCATCACGCGCGGCACGTTCGCGCTCGACGAACGCCGCCATCGCGCGCAGCGCGGCCTGGCGCTGCGGCAGCAGCGCCTGCAGCGCCGCGTAGAGCTGGGCCTCGCCGCCGTCGAAGGGCGCCACCGCATCGAAGCGCACCTGCGCATGCAGCCCGAAGTCGGCCAGCAGCGTTCGCCAGGCGTCCTCGCGCGAGGACGGGTCGCGCACGAAGTTGAGCACCGGCAGCACCGGCTTGCCGCACGAAGCGAGGATCTCCGCCTCGCAGCGGAACTTGGCGACCACCGGCTCGCGGCTGTCGACCACGAACAGCGCGGCGTCGACATCGAGCAGCGCGCGCAGCACCTTCGCCTCCTGCTCGAACTCGGCCTGCGCGGCGCGCGTGGCGAGCATCGCGCGGATGCGCTGCGGCGGCGTCATGTCGGCTCGCAGCGGGCCGAGCGCGTCGAGCAGCGCGATCGGATCTTCCAGGCCCGGCGTGTCGAGGAAGCGCAGTACCACGCCGTCGTCGGAGGCGAGTTCCACCGCCTCGACGTGCCGCGTGGTGCCAGGGCGCGCCGAGACCTCGCCGAAATCGCGCCGCCGTGTCAGCGTGCGCAGCAGCGAGGTCTTGCCGGCGTTGGTGTGGCCGACGACGGCGAGGCTGATCGTCTCAGCCATGGGCGGCCAGGGCCTCGTCGGCGTCGGTGAGCACGGCGATGTCGTCGCGGCCGGCGGCGTCGAGCCAGTCGCGCCAGCGCGCGGCGTGTACGCCATCGCCGAGCAGCAGCAGCGCGATGCGGCCGGCGCGCGCCGCCTCGAGGAAGCGCAGCGTGCCGCGGTCGGGCGTGGAGGGCGCGTGGCAGGCCAGCAGCAACTGCGCCGGCGGATGGTCGGCCAGGCGGCGCAGCACGGCCTGGCGATCCTCGATGCCGCCGTCCAGCCGCTCGCTCCAGCGGGCACGTTCGAGCAGCGTGGCGGGCAGCGGCAGCTCGGTGGGCAGCTCGAAGCCCACCAGCACCAGCGTGCCGGCCTCGACGTCGCCGCCGGGCAGGGCGCGCACCGCGGCGGGTGACGCGTGCTCGTCGTCGATCACCCGCGTCGGCGCCAGCGCCTCCAGGCGCGCGAGCACGCGGCGGTGGTAGGGGTCGTCGAGGTCGAGCGCGAAGCCGCGCCGGCGCTTCAGCAGCACTGCAGCGCACAGCAGCGCCATGAGCGCGCGCGGCAGCGTGCCGTAGGCGAGCGTGCCGGCGATCAGCCAGCGGCCGAGCAGCCGGGAAGCGTCGGGGTCGCCGAGCTGCTCGGGCACCTGCGCAGGCAGGCCGATGTGTTCCGGCAGCCAGGCGATGCCGCGGGCGATGTCGTGCAGCGTCTGCGGCGCGAGGATGGTCGTCTCCCAGCCGAGGCGGTATTCGCTGAGCGCGAAGACCAGCCCGAGGATCAGCGCCGCCGCGGCGTAGACCATCGCCCACAGCAGGTGGTTGAGCCCGCCCAGCGCCCAGGCCGTGAGGCCCTGCGCGTCGAGCACGCGCGCAGCCGCCGGCCAGACTCGGCGCACGTGTTCCGGTGCGCGTCGATGCCGCGCCAGTGCCGCCACCGCGCGGCCGAACGCGCCGGCGCCGCTGCCGCGCGGGCCCAGCGCGGCGAACGCCGCCCAGACCAGGATGCCCATCAGGTTGGGCGCGATCAGCAGCGCGATCGCGGCCACGGCGTTGATGCGCCGGCCGTCGCCCAGCATGGCCAGCGAGACCAGGCCGGCGAGCGCGACGCCGAGCGCCGCCAGCCCCAGGCCCAGCGTGACCAGCCGGTCACGCAGCCGCACGACGTCCACGTCGAGCCCGGTGTCGGCGGCCAGGCGGCGCGCGCGCTGCACCAGGCGGGCCTGGCGCCCGGCGCCGGCGGCCACGGCCTCGGCCAGTGCGGCGTCGTCGCGCAGAGGCGTCCCGGCCTCGAGGTCCTTCACCGCTTCGGTGAGCAGCAGGTCCTGGAGCGCGAGGCCGTCGTTGCGGGAAACCATCGCGGCAAGCGTAACAGGCCGCCGCTGTAACCCGGGGCGGTGATGCAGCGAATGGGCATCAGGGGCGTGCGCCGCGCCCCGATCGCAGCGCCACCGGGACACGACCATGACGAACGGCATCCGCACCCTTCTCGCCACCGCCTCCACCTGCCTGGTGCTGGCGCCTGCCGCGGCGACTTCGCCTTCATCCTCCGCCTGCGAAGTCAGGAGCGGGCCGATGCCGACGGTCGTCGTCGAGCTGTACACCTCCCAGGGCTGTTCCAGCTGCCCGCCGGCGGACCGATGGCTCGGCGGGCTTCGCCGCCGTCATGGCGATCGTGTGCTGCCGCTGTCGATGCATGTCGCCTACTGGGACTACATCGGCTGGCGCGATCCGTTCGCGCGAAGCGAGTTCACCGCGCGCCAGCGTGACCTGGCGCGCGCCAACGCCAGTCGCAGCGTCTATACGCCGGGGGTGTTCGTCCAGGGTCTGGAGCTTCGCGACTGGTCCGTGGCCGGCCGATTCGAGGCGCGGCTGGAGGAGATCGGTCGCCAGGCCGCCACGGCACGGCTCACGCTGACGGTCGATCGCATCGGATCGAGCGAGGTGGCCGTGCGTGTGGCCGGGCAGGGGCCGGCGGGCGCGCGGCTGTGGGTGATGCTGCTGGGCAGCGGCCTGACCACCCGCGTGGATGCCGGCGAGAACCGCGGCGAAACCCTGCGCAACGACGGGGTGGTGCGCGACTGGCAGGGGCCGCTGCCCCTCGGCACCGGGACCGCCGTGCTGCTGAAGCGGCCCGCCGAAGCCGTTTCGTCCCGTGCGGATTCCTGGGCGGTGGCCGTGCTCGCCGACGATGCCCAGGGCCGGACGCTGCAGGCGGTTCACCTGCCGCTGGCCGAGTGCGTGCAGCGCTGAGGCGGGCGCACGCGACGCCAGCGTGAAAATCTCCCGCTCTGCGGGGTCGCCCCCCTTGGGCAGGGCCGCCGGCCGCGACACACTCGTGTCATGCGCGCTCCCCGGCCAACCCTCCAGCACCAGATCGTCGTCAACGACGCCCGCGAATTCGCCGTCTGGCCCAGCGCGAAGCCGCTGCCGGCAGGCTGGCGTCCGGCCGGCCGCACCGGCACGCGCGACGAGCTGACGGCGCATCTGCGCTCTTCCTTCGCGCCGCTGGTGGAGCTGCCGCCGCCTGTCCGGAAGTGATCGGTGATCGGCCGGGGGTGCGTGGCGCGCCCTCGGTCGGGGCGGCACAGTGCAGGCTTCCAAACCCTGCCGAAACGGAGCCCCCATGCGCAGCGCCCTGATCGTCGTCGACGTCCAGCAGTCCTTCACCCGTCGCCCCTATTTCAGCGCCGAGGCGGTGCCGGCCTTCCTGGCGGCGCAGAACCGGCTGATCGAGGGCTTCGTGGCGCGCGGCCTGCCGATCGTGCGCGTGTTCCACGTCTCGCCCGGCGGCGAAGCGGCCGATGCCTTCTCGCCGGCCAGCGGCCTGGTCAAGCCGCTGGAAGGCCTGCGCGACTTCGCCGCGGCGCTGGAGGTGCGCAAGACGCGCCACAGCGCCCTGGTCGGCACCGGGCTGGACGTGTGGCTCACCGAGCAGGGCATCGGCGAGATCGTGGTCAGCGGCATCCGCACCGAGCAGTGCTGCGAAACCACCACACGCCATGCCAGCGACCTCGGCTGGAAGGTGGTGTTCGTGCCCGAGGCCACGCTGACCTTCGACATGGCGCTGGCCGACGGCACGCCGCTGCGCGCGGCCGACATCGTGGCACGCACCGCCGCCGTGCTGAAGGGCCGCTTTGCGCAGGTGATGGGCGTGGAGGAGACTCTGGCGCATGTCCGCGCCGGTTGACGTCTTCTTCGTCCTACCCCGAGGCAGCCTGATCCTCGACTGGGCGGGGCCGGCCGAGGCACTGCGCTTTGCCAACACCGAGCTGCCGGCGCGTGCGCCGGCGTTCCGTCTGCACTTCGTCGCCCCGCGCGCGGAGTCGGCGAGCTCGGTGGGGGCCACCATCGCCGGGCTCGCGCCGCTGCCCGAACGCCTCGACGCGCCGGCCTGGGTGGTGCTGGTGGGCCGCACGTCGACCGGGCATCGCCGCGACGACGACCAGGAGGACCGCCTCGTCATCGACTGGCTGCGCCGGCTGCAGCCGGGTGCTCGGGGCACGCGGCTGGTGACGGTGTGCTCGGGCGCGCTGCTGGCGGCCTCGGCCGGGCTGTTCGCGCGCCGGCGCGCGACCACCCATCACGCCGATCTCGAAGAGCTCGCGCGCCGCGCGCCCGACGCCATCGTGGTGCCCGACCGCGTATTCGTGCAGGACGGCGAGGTGTGGAGCAGCGCCGGCGTGACCGCCGGCATCGACCTCGCGCTGCACCTGGTGGCCGCACACTGTGGGCCGGTGGTCGCCGCGCGGGTGGCGCAGCGCATGGCCGTGGCCCTGCGTCGCGGGCCCGACGATCCGCAGCTCTCGCCCTTCCTGGCCCATCGCCAGCACTTCAACGCGCGGCTGCACCGGGTGCAGGACGCGCTGTCGAGCGCGCCGCGCGAGCACTGGAGCGTGGCGCGCATGGCGGCGCTGGCGCACACCACGCCGCGCACGCTGACGCGCCTGTTCGGCATGCACGCCGGCATCACGCCGCTGGCCTACCTGCGCGGCATCCGCCTGGCGCTGGCGCGCAGCGCGCTGTCCGCCGGCAGCACGGTGACGGCGGCGGCCGAGGCCGCCGGCTTCCACTCCGACCTGCAGCTGCGTCGCGCCTGGCGCGCGGCCGGCCTGTCCGGATCGCCCGGCGCACTGCGTGAGACAGGGTGAGCACGACGCACCGGGCGCCGTGCACCGGTCCACGGAGTGCCCATGCGAACCTTGTTTCCCGTCTCCCTGTCCCTCGCGTCCGCGTTCTTGCTCGTCGGCTGCCTGCAGGAGGTGCCGGTCGAGCGCGGCCCGATCCTGCCCACGGCCGAGCCGCAGGCCCGCTTCGACCAGGCCACCCAGGCCTTCCGCGGCGGCCGCCATGCCCATGCCTACGCGCGATTCGCGGCACTCGCCGATGCCGGGCACGTGCCTTCGGCGCAGATCGCGCTGGTGATGCACCGCCACGGCAGCGGCCTGTTCGGCAGCGACTGGGCCGCCACGCCCTGGCAGCAGGAGCGCTGGACGGCGCTGGTGGTCAATGCGGCGCGGCAGCGCATCGACGTCGAGGACAACGACCGTGGCGACTGAGCCGCGTCGCGTCGTCGAGCGGGGTTTGGGCCCCGTCAGGCGGGCGGCGTCCCGCCGATGGAACAATGGGTGCGATGAACCGCCGCACCCTCGTCATTCTGGTCGCTGCTGCCGCCGCACTCGCCGCCTCGGTCGCATGGCTGTCGACGCGGCCGCCGACGGTGCCGGCAATCGTCGTGCAGGAGCGGCCGCTGGTGCGCACGCTGGTGTTCTCGGCGCGGGTGGCCAGCGCTTCGCGCGTCGAGCTCGGCAGCACGCTGACCGGCCGCGTCGAGCAAGTGGCGGTGCGCGAGGGCGAGGCGGTGCGGGGCGGCGACGTGCTGCTGCGCCTGGAAAGCGAGGAACTGCGTGCCGCCCTGGCCCAGGCCCGCGCCAGCGAGCGGCAGGCACAGGCCCGCTTGGCCGGGCTGAAGAGCACCGGCCGCAGTGCCGCGCGGGCCGGCGTGGCGCAGGCGGAATCGGTGCTGCGCGCCGCGCAGGCCGACTTGCAACGCACCGAGGATCTCGTCGCGCGCGGTTTCCTCAGCGCCGCGCGGCTCGACGACGCGCAGCGCGCCGTGGCGGTGGCGCAGGCGCAGCGCGAGGCCGCGCAGGCGCAGGCCGGCGCCAACGCCGACCAGGGCACGGACGTCGTGCAGGCGCAGGCCCAGCTCGCCCTGGCCCAGGCCGCGGTGACCGCCGCACAGGCGCGGCTCGAGCAGTCGGAGATCCGCGCACCCGCCGATGCGCGCGTGCTGCTGCGCAGCGTCGAGCCCGGGCAGATCGTGCAGCCCGGGCGCGCGCTGCTGACGCTGGCGCTGG
>NZ_JBFXIO010000309.1:0-6299 GCF_050175855.1 Piscinibacter sp.
ACTCGACGACCTGATCATCTGCCGGCCCGACGGCACGCCGACCTACAACTTCTGCGTCGTGGTCGACGACTGGGACATGCAGATCAGCCACGTGATCCGCGGCGACGACCACGTCAACAACACGCCGCGGCAGATCAACATCCTGCGCGCATTGGGCGCGGAACTGCCCGAGTACGGCCACGTGCCCATGATCCTCGGCCCGGACGGCGACAAGCTCTCCAAGCGCCACGGCGCGGTCAGCGTCATGCAGTACGAGGAAGCCGGCTACCTGCCCGACGCGATGCTCAACTACCTCGCCCGGCTGGGCTGGAGCCACGGTGACGACGAACTGTTCGACCGCCAGCAACTGGTGGCCTGGTTCGATGGCAGCCATCTGGCGCGCAGCCCGGCGCAGTGGGACGCGGCGAAGCTCAACTGGGTCAATGCGCACGTCATCAAGCACACGCCCGATGCCGAGCTGGCGGGCCTCGTCGCAGTGCAACTGGCCACGCGCGGCGCTCCTGTGGCGGCCGACGAACGGCTGATCCGCATGTGCGCACTGTTCAAGGACCGTTGCGCCACGCTGGCCGAGCTGGCCGACTGGCTCGGCATGTATTTCATCGATGTCTCGCCCCGCGACGAGGACGTCCAGCAGCACGTCACGGAAGCGGTGCGCCCGGCCCTGCAGGCGTTGCGCGACCGGCTCGCCGGCATCGACTGGGACAAGGGCACCATCGCCACCGCGATCAAGGAAACCCTGTCGGCCCACGGCCTGAAGATGCCGCAGCTCGCGCATGCCGTGCGCGTGCTGGTGTGTGGCCGCGTGCAGACGCCGTCGATCGATGCCGTCCTCGAGCTTTTCCAGCGCGAGGTGGTGCTGCGCAGATTGCAGGGCGTCTGAAAACCAAGCTATACTCGCGGTCTCGCTTGAAACTGCGACGGCTGCACCAACGGCTCCACACGGGGGTATAGCTCAGCTGGGAGAGCGCTTGCATGGCATGCAAGAGGTCAGCGGTTCGATCCCGCTTACCTCCACCAAGTGTCCTGGATGCACGGCGCAGGTTCGAGTCGACGAAAGAGCTTCAGTCCCCTTCGTCTAGAGGCCTAGGACACGACCCTTTCACGGTTGTAACAGGGGTTCGAATCCCCTAGGGGACGCCAAGTTTCGGCAGCGCTTGAGGAGTGATCCTGAAGCTGTCGGCCACGCGGAGTGGTAGTTCAGTTGGTTAGAATACCGGCCTGTCACGCCGGGGGTCGCGGGTTCGAGCCCCGTCCACTCCGCCAAGCATTCCATGGGCTGATCCCTGACGGGCTCAGCCCTTTTTCTTGCGTCTGCGCCTGAGGTTCGGCGCCTGTGTCTCGTCAGCGTCATTCGGCACTTTCCCCTCGTTTGGAGGGTTTCTCCGGGGCAGTGGGCTACCCAGAATCCACCTCACTCCGAATGGGGGCTGACGCCATGGTCAAGGTCTTTCAACATCACATCCCACTGTCTGCGCTGGCCGAGTTGCTGGCCGATGGGATTTTTTGCTTTCTCGCAGTGCTGTTGGCCGCGCAGGGGCTGTCGGATCTCAGTTTCGACTTCTTCACTCTGGGGGCACTTCCGGCGCAGTTGTTGTTGCACGCCGCCGCCTTCGCGCTGTTGATGTCGCTTCTCTATTCAGTGTTCGGCATCTACCGTTCCTCCGCCGTGACCGTCAGCTTGGCCGCGCTGCTGAGCCGTGCGTTCCTTGCAATTCTGGTCGGTGCAGGGATTGCCTACGCAGCCATCAGTGCGGGCGGGCTTTCCGGGCGAGCCCGGGAGTTGCTGTTTCCTGTCGTGGTCTACATGCTGCTCGGTCTCGTACTGGTGCGCATCGTTTTCCATGTCGTTCGTCGATCGGTCGTCGGGTCGCCACGGGTACTGATCGTCGGTACGGGCAAGGAAGCGATGAGCATTGCCGCCGATCTGCGCTCGCCGGGCCGTGCCCACCGAGCCGTTGTCGGCTTCTATCCTGCTGGTGGCGAAGGCAAGTTGTCGCCCGGCGAGAAGATCTTCTCCCGTGACGTATCCGTCAGCAGCATCGTGAAGCGGATGCAGGTCGACGAAGTGATCGTTGCGGTGCGCGAGCAGCGAGGTGGTGCCGTACCGATGGATCAACTCCTGGACTGCCGCCTTCAGGGTACGCCAGTACTCGACCTTGCCGGCTTCTACGAGCGGGCGAAGGGGCAGGTCCCGACAGAGAGCCTGAAAGCCAGCTGGCTGGTCTATGGCCATGGATTTGTCCAGGGATCGGTGCGAACCGCCGTGAAGCGGACTTTCGACGTCGTCTGTTCGGCACTGCTGCTTGCGCTGGCTTCGCCCGTGATGCTGGTGACGGCCGTGCTGATTCGGCTCGACAGTCCTGGTTCGGTCATCTACCGGCAGGAACGGGTGGGTCTGGGCGGTCGCAAGTTCATGTGCCTGAAGTTCCGCAGCATGCGCAATGATGCCGAGGGCGATGGCGTGGCGCGTTGGGCCAGCAAGAACGACGCCCGCGTGACGCGTGTCGGCGCCTTCATCCGCAAGTGCCGCATCGACGAATTGCCGCAGCTGATCAGCGTGCTCAAGGGCGAGATGAGCCTGGTCGGCCCGCGTCCGGAGCGTCCGTCGTTCGTGGAGCAGTTGCGTGAGCAGGTTCCCTTCTACGACATTCGCCACAGCGTCAAGCCGGGCGTGACCGGTTGGGCCCAGGTTCGCTACAGCTACGGGGCGTCGGTCGAGGACGCTCGTCGCAAGCACGAGTACGACCTGTACTACGTCAAGAACAACTCCCTGTTTCTCGATCTGCTCGTGCTGATCGAGACGGTCAGCGTCGTGCTGTTCCGCGAGGGAGCGCAATAGCGCGGGTCCCTGACTGACGGGCTGCGGTGGCGGATGTCGCACACGCAGCCGAGCAGGATGCCACACCGGGCCGTCGAGGGTCGGGGGATAGGATTGGTCGGAATGCGGAAGTTTGGTAGCTTCCGGGCAGTGCCGACGGTCAGCCTTTGCTGGCGACGCGTCGACATCGCGGTATCGCTCCCGACTCGCGGCGCGAATGGTGGGAATCCATGTACGAATCTCAGTTCGCCTTCTCCGGCACTCCGTTCAGCCTCAATCCGGACCCATCCTTCTACTTCCAGAGCAAGGGGCACGGCAACGCGCTGTCCTACCTGCGCTTCGGTGTCTACCAAGGCGAAGGGTTTGTCGTGGTCACCGGAGAGATCGGTGCGGGCAAGACGACACTGGTGCGCACGCTGCTGGCCGAACTCGATGCCTCGCAGATCGTCGCCGCGCAGATCGTCAGCACGCAGTTGGAGGCCGGCGACCTGCTGAGGTCGGTGGCCCTGGCATTCGGGCTGGCGCCCAAGGACCTGAGCAAGGCTGAACTGATCGCCTCGATCGAGGCTTTCCTGACGCTTCTGGTCACGCAGAACAAGCGGGCCCTGCTGGTCGTGGACGAAGCGCAGAATCTGAGCCTGCAGGCCATCGAAGAGCTCCGCATGCTCTCGAACTTCCAGCTCGGGAGTCATGCGCTTTTGCAGAGCTTCCTGGTCGGGCAGCCGGAATTGAGGCAACTGCTCACGTCCAAGCCCATGGAGCAGTTCAGGCAACGCGTGATCGCCTCGTGCCATCTTGGGCCAATGGATCCTGCGGAGACACGCGCCTACATCGAACACAGGCTTCGGAAAGTGGGCTGGGCGGGTCGTCCGAGTTTCGATGACGCAGCGTTCGATCGCATTCACGTGCACAGTGGCGGCATCCCTCGGCGGGTCAATCTGCTCTGCAACCGCCTGCTGCTGGCTTCCTTTCTTGCTGCCGAGGACGAGATTGACCTGGCCGTGGTCGACAAGGTCGCCGGGGAGGCGTACGCCGAGGTTGGTGGTTTGCGCCAGCCTGTGGCCCTGCCGGTCATCGTTCCGGTGTCGGCGTCCAAGGATGTGCTGCCGGTCAGAGCTCGCGACGGCGGCAGCCCGGCGGGCCCGATCCTGTGTGTGGCTGGCGACGCTGCGAGCGAATTGCGCCTGGCAATGCTGATCAGGGAGATGCTGGAGCTCGAGCGCGCGCCAGCACCGATCCTGGTGCGTGCCGGGACGCAGCAGTCCTTTGCGGGCAACGACGCCTTTCTGAGCGAACTTGTCGCCGAGGTACCCACGGTCGAGCTCGAGCCGCGCGGCGTCACGACTTGCTGCGCATTGGCGGACGCGATCGTTCGATTCGAGACAGTCGTCAAGGACCATGTTCCTTCGGCTGTCTTGCTGGCGGGCGCATCCGACGCGATGCTGGGTATCGGTCTGGCGGCGTTCAGATGTGATATCCCCGCAGCGCGGCTGGCTGCCTCGGGCTCCATGGCCGGAATGGAAGGGGCCAAGAGAAACGATGTCGTGCTGGATCGCATTGCCCCTGTGCTCGATGCGAAACAAGCGCCGGACAGCGAAACGACCCCTGCGCTCCCCGGCTCGGCACCTTTCGACCTGTTGGGCAGCGCGGCCCAGGTTGCGCGTGGGCTCGCAGCTGCGGGTGGCACGGCGCTGGCGCGCCTTCAGGTCGATCCCGGCATCGCCGACGACCCGCGCGGTTATGGCGTTGTCTGCACCGCAACGGAAGGAGTCGGGCGGGTCGAGCTGACCCGTCTCATCGGTGCGTTGCAGGTGGTGAGCCGCGAGTTGCCGTTGCTCTGGATCGCGCAGAGCGAACTGCTGTCCAGGCTCGATACCTTGGGTTTGAGGCGATTGCTGCGGGGTTCGAATGTCACGCTGCTGTCACCGCTGGACTACCTGGATCGTGTGGCGGTGATGGGCGAGGCCCGCTGTCTGCTTACCGATTCGCTCGACGCCACGCTTGAAGCTTTCGCGCTGGGAATTCCCCGCATCGACCTGGGCGCTGCCACAGCCGGACGAGAGTCCGCGGAGATAGCGGAACATCTCCTGGGCGAGCTTCGTCTGCGAGGCGATCAGGCGCATGCCAGGTCTGCGACGACTGCGCTGACGGCTGCAGCCAGTGCAACAGAGCGATCGCGTACCAGGGCATGCGCTCAAGCCGTGCTGCGGCAGTTGATCGGCATGGACGCGCCGGAGTCGTCGTCGGGGCCCCATCGGGCGACTGCCTGACCTGCATCGCTGCCTGCTCCGGTCAGCGAGCATGAGCGGGGTTTGTGAGGAGAATTTGGGGGGCGTACCCCCGAGTTGGGCAATTGAAAACGCTCTCCCAGCTTGTATGCTCCCGGGGGCGGGGCATCCCGGTAACGCACGTGAGTCGGACGTGACAGCGCGGCCTGGTGAGGCGGCGATTGCAGAGCTGGAGTGCCCGGCGATCCTGCCGCGTCACGTTGGAGAGCAACACTGGAGAAGGACATGGCCATGAATGCCGTCATCAATTTCCTGCACCGGACGATCGCCGCTGCCGGTTTTCTCGCCGTCCTGTCGGGCTGTGCAACCAACAACCTGCCGCCCGCGCCGGCATCGGCTGCGACCCCTGACTATCGCTACCTGATCGGTCCGCTCGACACGGTGAACATCATCGTGTGGCGCAACCCGGAGTTGTCCATCTCTGTTCCGGTTCGTCCGGATGGGAAGATCTCGACGCCGCTGGTAGAGGATGTCCAGGCGATCGGGCGCAACCCCACCGATCTCGCCCGCGATGTCGAGCGTGCGCTCTCGAAGTTCACGCGGGATCCGGTGGTCACCGTGGTCGTGACCACCTTTCAGGGCAGCAGCAGCGAGCAGATCCGCATCATCGGCGAGGCGACGCGCCCGCAGGCCATTGCCTATCGGCAGAACATGACCATCCTGGACGTGATGATCCAGGTCGGCGGTCTGACCGACTTCGCCGATGGAAACAATGCTGTACTGGTGCGCGGCAAGGACGGCGGCAAGCAGTACAGCGTGCGCCTCAAGGACCTGATCCGGCGTGGCGACATCTCGGCGAACGTCGACGTGCGCCCGGGTGACGTCATCATCATTCCGCAGAGCTGGTTCTGATCCCTCCGATCAGCCGCCTCCGAGCCTTTCCGAAGTTCCCGACGGTTGCCCATGGATGAACTGATTGCTCAGGTCCTGTCAACGCTGCGCGCGATGTGGCGCCGGCGCTGGCTGGGGCTCGCGATAGCGTGGACGGCGGCCTTGCTGGCTGCGCTGCTGCTGCTTCGTATGCCCGACCGCTACGAGGCGACGGCGCGCGTCTATGTCGATACCATGACGTTGCTGAAGCCGCTGATGCGGGACCTGACAGTGGAGCCCGACATCGATCAGACGCTGCAACTGCTCGCGCGGACCTTGATCACGCGTCCGAATATTGAGGTGCTCATGCGCAAGGGCAACCT
>NZ_JBFXIO010000310.1:0-6279 GCF_050175855.1 Piscinibacter sp.
GCCAGTCGGTGCCCACGTAGCGGCTGTAAACCGCTTCCAGCGTGTTCGCCTTGATGACCCAGGTGTCCCAGAAGTAGCGGTACTCGGCGCGCGCGGCGTTGCGGTCGCCGAGGTCGCCGATCACCTTGAACTTGACCGCGCGGCTGGTGCGCGTGCGCGGGTGGCGTTCCGGCACGGTGGCGCCGAACACGCGCGCCACGCGGTAGGGGTTGCCGAGGTAGCCGGTGTCCGACACCACCTCGAGGTTGGCGCTGGCCAGCATGCGCGGCGTCAGCACCTGCGTCACGCCGAGCCGGTACTGCCAGTGCTTGGCGGTGTCCGCGAAGCTCGGCTCGCCGGCCTTGAGCACCTTGTCGACGCTGCGCGTGAAGCCCAGCGCGATGGTGGTCATGTTGCCGTAGACCTCCTGCGCGACGTCGAGGCTGAAGCTGTCGGCCTCGTAGTCCGGCTCCTTGCTGCGGTACAGGCCGAGCGACATCAGCGAGTCGCGGTAGGCGTAGTCGACGCCGAGGTCGTAGGACTTGCGCGTCTCCTTGAACGGGCTGGCGGTGGTGACCACGTCGATCGAGGCGTTGCTGACTGCGTCGACGTAGTACGAGCCGTACAGCGACACCTTGTCGGCCAGGCTCTTGCGCACCAGCAGCGCCGGGCCGTCGGCCGTCACGCCGCCGCCCTTGTAGAGGTGGTACAGCGCCTCGGCGCGGTTCTCCGGCAGCTCGATCGCCTTGGCGCCGCCCATCGCGAGCAGGCTGCCGAACAGGCCGGCGATGCGCTGCCAGAGTGTGCGCAGATCAGTTGCAGCCACAGCCGCCTCCCTGGGCTGAGTTAGCACCGCGCGAACCTTCGCGCACCACCAGCACGTGCTCGCGGTGGCGCGCCGCCAGCGGGTCGCCGCCGCCGCGCATGATCGGGTCGGCCAGCCGCTCGCGCTCGTAGGGCTTGACCCAGGGCTCGGGCAGCGAGGGCAGCGAGAACGACGAGCAGCCGGCCAGCAGCGCCGCGCCGGTCAGCGACAGCATGAGAGTGAGGCGTCGCATGGCGTTCATGCCTTCAGGAGCTCGCGCACCTGCTGGTCGTAGGTGATCTCGTAGCCGTCGCGGTAGCCGCGGTGCACGTGGCGCAGGGTGCCGTCGCGGTCGATCAGCAGCGTGGTCGGCATGGTGCTCAGGTCGTAGAGCCTGGCCACGCGCTTCTCGGCGTCGAGCAGCACCGGGAAGGTGATGCCCAGCTTGGCGGCGCCGGCCACGGCGTTGCGCGGGTCGTCGTCGATGTTCACGCCGAGCAGCTGGAAGCCCGAGGCGCGGTACTTCTCGTACAGGCGCACCAGGTGCGGCATCTCGATCTTGCACGGGCCGCACCAGGTGGCCCAGAAGTTCACCATCACCACGCGGCCGCGCTGCTCCTGCAGGCGCAGGTTGCCGCCGGCGGTGGTGCGCAGCGTGAAGTCGGGGGCCGTGCCGCTGCCGATCGCCGCGCGGGCGGTCGTGCACACGGCCGCGCCGGCCGACAGGGCGAGCGCGCCGCCGATCAGGCGACGGCGCGACGGGGAGGGCAGGAGAGTCGATCCGTGGTCCATGGACAGGCTCAGAAGTAGTAGGCGAAGCCGGTGGTCAGCTCGAGGTTCTGCGTGTTCTGGCGCACGCCGAGCAGGTCGTAGCTGAAGATGTGGTCGCGCACGTCCACGCGCACCGCCCAGCGATCGCTGAACAGCACACGGAAGCCGAAGCCGACGTTGAAGGTCTGCTTGCGCTGGTTGGCGAACTTGGTGCTGCCGACGCCGCCGATCAGGTAGATCGACGAGGCCTTGGCGTACTTGCTGCCGAGGAAGATCTCGCCGGGGAAGATGTTGTAGCCGGCCGAGACGTTGTAGTAGCTCAGCTTCTTGTCGGTGTCGGCCAGCGGGCCGGCGCCGGGGAAGATCTCCTCGAAGGTCTTGTCACTGACCTTGGTCTGCGCAAACACGGTCTCGACGAAGAAGTCCTCGCTGAGGTGGTAGCCCAGGCGCACGCCGCCCACCGCGCTGGCGCCGAAGCTCTGCGTGGCGTAGGTGCCTGCGAGCAGGCCAACCTCGAAGTCCTTCGACGGGAACTGGGGGATGCGCACGTCGCGGCGCTGCACCTCGGGCACGATCACCTGCTCGTTGGCAGGCTGCTGTGGCGGCGCGGCGGTCTGCGCGAGCGCCGGGGCCGACAGCATCGCGGTGATCAGGAGCAGGGACAGTCGCATGGTGTTGTTCTCGTCGCGAGGCTCAGAAGAAGAACGACAGGCCGCCGGTCAGCGCGCGGTATTCGGCCGAGCGGGTGTCGTTGAGGAAGGCGGTGTAGATCGAGTAGTCGGCGCGCAGCACGAAGCGCTCGGTCAGGTAGTAGCGCACGCCCACCGAGGCGTTGGCCAGCTTGGCGTCGGTGGGAATGGCCGCCACCAGGCTGGTGTTCGGGATGTTGCGGAAGTTGCCCACGCCGGCGGCGAAGAAAGGCGAGATGCGCTGGTCGGAGAAGGGTTCGAGCTGCAGGTTGACGTGCCAGAAGCTGGTGCCCGAGAACACGCCCTGCACCTGACCCACCGTGCCCTCGATGCCGATCGACTCCGAGAGCTTGTAGCCGACCCAGAACTTGAGCATCGGTTCCTGCTTGAAGTGGCCCCAGCCGGCGCCGAACTCCACGCGGCGCTGCAGGTAGTCGTCGAAGGCGATGTCGCGGAACGAGCGTGAAACGCCCGCTTCGGTCAGCGTGGTGACGAGTTGGCGGCGGTGCACCCAGCCTTCCTTGCCACTCTCGGTGCGCACCTTGTACCAGTCGGTGTAGCGCAGCGAGATCTCCACCCACTCCGAGCGCGCCGCCACGTGGTGGATCGGGTAGCCGCGGCCCGGGCCGGTGCGCATCTCGAGGTAGGGGTCGGTGACCTGCAGCCGCTCGCTGCGTGGAGCCTCGTCGGCCGCACGAGCGGGAACCGCCGCGAAGGCGGCGGCAAGGGCGAGCGCGAGGCAGGCGAGCGGGTGGGCGGCTCTTGGCAGCGGCAGCGTCATTGGTCGAGGCACGCGCCGGTCGCCGGGTCGAGCATGCTGTTGCCGGCGATGCTGAACTCGTCCTGGCCCTGCGGCATCGGCCGGCTGATCCAGTAGGCGATGCGCTTGGCGTTCACGTCGTTGAGGTCGAAGAAGATCTGGCCACCGCCGTGCAGCACGGTCAGCAGCGGCTTGGCCAGCAGCCGGCTTTCCGCCGGCGCGCCGATCACCGTGGCGCCCTGCGAGGAATAGAAGTTTCTGTACATGTCCGTGGCGCGCACCGCGTCTGGCGTGTTGGCCGGGTCGGACAGGTCGACGTCGGCCGCCGCCTGCACCAGCCGCAGCGCGCCGCCCGTGCCGGTGTTGGTGTCGTGGCAGCCGCCGCTGGCGCAGGTGTTGGTGGTGACCACCCCGTTCTGATTGACCTGCAGCTGCAGCAGGTAGATCGGGTTGATGCACTTCTGGAAATAGATGAACGAGAGCTTCTGCCCGCTGGTCTGGCCCGGATTCGCGATCGAATCCGGGTTCGACAGCGGGTTGCCGCCACCGCAGCTGGCCAGCAGCGCGGCGGAGGCGATCGCGGCAACGCGCTTCTTCATGGGTTCGAGCAGCCGCTGGCGATCCAGCTGGCGATGGTGTTGTACTTCGCGCTGCCGGCCGGCATCACGGCGGTGGTGGCGCCCGACGGGTGCGGCGAGGTCGACGGACGGCTCAGCAGCGCGTTCGACGGCCCGTTGCAGACGTCGGAGATCATCGTCAGCGATACGTTGTAGTCGCCTTCGACGCTGCCGGCAAGCACGAAGCGGTTGTTGGCGAAGCTCTGCGCCGTCTGTGCCGCACCCGAGCTGCCCACCGGCTGGTGGCAGCTCGCGCAGTCGCTCTGCAGGATCGGGAAGACGTCGCGCTCGAAGGTCGCTTCGCTCAGCGTGGTCAGCCGCACCGGGCTGCCGTTGGCCACCAGGTTGTTGTAGTACAGGCCGCCCAGGTCCATCCACTCGGCGAGCAGGCGCTTCTCCGCCTTGTTGAGCATCGTCGCGTGGTTCGGCGCGGAGCCGGTCGGGCCGGGGAAGGTCGTGCGCGCATCGGCGCCGGCCTTGAGCGTCTCGCCGGACATGATCTCGGTCAGGCGGCTCGAACGCGCCATGCCGACCGCACCGCCGGCCATGGTCTCCACCAGTGCCGGGCCGCGCACGATCTCGGGCTCGCCGTCGCGCAGCCGCGTCTGCGGCAGGCCGGTGGCCGGGTCGATCACCGGGTCGCCGACCACCAGCTCCTCGTACGAGGTCATGCGGCCGGTGCCGGCGATCGAGCCGCGCAGGTCGAGCGCGGCCGGGTCGGTGTGGCAGGCGGTGCAGGTGTTGGCGCCGCGGTCACGCGTCCACAGCGGCTGGATGTGGTCGGGGTAGTTGATGAAGCCCTCGGTCGGCACCGGCGTGGCCAGGTCGTCGGCCGCGTTGGCGTTGCCGGTGTAGCGGATGGTGATCGGCGCGCGCGCCGTCACGCCGCTGCGGCTGGTGTTGGCCCAGTCGTCGACGAACTCCATGTCGGCCTTCAGCGCGAAGCGGGTGTTGTCCAGCCGCGTGCGCAGCGAGGCCATGGTCTCGCCCGACTGGTGCTGGCTCGCGATCGCCGGGTTCAGCGCCGCCGGCAGCGTGTCGACCACCGTGCCGGAGTTGATCGAGGCGCCGCGGCGCGGGCTGTGGCAGCCCAGGCAGGTGCGGCGCTCGCCGGGGCGAACCTGGATCCAGTTCAGGTGCGTCTGGATGCCGCGGCCCTGGCTGTCGAGCACCGTCAGCGCGATCGGCGTGTCGGCCGGCACGCGCAGCTTGAAGGAGCCGTCCGGCTCGATCGGCGCGTAGCCGAGGATCTGCTGCGGCTCGAAGTCGGTCTCGCCGATCGCCTCGCGCATGCCGGTGCTGCCGGCCTGCGGCGGCACCACGCGCGTGGCGCGCACGAAGCGCATCGGCGAGCAGTGGTAGGCCGCGTCGGCCGGATCCTTGATGCGGGTGAGATCGGCCACCTGGGCGCGCGTGTCGCTGGCGTTCAGCGGCGCGGCCTTGGCGATGCCGGCACTGCAGCCGTTGGCGGCCAGGTCGGCGGGGGCGATCATCGATTCGCCATTGCGGTCCAGGCCATCGGTGTCGTAGACCGAACGCACCTCGATCTCGCCGAGGTTCTGCGCGGCCAGTGCGGCGTCGACGCTGGTCGGGTCGGTGGCGTTCGGCTCCGGGCGCACCTCGATGGCCACCGGGTCGATGTACATGAAGCCGGCCGGCGGCGTGGCGATGGGCAGGAAGGTCTGCTTGGCCTTGGCCGGGTCGAACATGTAGATGCTGTACGCGGCCGGCGCGTTGTCCTGCACCGGCGCGGCGGCGCGCTCGGCGCGCGACATCGTCTCGTCTTCCAGGCTGGCGCGCTCCGCCTCGGTGAGGTTGGCGCAGGGGATCACCGTGCCGTTGCGCGTCACCTCGCAGGGGCGGTAGGCCAGCAGCACGCGGTCGGTGCCGTCCCACAGCGGGTAGGGCGTGGAGATGCGGCCGTAGGGCGACAGGCCGCGGTTCTGGTTCAGCGGCCGGTCCGTCACCTCGGCCTGGCCGCCGCTGGCAGCGACGGAACGGTTGGCCGGCGTGTTGTATTCGGAGTAGTTCGCCGCGTCGATGAACATCAGCGAGCCGCCTTCCTGCGTGCGCGACAGCGCCATCAGGTCGGACGAGACGAAGCCCTTGTACTTGCCATTCGGGTCCATCTCGCGCGGGTTCAGGAAGCTGTTGCCCGGGCTCTGCGCGCCGTAGAGCACGAACATGTCGGTGCCGTCGGGCTTGACGCGGAAGATCGCGAAGCGGTTGCGCGGGCCGACGTGCTCCCAGCGCGAGAACATGATCTCGCCGTTGCTGCGCACCGTCGGGTTGCGGTCGTGGCTCGCGTTGACCGAGATCTGCGTGATCGCGCCGCCGTCCTTGTCCATGGTGTGCAGCTGCAGCACCCGCTCGCGCTCGTATTCGTCGAGCGCATAGAAGGTCTGGTTGCCTTGCACCGTGCGGGTCTTGCCCTGGCGGTTGGAGCTGAACACGAAGCCGCGGCCGCCCGGCAGGTAGGCCGGATCGACGTCGTCTTCGGTGGTCGAGGCGGTGATGCGGCGGAAGGTGCCGCCGGTCAGCCCGCCCGTGCTCATGTCGTATTCCCAGATGTTCCAGCGGCCCGTGCACGCCGGCACGCCGTCGATGGTCGCCGGGTTGGTGGCCGGGCAGCGCATCGTGAAGACGATCTTCGTGCCG
>NZ_JBFXIO010000311.1:0-6258 GCF_050175855.1 Piscinibacter sp.
AAGGTGTTGGGCAGGCCGCTGTCGCTCATCTCGATCTCGCGCTGCTGGGTGAGCGCGGTGTCGGAGATCTGGCCGAGCAGCGCCAGGTCGAGCAGGTGATCGTCGCCGAGCCGTTTGCCCCACTTCGGGAACTGCGCGCGGATCTGCTCGCGCACCTTTTGCCGGCACTCGAGCTCGACCTCGTGGCGCTGGCCGTAGTCGAAACCGATGGTCTCGACGACCCGGAAGCGGTTCAGCGCCCAGGCCAGGCAGACGGTGGAGTCCTGCCCGCCGGAGAACAGCACGAGGGCGCGGCGCTCGTCCTTCATGTCGCGGCGTGCGTCAGGTTCGGACTTCGCCCTGGCCGAGCACCACCCACTTCATCGAGGTGAGGCCTTCCAGGCCGACCGGGCCGCGGGCGTGGAACTTGTCGGTGCTGATGCCGATTTCCGCGCCAAGGCCGTACTCGAAGCCGTCGGCGAAGCGCGTGCTGGCGTTGACCATCACACTCGCCGAGTCGACCTCGCGCAGGAAGCGCATCGCGTGAGCGTGGCTGTCGGTGAGGATGGCGTCGGTGTGGTGCGAGCCGTAGCGGTTGATGTGCGCGATCGCCTCGTCGAGCGAGCCGACCACCTTGACGCTGATGATGGGCGCGAGGTATTCCTCGCTCCAGTCGGCCTCGCTGGCGTCGGCGAGCTTGGCGCCGGGCACGCTGGCGAGCACCGCGCGAGCTTTCGGCTCGCAGCGCATCTCCACCCCCTTGGCGGCGAAGATCGCGCCGATGCGCGGCAGGAACGCACCCGCGATGGCCTCGTGCACCAGCAGCGACTCGGCCGCATTGCACGGGCTGTACTTCTGCGTCTTGGCGTTGTCGGTGACCTTCACCGCCAGCTCGATGTCGGCCGTGGCGTCGACGTAGACGTGGCAGTTGCCGTCCAGGTGCTTGATCACCGGCACGCGCGCCTCGCGGCTGATGCGCTCGATCAGCCCCTTGCCGCCGCGCGGGATGATGACGTCGACCGCCTCGGGCGAGGCGATCAGGTGGCCGACGGCGGCGCGGTCGGTGGTCTGCACCAGCTGCACCGCGTCGGGCGGCAAGCCGGCCTCGGCCAGCGAGGCCTGCACGCAGCGCCACAGCGCCAGGTTGGAGTGGATCGCCTCCGAGCCGCCGCGCAGGATGCAGGCGTTGCCGCTCTTGATGGCCAGCGACGCGGCCTCGATGGTCACGTTCGGCCGGCTCTCGTAGATCATGCCGAACACGCCCAGCGGCACGCGCATCTGGCCGACGCTGATGCCGCTCGGGCGGCGGCGCACGTTCGTGATCTCGCCGATCGGGTCGGGCAGGGCGGCGATCTGCTCGCAGCCTTCGGCCACCGTCGCGATCACCTTCTCGGTGAGCTTGAGTCGGTCGACCATCGGCTCGGCCAGACCGGCGTCGCGCGCAGCGGCCAGGTCGTGGTGGTTCGCCTGCTGCAGCTCGGCCACGCCTTCACGCAGGCGTCGCGCCAGGGCGAGCAGCGCGGCGTTCTTGGCCGCCGTGGAGGCGCGCGCCATCTCGGTGGCGGCCGCGCGTGCGGCCACGCCCATGTGGGCGATGGTGGCTTGCAGGTCGGCGGAAGTCATGTGCTCATTATCCGGGAAGCGACTATCCCAGCCACGCCAGGAGGGCCAGCCAGATCGAGGCACTCGCCACGAAGCCGAGCGTCGAGAACACGATCGCCGCGGTGGCTTCGGCCTCCAGCGCCGAGTAGCGCTGCGAGAAGATCAGCGCATTGCTGCCCACCGGCAGCGCCGCCATCATGACCACCACCGCCAGCGGCACTCCGGTGAGGCCGAACCCCCAGCGTGCCGTGGCCAACACCAGGGCCGGCAGCACGAACAGCTTGAGCAGGCTGATCACCACCGCGCCGCGCGCGGCCTCCTTCACGCCGTAGTAGGCCAGCGACATGCCGATCAGCACCAGGCACAGCGGCACCACCGCCTGCGCCAGGGTGGCGAGGATCTCGTCGGCGATCGCCGGCAGCGACAACCCGGCGAGGTTCCAGGCCAGCCCGCCGAGCACCGGCAGCACCACCGGGTGGATGATGGTGTTGCGCATGGTGCGGCCGAGCGTGGCGAAGAGGTGCGCGTTGGAGTGGCCGAGGGTGCGGCGCTCGCGGGCCAGGTCGAGCTCGACCAGTGCGGTGAGCACGGTGAGCAGCGTCAGCGCATGCAGGCTGACCAGCGCCACGTGGATCGAAAGGCCGGCTTCGCCGAACAGCGCCGCCGCGAACGGGATGCCCACCTGCACCGAGTTGCCGAAGGTCGCCGAGATGGCGCGCACGCTGGGCGCCGCGGCGGGCAGGCCGCGTTCTCGGTGGCTGCGCCGCTCCCAGGCGTAGACGAGGAGCAGCAGCACGAGCACCGGCGCGAAGAACGCGATCACCGTACCCCAGGGCATCGCGGCGAGGTCGATGCGTGCCGTGGTGCGGAACAGCAGCGCCGGCACGAAGATGTAGTAGGCGGCGTTGGCGAGCACGCGGGCCGGATCGTTCTCTCCCAGCCAGCGCGCCTTGCCCACCACCCAGCCAAGCGCCACCACCACGAAGATGGCCACCAGCTTGAGGAACACGACGGTCGACATGCGTGCCGTGTATGGGCCTGGGCGTGGTGGTGCGCGCCGCTTGTCCGGCGCCGGGCCGTCCCAAGCCGGACGGCGCCCCTCGGGGGCAGGAGCGCAGCGACTGGGGGGCTCCGTCAGACCTCTGATCGGCGCGGCATGTCCGCGCCGCGGCGCGAACAGGTGATCGCCGCGGCGCGTGCGGCGAAGGCGAGCGCATCCTGCAGTGCCTCGGGCGGCAGAGCGGCCAGTGCGGCGTCCGACAGCGCGTCGCGCTCGGCCAGCCAGGTGAGCAGCGCGGCCTGAAAGGTGTCGCCGGCGCCCACGGCGTCGATCACCGCCACCGGGACCGGCGCCGCCTCGGCCCGTGCCGCGGCCGTCCAGCCGAGCGCGCCCTCGGCGCCGCGCGTCAAGACGACCAGCTTCACGCCCTGCGCCAGCGCGCGCTCCGCGAACTCGGCCGGGGCGAGGCCGGGCCACACCAGGCTCAGGTCTTCGTCGCTGACCTTGAGCAACTGCGTGCGCGGCAGCATCCAGTCGATCTGCGCCCGCCACACCGCCAGGCGCGGCTCCACGTTCAGGCGGATGTTCGGGTCGTAGGCGATCAGCGCGCGACCCTGCATGCGCTCGATCAGCGTGCGCTGCGTCTCGGCCGTGCTGCCGACCACCGTGGCGTAGGAGCCGACGTTGATCGCCTTCACACCGGGCGGCAGCGCGTCGAGCGCGGTGAGGTCGAGCCGCCGGTCGGCGCAGCCCTCGCCGTAGAAGGCATAGGCCGGCACGCCGCGCGCATCCACGCCGATCAGGCTGAGCGTGGTCGGCGCGTCGGAGCGCTGCACGGTAGAGGTGTCCACGCCTTCGGCGTCCAGTGCGCGCATCAGCCGCTCGCCGAGGAAACCGCGCGACAACTGCGACAGGAAGGCCACCGGCTGGCCCAGCCGCGCCAGCCCCACCGCCACGTTGAAAGGCGAGCCGCCGATGCGGGCGTCCATCGCCAGACCGGTGGGCGTCTCGCCGGTGGCGAACACGTCGAACAGCGCCTCGCCGCAGACCAGGAACATCGTCGTCTCCTTCCGATTCCGGGCGCGAGCATCCCGCGGCCGGCGGTCGGGCGCATCCGGGTTTTCCATTAATCAATCAACTTGATTTATTAATTGGCCTCGCCGAGACTGGAGCCATACCGACACCCCACCCGCCGAGGAGACACCCCATGCGCCTGCCCCGTACCGCCCTGACCGCCGCCGCCCTGATCGCCTTCGCCGGCGCGGCCCAGGCCCAATCGCAGCCGATCATCGGCCTGATCACCAAGACCGAGACCAACCCCTTCTTCGTGAAGATGAAGGAGGGCGCGGCCGAGGCGGCCAAGGCCCGGGGCGCCAAGCTGCTGTCCGGCGCGGGCAAGGCCGACGGTGACAACGCGGGCCAGGTCACCGCGATGGAGAACATGATCGCCGCCGGCGCCAAGACCATCCTGATCACGCCGAGCGACTCGAAGGCCATCATCCCGGCCATCCGGAAGGCGCGAGAGAAGGGCGTGCTGGTGATCGCGCTGGACAGCCCGACCGACCCGGCCGACGCCACCGATGCGCTGTTCGCCACCGACAACTACCAGGCCGGAGTCCTGATCGGCCAGTACGCCAAGGCCGCGCTGGGCGGCAAGCCGGCGAAGATCGTCACCCTCGATCTGTTCCCCGGCCACCCGGTCGGCGCGCAGCGCCACAACGGCTTCCTCAAGGGCTTCGGCCTGGCCGCGCCCGATGCCAAGAGCAACGAGCTCGGCAAGGCGCCCGAGGTGGTCTGCATGGCCGACAGCTTCGGCGACCGTGCCAAGGGCCAGACCGCGATGGAGAACTGCCTGCAGAAGGCGCCCGAGGTGAACCTCGTCTACACGATCAACGAGCCCGCGGCGGCCGGCGCCTACAACGCGCTGAAGAAGGCCGGCAAGGAGAAGAACGTGGTCATCGTGTCGGTCGACGGCGGCTGCCAGGGCATCAAGGACGTGGGCGCCGGCGTCATCGCGGCCACCTCGCAGCAGTACCCGCTGAAGATGGCGGCGATGGGCGTGGAGGCCGGCGTCGACTACGCGAAGACCGGCAAGAAGCCCAGCGGCTACACCGACACCGGCGTGACGCTGATCGCGGCCAAGCCGATGCCGGGCGTGGACAGCAAGGACGTCAAGACCGGCACCGAGCTGTGCTGGGGTGGCAAGTAAGAGCCTGCGGCGCAGCGCCAGCCACCATGAAACTGCCGCCCATCGGCCAGCTCGGCCCCTTCATCGCGCTGCTGATCGCCTGTGCGATCTTCGGCGCGACCACCGAGCGCTTCCTCACCGGCGAGAACTTCTCGCTGATCCTGCAGCAGGTGATGGTGGTCGGCGTGATCGCCATCGGCCAGACGCTGATCATCCTGACCGCCGGCATCGACCTGTCGTGCGGCATGGTGATGGCGCTGGGCAGCATCGTGATGACCAAGTTCGCCGCCGACCTCGGGATGCCCGCGCCGCTGGCGATTCTGTGCGGCATCGGCGTGACCGCGCTGTTCGGGCTGGCCAACGGCCTGCTGGTCACGCGCATCAAGCTGCCGCCGTTCATCGTCACGCTCGGCACGCTGAACATCGCCTTCGCGATCACCCAGCTCTACTCGAACGCCCAGACCGTCACCGAGGTTCCGGCGATGATGACCTGGCTGGGCAATACCTTCTCGCTGGCCGGAACCAACGTCGCCTTCGGTACGGTGCTGATGATTCTGCTCTATCTCGGCACTTGGTTCTGGCTGCGCGAGACGGCCGCTGGCCGCCACGTCTACGCGGTGGGCAACAACCCCGAAGCCACCCGGCTGGTCGGCATTCCGACCGACCGCGTGCTGCTCGGCGTGTACGTGCTGGCCGGCGTGTTCTACGGCATCGCCTCGCTGCTGGCGGTCTCGCGCACCGGCGTGGGCGACCCCAACGCCGGCCAGACCGAGAACCTCGATGCGATCACCGCCGTCGTGCTCGGCGGCACCAGCCTGTTCGGCGGGCGGGGCGTGATCCTCGGCACGCTGATCGGCGCGGTGGTCGTCGGCGTTCTGCGCAACGGCCTCACGCTGATGGGCGTGTCGTCGGTGTACCAGGTGCTGATCAC
Source organism: Piscinibacter sp. (assembly GCF_050175855.1). GTDB lineage: Bacteria > Pseudomonadota > Gammaproteobacteria > Burkholderiales > Burkholderiaceae_C > Piscinibacter. The sequence continues at coordinate 5,701 of NZ_JBFXIO010000311.1, forward strand.
CGGCATCCTCGTCATCCTCGCGGTGGCGATCGACCAGCTTTCGCGCAAGGGAGGCCGCTGAGATGAACAGCCCCAAGCTCGTGATGCAGGCCCGCGGCCTGGTCAAGCGCTACGGCCAGGTGACGGCGCTGGACGGCGCCGACTTCGAGCTGCGCGCCGGCGAGATCCTCGCCGTGATCGGCGACAACGGCGCCGGCAAGTCCTCGCTGATCAAGGCGCTGTCCGGCGCCACGGTACCCGATGCGGGCGAGATCCTGCTCGACGGCAAGCCGGTGCAGTTCCGTACGCCGATGGACGCCCGCCGCGCCGGCATCGAATGCTGCTACCAGGACCTGGCCGTCGCGCCGGCCATGACCATCGCCGAGAACCTCTTTCTCGGCCGCGAGCTGCGCCGCGCGGGCTCGGCCGGCAGCGTGCTGCGCATGCTCGACAAAAAGAGGATGCTGGAGATCGCCATCCAGCGCATGGCCGACCTGAAGGTGGGCATCCGCTCGATGACCCAGGCGGTGGAGACCCTCTCCGGCGGCCAGCGCCAGTGCGTGGCGGTGGCGCGCGCCG
>NZ_JBFXIO010000312.1:0-6229 GCF_050175855.1 Piscinibacter sp.
ACGCCCAGGATGATCGGCGCGTTCCACGGCGCGATGCCCAGCACCACGCCGGCCGGCTGGCGCACGCCCATGGCCAGCGAGCCGGGCACGTCGGACGGAATCACCTCGCCGCTGATCTGCGTGGTGAGTGATGCCGCCTCGCGCAGCATGCCGGCGGCCAGCATCACGTTGAAGCCGGCCCACATCGCGGTGCCGCCCGTCTCGGCGGGCACGGCTTCGCAGAACTTCGGCGTCTTGGCCTCCAGCGCATCGGCGGCCTTGAGCAGCAGCGCGCGGCGCTCGCCGGGGCCGGTCTGGCTCCAGGTCTTGAAGGCTTCGGCGGCGGCTTCCACCGCGGCCACGGCATCGGCCTCGCTCGCCGCCGGCGCGCGCGTGGCGACCGAGCCATCCAGCGGGTTGCGGCGCTCGAAGGTGGCGCCCTTCTCGGCCGAGACGGCCAGGCCGTTGATCAGCATCGACAGGTCGGACATGGTGTGCTCCTTGTGTGCAGCTTGGGATGCGGTGGTGCCAGAGCCCTGGCCCAGGTAGGCGTGACAGATGACGGTAGAGCGCGCAAGCAGGAAGGCCGGCCCGCTGGCCACGAGCTTGCCGCGCTCGAGCACGTAGCCGCGGTCGGCCACGGCGAGCGCCTTGCGCACGTTCTGCTCGACCATCAGCACGGTGGTGCCCGCGTCGGCGATGCGCCGCGCGATGGCCAGCAGCTCGTCGACCATCTTCGGCGCGAGGCCGAGCGAGGGCTCGTCGAGCATCAGGAGGCGCGGCGCGCTCATCATCGCGCGGGCGACAGCCACCATCTGCTGCTCGCCGCCGCTCATCGTGCCGGCGAGCTGGTGGGCGCGTTCGCGCAGCTTGGGGAAATCGGTGAAGGCCTGCTCAAGCCGCTTCGCCCGCTCCTCGGGGCCGACCAGCCAGCCGCCGAGCTCGAGGTTCTCGGCCACCGTCATCTGCGGGAACAGCTGGCGGCCTTCGGCGACCAGCGCGATGCCGCGCTTGACGATGTCGGAGGTCTTGGCGTCGCGCTCGATCTCCTCGTCGTCGAGCTTGAGTGTGCCGCCGCGCGGGATGAGGCCCGCGATGGCCTTCAGCAGCGTGGTCTTGCCGGCGCCGTTGGGTCCGAGGATCACCGTCAGGCCCGGGCGCGCCTCGAGCTTCAGGTCGCGCAGCACGAGGAAGGGGCCGTAGCCGGCGCTCAGGCCCTCGATCTTGAGGTGCGCGAGCTTGCGGGCGAGCATCGCCTCGATGTCGTTCTTCATGCCGTCTCGACCATTTCGTCGCCGAGGTAGGCCTCGACCACCTCCGCATTGCGCACCACCTCGGCTGGCGTGCCGTCGGCGATCTTGCGGCCCTGGTGCAGCACCAGCACGCGCTCCACGTGGCGAAGCAGCGTGGTCACGGCATGCTCGATCCAGATCACGGTGAGGTCCAGATCGTCGCGCAGGCGACGGATCAGCTGCGCCATGTTCTCGATCTCGCTCTCGGTCAGGCCGGCGGCCACCTCGTCGAGCAGCAACAGCTTCGGCCGCGTGGCCAGCGCCATGCCGATCTCCAGCAGGCGCTGCTGGCTGGGCGTGATGGCGGCGGCGGGCAGGCTCGCCTGCGCGGCCAGACCGATGAGGTTGAGGATGCTCGCCTCGTCCTTGAGCAGCCAGGAGCCGCTGCGCTGCCGGCCGGCGAACTGCAGGCCGAAATCGATGTTGGCCGCGACGCTGAGTTCGGCGAAGACGCGCGGCGTCTGGAAAGTGCGCGCGACGCCCTGCTGGGCGAATCGGTGCGGCTTGGCGCCGGTCAGCCGCGAGCCGCCGGCGTAGAGCTCGCCCGCGGTCGGCTCCACCACGCCCGAGAGTGCGTTGAAGAAGGTGGTCTTGCCCGCACCGTTGGGCCCGATGATGCCGACCAGCTCGCCCGGCGCGAAGGCGGCGCTGACGTTGTCGACGGCGGTCAGGCCGCCGAAGCGCACCGTCACGCCACGGGCTTCGAGAAGCGGATGGCCGTTCATGTCGCCGCCGCCTTCTTGCTCTTGTCGGCGCGCAGCTCGCGCCACCAGCCGCGCACGTCGTCACGCCACATCGTGAAGGTCTCTCGCCGCAGCGAGGCCAGGCCGCCGGGCAGGTAGAGCACCGAGAGGATCAGCAGCAGCCCCAACGTCATCATGTACAGCTGCGGCAGCTGCAGGCGCAGCGTCTCGGCCAGCAGGCTGAAGACGATCGCTGCGATCAGCGGGCCCCACAAGGTGGCGGCGCCGCCGATCAGCGCGATCAGCACGGTCTGGAAGCCGATGAAGGGGTTGAAGACGGTGGCCGGGTCGATGTAGGTCCAGCGCACGCTCATCGCCGCGCCCACCGCGCCGGCAAAGGCTGCCGTCATCGCGAAGCCGCCGATCTTGACCAGGCGCGTGTTCACGCCCAGCGTCTGCGCCCGCTGCTCGTCGGCGCCGATGCCCTGCATCGCCAGCCCGAAGCGGCTGCGCCGCACGAGGATCGAGACGAGGATCGCCAGCACCGCGAGCGCCAGCACGGTGAGATAGATCGTGTCGCGCTCGGGCACCACCACGAGCACCCGGCCCACGGTGCCGGTGACCTGCTTCTCCCAGTAGGTGATGGCGTGGCGGATCAGCTCGGTCATGCCGAAGGTGAGCACCGCGAAGTAGGTGCCGCGCAAGTGCAGCACCGCTGCACCCATCACCACCGCCACGGCGGCGGCGATGGCGGCGCCCAGCGCGATCGCCGCCCACCAGCCTTGCGATTCGAGCAGCAGCGCGCTGGTATAGGCGCCGATGCCGAAGAAAGCCGAGGTGGCCAGCGACAGGTAGCGCGTGGTGCCGCAGAACAGGCTCCAGCTCGACGACAGCGCCACGTACATCAGGCAGGTGAGCGCCATCGAGATGGCGAACTCGCTGCCGTAATGCGGCACCGCCAGCGCCCAGCCGGCCAGCGCGAAGAGGACGAGCAGATCGCGCCGGGTGTTCATTTGCGGGCAAACAGGCCGTTGGGCCGCCACAGCAGCACGGCGATGAAGATGCCGTACGACAGCAGCGACTTGAGCGAGGGGTTGGTGAAGTGCATGCCGATCGCCTCGGCCACGCCGAGCGCGAGGCCGCCGACCAGCGCGCCGCTCATGCTGCCGAAGCCGCCGAGCGTGATGACGATCAGCGCCGTCACCGTGTAGGGTTCGCCCATGCTCGGCGAGATGGTGTAGGTCATCGACAGCAGGCAGCCGGCCACGCCCGACAGGCCCAGGCCCACGCCGAACATCATCGGGTGCAGCCGCTCGGTGTCGATGCCGACCAGCTGCGCACCGGTGGGCGACTGCATCAGCGCGCGCACGCCCTTGCCGTACAGCGTCTTCTTCAGCGTCACGATCAGCGCCGCGCTGAAAGCCAGCGCCAGCGCCAGCAACAGCAGCTTGTTGGCAGCGAACTGCGCCGAGCCGATGGCCACCGGCTCGGTGAGGAAGTCGTAGCCGCGCAGGTCGCCGCCCCAGGCCATCTGCGCGAAGTTCTGCACCAGGAACATCAGGCCGAAGCTGACCATCAGGCCGCGCGCCTCGAAGATGTCGAGGTTGGGGCTGGTGCGGGTCAGGCGCCGGAACACCAGGCGGTGCACACCGAGGCCGACCGCCATCAGCAGCGCGAAGGCGATCGGGATCATCAGCAGCGGCGAGATGCCGAGCTGCGTGCTGGCCATCCAGGTGAGGAAGGCCCCGACCATCAGGAACTCGCCGTGCGCGATGTTCAGGATGCGCATCAGGCCGTACTGGAGGTTGAGGCCCAGCGCGACGAGCGCATACACGCCTCCGGTGATCAGACCGGAGGCGATCAGCTCGAGCCAGGCGCCGGCAGTCACGGGCGATGCAGCCTCAGACCCACGCGGGCTTCTGCGCCACCAGCGGCGCGGTGGCATTGGCCTTGGGCCACACCACCTCGAACTCGCCCTTCTGCCACTGGCTGACCGTGCCCGGCGTGCCCACGTTCTCGCTGCCGGCGAACTTGATCTTGCCGAGGATGGTGCCGTGCTCGTTGCCCGCCACGTAGTCGCGGATCGCCTTGCGGTCCAGGCCGACCTTGCCCACCGCCGCGGTGAGGATCTCCAGCGAAGCCCAGGTGGCGCCGCTGGCCCAGCGGTCCGGCTCCTTGGCCGCACCGAACTTCTTCACGTGGGCATCGAAGTAGGCCTTGGCGCCCGGGCTGGTCTTGCCGTTCCACGAGCCCATGCCCAGAACGCCCTCGGCGCCTGCGCCCATCACGTTGCGGTAGAGCTGGAAGGCCGTGCCCACGCTCGCGTAGAAGAACTTCGGGTTGAAGCCGATCTCCTTGCTCTGGCGACTGGCCAGGATGGTGTCGGGCGGGTAGGTCAGGCCGATGAAGGCATCGGGGTTCTTGTCCTTCATCGAGCGCAGCACCGGCGACAGGTCCTTCACGCCCAGCGGGTAGCTCTTGTCCTCGACGAGGCTGATGCCGCTGCCGGCCAGCGCCACCTTCAGCGCGGCGTAGTTCTCCAGCCCGAACAGGTCGTCGACGTAGATCACCGCTGCACTCTTGGCGCCGTTGGCCTTGAGCATGTCGACCAGCGCATCCATCATCGGCTTGGGCTGCTGCAGCATCAGGAAGAAGTACGGCAGCTTCATCTCGATCAGCCGCCGGCTCAGCGCGGTCGGCGCGAGGAAGGGGTAGCCCATGCGGTTGGCCAGCGGCGCGACGGCGAAGTTGGCGTTGCTGCCCCAGGGCGGCAGGATCAGGTCGACCTTGTCGCTGCCCATCAGCTTCTCGTAGGTGCGCACGCAGGTCTCGATGTTGCTCTGGTCGTCGCTGCTGATCAGCTCGATCGGCCGCTTCGTTCCCTTGACGTTCAGGCCGCCGGCGGCGTTCTGCTGCTCGGCCCACAGCAGGTAGTTGGGCTCCTGGCTCACCTGCGCGCCGGTGGTCCAGGGGCCGGTGCGGGCGATGGCATAGCCGATGCGCACCGGCGCGGCCTGGGCGCGCACGATCGACGGGAAGGCCAGCGCGGCGGACGAGGCGGCGAGCGCCTGGACGACGGTACGGCGGGTGCTCATGGTCTGTCTCCTTGGGTGGAAGCCCCGGCTCGCGTCGGCCGGTGGACGGGTCTGACGGGAGCGGATTGTTCGGGGACGCAGCCGGCGCGGCTTTGCCGAACGTGCAGCCGCGCTTGACGATCCGTGCAGGCGGCCTAGGGCTTTCCCGATCCCCCGTCCCCAAGGCTTGAGGGGTCAATGCCGCGTCGCTACGCTCGCGCATCCACCGGAGTCCGTCATGACCCATCCCGTCGTCAGCGCGATGAGCACCGAGCAGGTCGCGGCCGCCGAGCGGCCGGGCTTCTGGGCCGACTGGATCCACAAGCTCTTCCACGGCCTCGACTCAGACCTGTACGGCGACACCGAATTCGACGGCCGCATGGCCACCGTGCGCGCCGGCGACATCGTGCTGACGCGTCTGGAAGCCAACCGCCACCGCGTGATGCGCTCGGCCTCGCTGGTGCGGCAGTCGGAGGTCGGCTACCTGAAGATCGTCGCGCCCTGGGTGGGCTGCGCCGGCGTCGAGCAGAAGGGCCGCGAGGCCTGGGTGACGCCCGACCAGTGGAGCATCTACGACACCACCGACAGCTACGCGGTGGCCAACCCGGTGCGCGTGGAGCACCTGATCGTGATGGTGCCGAAGGATCGCCTGGTGGAGCGCGGCCTCGCGCTCGACCCGCTGATGGCGCGCCGCCTCGGCGGCAGCGGCGGCGTCGCGCGCATCGCGCTGGAGACCATGCGCAACGCCTACCGCGAGCTGCCCGGCATGTCGGAGACCGCCGCGCGCGGCGTGGGCGACGCCATCACGCAGCTGGTGCACCTTTCGATGCTGGATCTGGCCGGCATCGGCACCGCGGTGACGCAGCGCGAGGCGCTGCGCGAGCGCATCAAGCAGCACGTGGGCGAGCGCCTCGGCGACCCGGCGCTCAGCGTCGACAGCATCGCGCTGGCGCTGAACTGCAGCCGCCGCCAGCTCTACAACGCCTTCGCCGAAGAGCCCGACGGCGTGGCCGGCTACATCCTGCGCCGGCGGCTGGAGGGCTGCCGCCGCTGCTTCGACGACCGCGCGCAGGCGCACCGCTCGATCACCGACATCGCCTTCGCCTTCGGCTTCTCCAACATGGCGCACTTCAGCCGCGTGTTCCGCGCGCACCTGGGGCTGCCGCCGAGCGACTACCGGCGCGGCGCGGCGGCCTGAGCG
>NZ_JBFXIO010000313.1:0-6220 GCF_050175855.1 Piscinibacter sp.
GCATCGGCAGGCTGGCATCGTCGGCCACCAGCGTGGCGAAGTACTCCAGCACGCTGGGCGGCTCGAAGTGCAGCGGACCGGCCATGCAGCCAGTTTAGCCGCGGCGGATGAATTGTCGAAGCTTGAGCCCGGTGGCCAGCAGCGTGGCGAAATACAGCGCGACGGCCGCGCCGATGCACCCCGCCAGCAGCCCGACACGCAGCCAGGGCTGCGAGCGCAGGCCGATCCAGTCGACCGAGCGCGAGAACCACCACAGCAGCGCGCCCATCAGAACCGTGGCCAGCACCACGCGCAGCGCGAACATCGCCCAGCCCGGCTCCGGCGTGTACAGCCCGGCGCGGCGCAGGCCGACGAACAGCCAGCCGGCATTGAGCAGCGCGCCCAGGCCGATTGACAGCGCCAGCCCGGCATGGCCGAGCAGCGGCACGAAGACGAGGTTCATGAGCTGCGTCAGCACCAGCACGACGATGGCGATGCGCACCGGCGTGCGGATGTCCTGGCGCGCATAGAAGCCCGGTGCGAGGATCTTCACGCCGATCAGGCCCATCAGACCGACGCCGTAGCCCATCAGCGCCAGCGAGGTGCGCTCGACATCGCGCGGGGTGATCGCGCCGTAGTGGTAGAGCACCGACACCAGCGCCTGCGGAAACACCAGCAGCGCCACCGCGCAGGGCAGCGCCAGCAGTGTGACCAGCCGCAGCCCCCAGTCGAGCAGGCCCGAGTAGCGCGCCGATTCGCCAGTGGCCTGCGCGGCCGAAAGCTGCGGCAGCAGCACCACGCCGAGGGCCACGCCGAGCAAGGCGGTCGGGAACTCCATCAGCCGGTCGGCGTAGGTCAGCCAGGACACCGCGCCGACGCCCTGGTGCGAGGCGATCTGCGTGTTGATCAGCAGCGACAGCTGGGCCACCGAGACACCGAGCAAGGCCGGCGCCATCTGCTTGAGCACGCGCAGGACGCCGGGGTGGTGGAAGGCCGCGCGCAGCGCCGAGGGCGCGAGACCGATGCGCGGCAAGGCGCCGATGCGCAGCAGTGCCGGCACCTGGACGGCCAGTTGCAGCACGCCGCCAGCCATCACGCCGATGGCCAGCGCGTAGATCGGCTCGATGCCGTGGCGGCGCAGCAGCGGCGTCAGCATCCAGGCCGCCGCGATCACCGCCAGGTTGAGCAGCACCGGCGTCGCCGCCGGCACGGCGAAGCGCTTCCAGGTGTTGAGGATGCCGGCCGACAGCGCCACCATCGACATGAAGCCGATGTACGGGAACATCACCCGCGTCATCAGCACCGCGTCGTCGAAGCGCTCCAGGCCCGAGGCGATCAGCCAGACGACCACCGGCGCGGCCACCACGCCCAGCGCGCAGGTGGCCAGCAATGCCCAGAACAGCACCGTGGCGACGGCGTCGATCAGCCGGTGGGTGACCTCGTCGCCCTCGCGGGCGCGGGTTTCGGCAAGGATGGGCACGAAAGCCTGCGAGAAGGCGCCCTCGGCGAACAGCCGGCGCAGCAGGTTCGGGATGCGGAACGCCACCTGGAAGGCGTCCATGAAGCCGCTGGCCCCGAAGGCGGCGGCGACGATCGCCTCGCGGGCCAGCCCGGTGATGCGCGAGGCCAGCGTGAAGAGCGAAACGGTGGAAGCGGCCCGCAGCAGGTTCATGAGGTGCGGGGCATTATAGGGAGCGCGCGGATGTGCTATATTCGCGGTCTTTGCTCCACCCAGGATAGCAGCTACAGCATGGCCACCTCCTCCAAAGCCAAGAAGACCGTTCGCATCGCGTCGGGCCGCAAGCGCGCCCGCCAGGACGTCAAGCTCAACGCCGCCAACACCGCGCTGCGCTCGAAGTTCCGCACCGTCATCAAGAACGTCCAGAAGGCCGTCGTCGCCGGCGACAAGTCCAAGGCCGCCGAGATCTTCAAGGCCGCCCAGAGCGTGATCGATTCCGTGGCCGACAAGGGCCTGTTCCACAAGAACAAGGCCGCCCGCCACAAGAGCCGCCTGTCGGCCAAGATCAAGGCGCTCGCCGCCTGAGACACATCCTGGGGTGGAACCGAAGGGCCTGCGCAAGCAGGCCCTTTGTCATTTCGGGCCGGGCTTCTTGCTGTCCAGCTCGGGCAGCAGGCAGGCTTCGCTGGTCTGCAGGTGGTTGTCGCGCGCGAAGTTCATCACGAAGTCCCAGGCCATGGGCTCGATCTCGCGCAGCGCCTCGCTGACGATCACGCACTTCACGCCGTTGATCACCCGCGGCACGCAGTAGGGCGAGTAGCCGATGTAGGCGCTGATGCCACCCTGGCGAACGCCATCGGGCCGGAAGCACGCCATCGCGCCAGCCAGGCGCTCGGCCCAGTCGCTCGGGCGGAAGGTCTTGCCCTCGAGCGTGATGCCCTGGATGAAGATCTCGCGGGGTTTGGGGGCGGTCATGAGAGAAGCGGGGTCGTGCCGGGCGAGCAGCCACCAGGGCGGCTCGGTCCACAGCAGCCGCCGGTCGGCAGCCGCGATTGTGCCGTGCTCTTGCTGCGCCGCAGCAAGTTGGATGCCGGAGTCGAACGCGCCCATGGGCCGTTATCGGCGCCTCCGGGGCGACCCTTAGAATCCGCCCTCGCCTTTGGCCTGGAGAACGCGATGAATGCCCCGGAAAAAGTGCCTGCCAGCCCGGATCCGCACGTGATGAAGACCTACGGCCGGCTGCCGATCGCGCTGTCGCACGGCCGCGGCTGCTGGGTCTGGGACACCGAGGGCCGCAAGTACCTCGACGGGCTGGGCGGCATCGCGGTGAACACCCTGGGGCACGCCCACCCCAAGCTGGTGCCGGCGCTGCAGGACCAGGTGGCCAAGCTGATCCACAGCTCGAACTACTACCACGTGCCGCTGCAGGAGCAGCTCGCGGCGAAGCTGTGCGAGCTCTCCGGCCTGACCAACGTGTTCTTCTGCAGCACCGGGCTGGAGGCCAACGAGGCGGCGATCAAGATCGCGCGCAAGTTCGGCCACGACAAGGGCATCGCCCGCCCGGAGATCGTCGTCTACGAGAAGGCCTTCCACGGCCGTTCGATCGCCACGCTGTCGGCCACCGGCAACCCCAAGGTGCAGGCCGGCTTCGGCCCGCTGGTCGAGGGCTTCCCGCGCGTGCCGCTGAACGACGTGGCGGCGATCGAGAAGCTCGCGGCCTCCAATCCGAACATCGTTGCCGTCTTCCTCGAGGTGATCCAGGGCGAAGGCGGCATCAACCCGGCCACCGCCGACTACCTGCGCGCCGTGCGAAAGCTGTGCGACGACAAGGGCTGGCTGCTGATGCTCGACGAGGTGCAGTGCGGAATCGGCCGCACCGGCAAGTGGTTTGCCCACCAGTGGGCTGGCATCCGGCCCGACGTGATGCCGCTGGCCAAGGGCCTGGGCTCCGGCGTGCCGGTGGGCGCGGTGGTCTGCGGCCCGCGCGCGGCCAACGTGCTCGGCCCGGGCAACCACGGCACCACCTTCGGCGGCAACCCGCTGGCGATGCGCGCGGGCGTCGAGACGCTGCGCATCATGGAGGAGGAAGGCCTGCTGGCCCATGCCGAGCGTGTCGGCGCGGCGCTCAAGGAAGGGCTGCGGCGCGAGCTCGCCGGCGTCGAGGGCGTGGTCGAGATCCGCGGCCAGGGCCTGATGCTGGGCATCGAGCTGGCCCGCCCCTGTGGCGAGCTGCTCGGCCGCGCGGCGCAGGCGGGGCTGATGATCAGCGTCACCGCCGACAAGGTGGTGCGTCTGGTGCCGCCGCTGATCCTGTCGGAAGACGAGGCGGCGCAGATCGTCGCCATCCTCTGCCCGCTGATCAAGGCGTTCCTCGCCGAGCCGGTGAAGTGAAGCCCATGAAGCCCGGCATGAGCCTGATGAAGCACTACCTGCAGTTCAAGGACTTCCGCGCCGAGGAATACGCCTACCTCTTCGAGCGCACCGCGATCATCAAGAAGCGCTTCAAGAACTACGAGAAGTACCAGCCGCTGGTCGACCGCACGCTGGCGATGATCTTCGAGAAGGCCAGCACGCGCACGCGGGTGAGCTTCGAGGCCGGCATGTACCAGATGGGCGGCTCGGTGGTGCACCTGACCACCGGCGACAGCCAGCTCGGCCGCGCCGAGCCGATCGAGGACAGCGCGCGGGTGATCAGCCGCATGGTCGACATCGTGATGATCCGCACCTACGAGCAGACCAAGCTGGAGCGCTTCGCGGCGCACTCTCGGGTGCCGGTGATCAACGGGCTGACCAACGAGTACCACCCGTGCCAGATCCTGGCCGACATCTTCACCTTCATCGAGCACCGCGGCTCGATCCAGGGCAAGACGGTCGCGTGGGTCGGCGATGGCAACAACATGGCCAACACCTGGCTGCAGGCGGCCGACATCCTCGGCTTCACGCTGCACGTCAGCACGCCCGGCGGCTACGAGATCGACCCGAAGGTGGCCGGGGTGTCGAACCCGGACTGCCTGAAGACCTTCAAGAGCCCGATCGCCGCCTGCGAGGGTGCGCACCTGGTCACCACCGACGTCTGGACCAGCATGGGCTACGAGGCCGAGAACGAGGTGCGCATGAAGGCCTTCGCCGACTGGTGCGTCGATGCGCAGATGATGTCGGTGGCTCAGACCGACGCGCTGTTCATGCACTGCCTGCCGGCGCACCGCGGCGAGGAGGTCGATGCCGAGGTGATCGACGGGCCGCAGTCGGTGGTGTGGGACGAGGCGGAGAACCGCATGCACGTGCAGAAGGCGCTGATGGAGTACCTGCTGCTCGGCCGCATCGGCTGACGCACGGCCCATGAAGCTGGCGCTGATCACCGACCTGCACGCCAACCGCGAGTCGGTGAGTGCGGTGATGGCCCATGCGGCCACGCAGGGCATCGATCGCTACGCCTTCCTTGGCGACTTCGTCGGCTACGGCGCCGACCCCGGCTGGGTGGTCGATCTGGTGCGCGCGCAGGCCGCGCGCGGCGCGATCGCCGTGATGGGCAACCACGACGCCGCGGTGGTGCAGGGACCACTGCCGACCATGATCCCCGAAGCGCGCCAGGTGGTCGAGTGGACGCGCGAGCGGCTCGACGCCGAGCAGCTCGCCTTCCTCGCGGCGCTGCCCATGCAGGTGAACGATGCCGACCGACTGTTCGTGCACGCCAATGCCTTCGCGCCGGCGGACTGGGCCTACGTGCTCGGCCGCATGGAGGCGGTGCGCAGCCTGCAGGCCACGAACGCGCGCTTCACCTTCTGCGGCCACGTGCACGACCCCAAGCTGTTCCACCTCACCGGCACCGGCAAGATCGGCGACTTCGTGCCCAGTGACGGCATGCCGATCCCGCTGTCGGAGCAACGCCGCTGGCTGGTCATTCCCGGCTCGGCCGGCCAGCCGCGCGACGGCAACCCGGCGGCCTGCTACGCCACCTTCGACACCGCCAGCAGCACCCTGACCTACTTCCGCGTCCCCTACGACACCGAGGCCGCCGGCGCGAAGATCCGCGCCGCCGGCCTGCCGCAGCGGCTGGCACGGCGCCTCGAACATGGAGAGTGAAGAGGCCCCGCCAGAGGTGTCCGGCGCCGGCCGCCGGCTCCAGGCCGGCCAGCTGATCGACGGCTTCCGGCTCGAGGAGCACCTGCACCAGGGCGGCATGGCGCACCTGTGGCGAGTGACCCGCGTCGACGAGCCCGACGGGCCGCCGCTGATCATGAAGGTGCCGCGCATCAAGGGCGGCGACGACCCGGCCACCATCGTCGGCTTCGAGGTCGAGCAGATGATCATGCCGACGCTGTCGGGGCCGCACGTGCCGCGGTACGTCGCCAAGGGCGATTTCACGCGCCAGCCCTACATCGTGATGGAGCACATCCCCGGCGCTTCGCTGCGCGCGCGCTTCGACGCGGCGCCGCTGCCGCTGGACGAGGTGGTGCAGGTCGGCATCAAGGTGGCCACCGCGCTGCATGACCTGCATCGCCAGCACGTCATCCACCTCGACGTGAAGCCGAGCAACATCATGTTCCGCCGCAACTCGGACGGCACGCAGGGCGAGGCGGTGCTGGTGGACTTCGGCCTGTCGCGCCACGACCGCCTGCCCGACCTGCTCGACGAGGAGTTCGAGCTGCCGATGGGCACCGGGCCCTACATGTCGCCCGAGCAGGTGCAGTTCGTGCGAAATGACGCGCGCAGCGACCTGTTTGCCCTCGGCGTGCTGATGTACCACCTGGCCACCGGCGAGCGGCCCTTCGGCAACCCGAA
>NZ_JBFXIO010000314.1:0-6204 GCF_050175855.1 Piscinibacter sp.
CTGCTGCTCGACGCGCCGCGCCAGCGCCTTTACGCGCTGAACGTGCTTTCCGACGACGTCTCGGTGATCGACCTGCATACGATGGCGGTAAGCGCCACCGTCAAGGTCGGCAAGGCACCCTATGGCGCCGCACTTGCCGCAGGCGGCAAGCTGCTGTACGTGACCAACCAGCACGGCAACACCGTCAGCGTGATCGACGCCGAATCGTTGACGGTGCAGCGCACCCTGCCCGGCTTCGCCTATCCGGAAGGCATCGCCGCGCACGGCGACCGCGTCTACGTCGTCAACTGGATGGACGACAACGTCGCCGTGCTCGATGCCCCCTCCGGCCGCACGCTGGCCACCATCGAGACCGGCACCAACAGCCGCGGCTTCGGCGCCTTCATCGGCGCGCCGGCCGCGCCCTGACCCCTTCTTTCAGTTTCCACTTCCAAGAACCACGAGGAGATTCCCTATGCAGATCCGCTCCCTGCGATGGCTCACCGGCCTGGCCCTCGCCGCCATGCTGGCAGCCCCCGCCGCAGCCCACGGCCCGACGCGGCAGAAGGTCACCGAGACCGTCGCCATCGACGTGCCGGCCGACAAGGTCTGGGCCATCGTCAAGGACTTCAACGCGCTGAAGAACTGGCACCCGGCGGTGGCCGAGAGCCCGGCCGACAAGGGCAACGAGGAAGGCTCGGTGCGCCAGATCAAGCTGAAGAACGGCGGCGCGTTGACCGAGACGCTGGAAGCCTACGACGCCGCCAAGATGCGCTACAGCTACCGCGCCAAGGACGGCGGCGCGCTGCCGGTCACCAACTACACCTCGACGATCACCGTGAAGGCCGAAGGCAATGGCTCGGTGGTGGAGTGGCGCGGCGCCTTCTACCGCGGCTACCCCAACAACGACCCGCCGCCCGACCAGAACGACGAGGCCGCGGTGGCCGCCATCACCGGCGTCTACAAGGCGGGCCTGGCCAACCTGAAGGCGATAGCCGAGAAGAAGTAGCCTGGCAGCGATGAAGCCCTCGGCTCGCACCATCCGCCGGCAGGCGCTGCTCGCGCTCTGCGTGCTGGGCGTGCTCGGGGCGGCGGCTTGTGCGTCGGCACCGCCGCAGCCGCCGGCCGTGCCCGGGGCACCGCCGGTGGCGCGTGCGCTGGCCCCCGGCGTCTACATGCTGCCGGGCACCGGCGGCAGCGCCGACGAAGCCAACCTCGGCCGCATCGGCAACGCCGGCTTCATCGTCGGCGAGACCGGCGTGGTGGCCATCGACACCGGCACCTCGTACGCGCATGGCCGCGCCATCCTCGCGGCGATCCGCGCGGTGACCGACAAGCCGGTCAAGCTGGCGCTGGTCACCCACACGCGGCCCGAGTTCCTGTTCGGCGGCAAGGCCTTCCAGGACGCCGGCATCCCGGTACGCATGCACAGCCGCACGGCGCGGCTGATGGCGGCGCGCTGCGAGAACTGCCTGAAGCAGCTGCGCCAGGTGGTCGGCGAGGCGCCGCTGGCCGGCACCGCGATGTACAAGCCCGACCAGCAGTTCGACGAGCCTCACGCCGTCGAGGGCATCGGCAGGTCCGTGCGCGTGCTGTACTTCGGCCACGCCAGCGGCCCCGGCGACATCGCCGTGTTCGACGAGGCCAGCGGCACGCTGTTCGCCGGCGGCCTGCTCGATGCCGGGCGCGTTCCCGACATCCAGGACGGCGACCTGGCCGCCTGGAAGAAGGCGCTGGCGGCGCTGCGCGGCCTGCGCGTCGAGCAGGTGGTGCCCGGCCACGGCAGCGCCTCGCCAGCGGTGTTGATCGACACCGTGGAGGGCTACCTCGTCGCGCTCGAGAGGAAGATGCGCGGCCTGGTGGCCTCGGGAACCTCGCTGCTCGAGGTGCCCGACGCCGGCGAGTTGCCAGCGTATGAACACTGGGACCAGTACGATCTGATCCACCGCCGCAATGCGTCGATCGCGTTCCTGCGTTTCGAGCGCGAAATGCTGTTCAAGTAGTCCCGAGGAGTTGTCCATGCATCCCGACCGCAACCGCCGCCACGCCCTGCAGGGCCTCGCCGCGCTGGCGATCGCGCCGGCCAGCGCCTTCGCCGCGCCGGGCGGCTTGCCCAGCGCCACGCACGATGCCTCTTCGCCGGAGTGGGAGCGCCTGGCCGGCAAGCTGTTCCCGGGCAAGACGCTGCAGCCCGGCCAAGGCACGGTGCAGTTGATCGCGCCGCTGCGCGCGGCCTACGGCGCCTCGGTGCCGGTGAAGGTGGTCTCCAAGCTGCCGCAGAAGCCCGAGCTGTACGTGCGCCGCCTGTTCCTGGTGGTCGACAAGAACCCCTCGCAGCTTGCGGCGGTGCTCGACTTGACCACCGAGGTCGGCCAGGCCGACTTCGAGACCCGGCTTCGCGTCGACGAATACAGCCACGTGCGCGTGGTCAGCGAGCTGTCCGACGGCACGCTGCACACCGACTCGCGCTACGTGAAGACCTCCGGCGGCTGCTCGGCGCCACCCAATCGCGACTCGCCGCACCTGATCGGCAAGACCCTGCTCAAGCTCGCCGGCGACGTGCGCATGGACCAGCCGGTGGCGGCCGACGTGACCGTGCTGCACCCCAACGACACCGGCTTCGAGCTGAACCAGCAGACGGTGATGTTCATCCCGCCGCACTTCGTGCGCTCGATCCGCGTCAGCTACGCCGGCCGCAAGGTGTTCGACGCCGAGCTGGACTTCTCCGTCAGCGAGAACCCGACGCTGCGCTTCCATTTCGTGCCGCACGGCAAGGGCGAACTGCGCGCCGACGTGACCGACACCAAGGAAGCCCAGTTCTTCGGCACGCTGGCCGTCGGCTGAGGTCGGCCATGCTGCGCCGCGCCCTCGCCGCCACCCTGCTGGGACTGGCCTCGCTGTCGGCCAGCGCCGGCGTGCCGGCACGCTACTCGCCCACCGAGATCAAGCCGACGGGCACGCCGCAGCGCTACGAGTTCGATCTCACCGCAGCCATCGAGCGGGCCCGGCGCGAGAACAAGCGCCTGTACCTCTATCTCGGCGCTCACGACTGCGCCTTCTGCCGCAAGTACGAGGCCTTCCTCGAGAAGAACGCTGCCGAGCTGGCGCCGCACTTCGCCAAGGAATGGATCGTCTACGAGATGAGGAGCAGCCTGTCGGTGCAGGCCGACCGGCTGTGGTTCCGCCTCGGCGACAAGGCCCTGCCCTATGCCGACTTCATGCGTGCCCTCGGCGACGAGCGCGCCCGGCAGCTCGTCTACCCGAGCGTGTGGCTGTTCGACGGCCAGGGCAAGACGCTGATGCAGATGCCCGCGGGCACCGGTACCTTCGAGACGGTGCCGGAGCAACTGGAGATCCTGCGGCTCGAGCAGTAGCGTCGCTGGCTTGACTCACCGCAAGCCTCGTCACGGGTGACGCTTTCAGAATGCGCCTGAAAGCCAACCCGTGAGAGGGACACGATGACAAGCTTGAAGAACCTCCTGATCCTGGCCGCCATCGCCGCAGCCGCAGGCGCGCAGGCCCAGAACTCCAAGGCCGATCTCGACTCGGTGCAGCGCGCGGTGCACGTCTGCGCCTCCTGCCACGGCGAGAACGGCAACAGCACCAAGCCGCTGATCCCGTCGCTGGCCGGCCAGATGCGCGAGTACACGATCCGCCAGCTGAAAGACTTCCGCAGCCAGTCGCGCTCGGAGACCGACATCCAGGCCTACATGTGGGGCATCTCGGCGTTGCTGACCGACGAGCAGATCGAGGGCTTCGCCGACTACTACGCCGCCCAGAAGCCGGCGCCGGGCAAGTCGACCAAC
The DNA here is from genome assembly GCF_050175855.1 of Piscinibacter sp. Lineage (GTDB taxonomy): Bacteria > Pseudomonadota > Gammaproteobacteria > Burkholderiales > Burkholderiaceae_C > Piscinibacter. The sequence goes on from NZ_JBFXIO010000314.1 coordinate 3,786, forward strand.
CCGAAGCTCGAGGCGGTGGGCAAGGCCCTCTACGACAAGGGCCTGCCCGACAAGGGCGTGCTGCCCTGCAAGCAGTGCCACGGCGACAACGCGGAGGGCGCCTCGGGCTTCCCGCGCCTGGCCGGCCAGAAGGCCGACTACGTCTACAAGCAGCTGCAGGCCTTCCGCACGCCGCTGCGTCCGCACGGCGTCGTGATGAAGAACGAGATCTCGGCGATGACGCCGCAGCAGCTCAAGGCCGTGGCGGCCTACGTGCAGTCCCGCTGATCAGGTCGCGCCAGCCAGTCGGCGCGACTCCTTCGGGTCGCGGAACACCAGCGGGTGTTCGGTCACGCCGGCCTCGGCCTGCGCCACTGCGGCCAGCACCTTGTCGTGGTGCGGGCTCTTGCGGCACACCGGATCGGCGGCCTCGGCGTCCTGCGCGATCAGGTAGGCCTGGCAGCGGCAGCCACCCAGATCTTCTTCCTTGTGCTCACAGGATGAACAAGGTTCCTTCATCCAGCTGGTGCCGCGGAAGCGATTGAAGCCGTCGGAATCGAACCAGGCCTCGCGCAGCGAGGTCTCGCGCACGTTGGGGAAGGTGAGGCCCGGCAGCATCTTCGCCGTGTGGCAGGGCAACGCCGTGCCGTCGGGCGTGACGGTGAGGAACATGCTGCCCCAGCCGTTGACGCACTTCTTGGCCTTGCCCTCGTGGTAATCCGGCGCGACGAAGAAGATGCGCATGCGGCCCTCGAGCTTCTTGCGCCACTCGTCGGTCACGGCCTCGGCACGCTTCAACTGTTCACGCGTGGGCAGCAGCTGCGCGCGGTTGACGAAGGCCCAGGAGTAGTACTGCGTGTTGGCCAGTTCGATGTACTCGGCGCCAAGCTCGGCGGCCATCTCGATGATGCGGCCGATGTGGTCGATGTTCAGGCGGTGGATCACCACGTTCATCACCATCGGCCAGCCCTGGTCCTTGATGATCTTCGCCACGCGGTTCTTCAGCTCGAAGGTCTTGGTGTGCGAGAGGAAGTCGTTCATCTCGCGCGTGCTGTCCTGGAACGACAGCTGCACGTGGTCCAGCCCGGCCGCCTTCAGCGCCGCGGCGCGCTCGGCGGTCAGGCCGACGCCGGAGGTGAGCAGGTTGGAGTAGTAGCCCAGCCGCCGCGCCTCGGCGACGATCTCTTCCAGGTCGTCGCGCAGCAGCGGCTCGCCGCCCGACAGGCCCAGCTGCACCGCGCCCATCTCGCGGCCCTCGCGCAGCACGCGCAGCCAGTCGCCGGTGGAGAGCTCCTCGGGCTGCGTCGCGTAGTCGATGGGGTTGTAGCAGAACACGCAGTGCAGCGGGCACCTGTACGTGACCTCGGCGAGCAGCCACAGCGGCGGGCCCACGGTGGACGGGGTCATGACGTCAGCTCCAGGTGAGCCAGCGCTGCTTCGCGGCCATCTCGACGAAGGCGCGCACGTCGCCCTGGAGGCCTTGCGCATTGAAGGCGGCCTCCAGCTCGGCCACGATCTCGCCGATGCTGCGCTGGCCGTCGCAGCGCTTCATGATCTCGCCCGCACTGCCGTTGAGCTTGACCATGCCCTCGGGGTACAGCAGAACGTGGCAACTCTGTGCCGGCTCCCACTGCAGACGGAAACCTGCGCCAACGCGGGGGCGGCTGTCCACGCTCAACGGGCTCATGGGTTGACGCCGTACTTGAGCGCCATCGCGTCGTTCATCGCCCACAGGATGTCGAGCTTGAACTGCAGGATCTCCAGCGCCCGCTCCTGCAGCGCCCGCGTGTCGAAGTAGTCCAGCGTGATCGCCAGGCCCTGCTCCACGTCGCGCCGCGCCTGGCTGACGCGGTTGCGGAAGTAGCTCAGGCCCTCGGGCTCGATCCAGGCGTAGTGCTCGGGCCAGGTGGCCAGGCGCTGCTTGTGGATCTCGGGCGCGAACAGCTCGGTGAGCGACGAGCACACCGCCTCCTGCCACGGCGCGCGGCGGGCGAAGTTGACGTAGGCATCGACGGCGAACTTCACTGCCGGGATCAGGTGGCGCTGGTCTTCGACCTCCTCGCGCGTCAGGCCCACGGCCTCGGCCAGGCGCAGCCAGGCCTCGATGCCGCCCGGATCCTTCACGCCGCCGATCTCGAAGCCGTCGTGATCGAGGATGCGCTGGATCCAGCCGCGCCGCACCTCGCGGTCGGTGCAGTTCGACATCACCGCCGCGTCCTTGATGGGGATCGCGATCTGGTAGTAGAAGCGGTTGGCCACCCAGCCGCGGATCTGCTCCGGCGTCGCCTTGCCGGTGTTGAGCATCACGTTGAACGGGTGGTGGATGTGGTACGAGCGGCCGCGCTCGCGCAGCTTGGCTTCGAACTCGACTCGGTCCCAGGCAGGCGATGTCGTCATCTCTGAGCTCGATGGTCATGCCTTCCTCGCAAGGCACGATGCC
>NZ_JBFXIO010000315.1:0-6186 GCF_050175855.1 Piscinibacter sp.
CGCCACGGAAGACGCCGACACCGGTCGAGCCGCCACCGACGTCCACCACCGCACCGTCTTTGACTTGCAGAATGGCGTTCGCCGCAGTGACTTCGTCGACCAGGCTGCGGCAATCGATCCCCGCCTGCTGAAGCACGAAGGCACAGGCACGGCAGTCGCTCACCGGCACCGTCGGCGGATGCGCGGTCGCCGCTGCTTCGATCTGCGTGCCGAGTGCCGATTCACTGCTGGCCTTCAACTGCCGTACCGCCTGTACTGCGCCATGAAAGTCGACCACGACTCCGTCGCGGACGACCTGGGCGCGGACGAAATCCCAGTAGACGGGCTCGCCCTGCGCGTCCACGGCAGCGATCACGATAGTCGCCGTGCCGAGGTCGACCCCAAAACGCAGCGGCCCCTTCGGCTTCGATGGCTCGCGCAGCCGCACGGCAGCGCTGTCCAGGAAGCGCTGCGCATGCGCCAATCCAGTGTCGGCCCGGGTTCGACTGAGCATCTACAGCCCCATCGTCGGCAAGTAGATGTCGCGCCAGGGGCGGTTCTGGTGGGCGACGCGCTTGATGTTGATGAGGTGCATCGGTGTCACGTTGTCCGACACGATCGAGCCGCTCCAGGTGCCCGTGCCCAGCATGAACGACGGGTCGGTCCCGGCGCTGAACCCCATTCCGCCGAGCAGGCTCGGCGTGTTGACGACGACGCGCGAGGCCGGCAGTTCCGACATGCGTGCGACCATCTCGGCGTCCTGGCCGTGCAGACCGAGCGTGTGACCCTCGCCGCCAAAGGCCAACACCTCGCGGCAGCGCTGATGCGCTGCGCCAAGATCGCGTGTCCGATAGAACGACAGCACGGGTCCGAGGATCTCGGCCGACAGCGGTGTCTGGGGGCCCACGTCGTCCAGCGCGGCGCCGAGCACCTTCGTCCCGGGTGGCACGTTCATGCCGATGCGCCGGGCAAGCGTGATCGCGGTCTGACCGACGGCCTCCGGATTGAGCGCCCCGCGTCCAATAAACAACAACTCGGTAAGCCGGCGCTGCTGCTCGGCGTCGAGGAACACGGTGCCGTGCTGCTCGAAGGCCTGGATGGCGGCGTCGGCGATCGGCTCATCGAGCACCACCGACTGCTCCGCAACGCAGGCGGTGCCGTTGTCGAACGACTTCGACGTGATGACCATCAGCGCCGCTTCCGACACGTCCGCCACCGAACGATGGATGTAGACCGGGACGTTGCCGGCGCCGACGGCCAGCGTCGGCTTGCCCGAGGAGTAGGCGGCCCGGACCATCGCAGCCCCGCCGGTCGCCATAACGAGCGCGGTGTCGCGGTGCGCCATTAACTCGCGCGTGGCGGGCAGCTGGCCGCCCGACAGGCACTGCAGCAGGCCGATCGGCGCGCCGGCGCGCTCGGCCGCCTCGGCCATGATCTCCACGGTCCGCACGCAGCACTTCGCCGCCCGCGGATGCGGCGCGCAGACGATCGCGTTGCCCGCCTTGACCGCCGCCAGGCACTTGAAGATCGTCGTCGAGGTGGGATTGGTCACCGGGATGATCGCGGCGATCACGCCCATCGGCGCGCCGATCGCCGTCACGCGTGCCACCTCGTCGGTCCACAGCACGCCCAAAGTGCGCATTTTCTTCATCGCATGCGCGCAGAACTTGGCGTTAAAGAGGTTCTTGAGGATCTTGTGCTCGTACACCCCGTAGCCGGTCTCATCGACCGCCAGGCGCGCCAGTTCCGCCGCGGCCACCTCGGCAGCATGGCCCATGGCATCGACGATTCGGTCGGCCTGCTCCTGGGTGACACCCTGGAAGGCCTCGAAGGCTTGGCGGGCGAGCTGCGCCTTGGTGCGCGCCTCGCCGATCGCCACGAGTTCTGGATCTAGGAAGTTGAAGTCGGTCACATCGTCACCTGCTGCTCGTCGGCTGCTGCAACCCGCGAAGCCGGGCGACGTCTTCGCGGATCAGGCCGCGGACGATCGCCTTGAACTTGTGGTCGTGGCAGTGCCGTATCGCCCACAGGGTGCGCAGGCAGTCGCGCGCCCTTTCGCGAACGCTTGTCGCCATTGCGCAAGCGCATCAGCGCGGCTTGGGCAGGATGCCTTCAACGTCTTCGTGCGGGCGCGGGATCACGTGCACCGAGACGATCTCGCCAATCTTCCCGGCAGCGGCCGCGCCGGCATCGGTCGCGGCCTTCACCGCGCCGACGTCGCCGCGCACCATCACGGTGACAAGGCCGCCACCGATCTGCTCGCGCCCGACCAGCCGCACGTTGGCCGCCTTGACCATCGCGTCGGCGGCCTCGATCGCGCCGACCAGGCCCTTGGTCTCGATCAGCCCGAGCGCGCCGCGCGGGCCCTCGTTGACCACGCCGGTCGTGGTGGGGTTCGTTGCCATTTCAGCATCTCCTTCGGGGGTTGAAAGTGCGCCAGCGGCCTAGCGCTTCTGGAAAGTGGTTTCGCCGTCGAACTGAACCGAGTCGACAATGGCTACGATGGCGGCGTCGGTGGGAGCGTTGTGTCCGTCCGAATCGACGCGCGCGGCGCTGCCGAGCGTCACGAGCACGATCTCCCCAAAGCCGGCGCCGACCAGGTCGATCGCGACGTAGGTGGAAGACGGTTCGACGCGGTCGCCATCGTCCAGCGGTGCCGAGGCCCGCACGGGCTCGAGCAAGAGAAGCTTGTGCGATGCCAGCCCGGCGGCCTTGATCGATGCGACAACGTTGCCGCGCACGCGAGCCAGCTGCATCGTGTCTGTCTCCGTATCTGTTCTAGGAATGGACTGAACGGTAGCTGTCGCGCAGTGCGGCGTCATTAGCCACCGTGGAAAATCAAAGGCGGAATCCGTTATCCATGCCGGCCATGGTGGCCGCCGTTCGCCGCCCCTAGAGTTGCCACAGAGTTCGCAAGAACGAGCCCGCGTGCGCAGGGACCAAACGGAGACAAGACGTGATCAAGGATCAGGACGCGGAATTCCACGTCACCGACTCGGACCCGACTTCGGCTGAGACGAACTCATTCGGCTTCGTCAGCGCCGAGCAGAAGCTGAACGTGGGCGTGTATGCGCTCTTCCGGCCGAACCCCGGCGTCGTCAGCTCCACGATCTGCATGAATTCGGGCCGCGCCGTCGCGCCCTGGGAAGCGGACTGTCCAGCAGCGAGCGCGGCGTCGGGACCGGCATCGCGGAGCGCGGATCACAGAAGCGTGGCGATTCGCGGGCGCGTCCCACGAACCGAAAGGAGCCGAGGTACGCCGTGACCCGCGCGATCCTGTTCGACCTCGATGGCACGCTCGTCGACACGCGAGCCGCGTCATGGCAGTTGTTCTCTGAGACGAATCTCGCGTTCGCACTCGGGATCGACTCGCGCGAGGCCTTCTTCCGGGCCTTCGAAGGCAACTTCTTCGAGTCCCTGGCCAAGCTCTGCCCCGATCCGCAGCGCGCCGCGGCTGTCAAGGCACACTTCATGGAACTGCTGCGCACGCGCTACCACCCGGCACTGATCCCGGGCATGGTCGACGTGGTGCGCGCGCTGGCGCCTCACAGCACGCTGGCCGTCATCTCGACGAACGGCATCGAGGCGATCCGTCGCATTCTGGTCGGTGCCGATCTGGCCAACTGCTTCTCGCACGTCTTCTCAGGTGACGTGGAGCCGCGCAAGTCGGTTTCGATCCGCCGTTTCCTCGGCGACCATCGCTACGCGGTGCAACGCACCTGCTCGCCAGCCTATAACGATGGCGAAGGCAGCCAGGCGTCGCTGCAGGCGCAGGATGTCGTGTTGGTCACCGACACCGTCGGAGACGTCCGGGAGGCCCGCGAAGCCGGCATCCGCGCGATCGGCGTAACCTGGGGCATGCACAGCGAACGCCAGTTGCTCGATGCAGGCGCCGAGCGGGTGGCGCTGTGGCCGCAGGAACTGGTCGCCTGGCTGCGCGACGCCGATGCGCCTGCGGCGAGTTGCGGCTGCTCGAGCGGGTCGGCCGACAGCTGCGGATTGCCTCCAGCACCGGCGCCGGCCATCCGCGCTGCGGCCACGCCAATCACGGGCGACCCTTTGGGAGAGGTGGCGCGCCGTCGCCGCGAACGCCAGCTTCACACCCGCGTGCAGATCGCCGCCGCGACGGCCCCTGCGGCATACGGCGCCGGCACGGCATCGGCCGTGTCCGGCTCGGCCACACCCACCGAGCTGATGTCTTCGCTGCGACGAATCCTAAAGGAAGGAGACCACTGAGCGGCACACAACAGATCGCCTAGATGTCGAGGGCTCCTCGAGCGAACACCCTCCCTGCCCCAAGACCAGGGAGATACCGTGAAGTCATTTCGGAAGGCTTCAACAGCTTCGAGATCTCGAAGAATCCGGACGATCTTCTTCGCTCCGGCGCTGAGGATGGGTGTAGGGGTGCAATCACGTTGTCGGGCGCCCCAGAGTCGCACCTCGGCATCCGCTCGCGCGAGTTCTAGATCTCCTGCGCGATTATGGCGTACCTGAAGGACAGCGATTCGCGCTTCGAATGATGAGAAAGACGGCGCTGACGACAAGCGCGGGCAGTTCAGCTGGCGAGGGCAGCCGAGCTGGGGCAGGTGGTGCTGGTGGACTAACAACAACGATCGGAGACAACACATGGACTATCAGAAACAGAAACACAACCGCAACCAGCCCGCCGACGACGGGCTTCGCTTGCAGGACCAGACCTACATCGGCATCTTCGGGGACGTGCCGCACGTCCGGGATGGAGTCCTCGGCCACCGCATGATGAAGGCGCGCACGCAGGGCGAGACCCTCATGAAGGTCAGCAGGGCGAATGTGCTGTGCGACCCGTTCACGATCCCCGAGCCGAACGACCTCCAATGCCACCTTGCCTGGGACATCTACGACGTGGCCGTGATGCGTGCCACCGAGAGTGGCTCTGGAATGTGCCCGCGCCAGGAGAGCACAATATGAAAGCGCAGTGCTCCGCCACGTCGGCCCCAGCCGTCGACGTTCCCAGCCTTGTCCACCTGATCCAGGAGATCGACGGCATGGACACGGCGAAGTTCGGTGGCAAGGCCGCGGGACTGGCACGCATGGCCGCCGCTGGTATTCCCGTTCCGCCGGCTTTCGTCATCGGCACGGACGCCTACCGCGCCTTCCGCGATTCCGGCGATCTGCCAGAGAACCTGATGCCCCAGGTCGATCGTGCGATGCGCGTGCTCGAGGGTCACACCAGCCGCTCGTTCGGCGGTCTGAGCGCGTTGCCGCTGCTCGTATCCGTGCGGTCGGGGTCGCAGGTCAGCATGCCTGGCATGATGGACACGGTACTGAACCTGGGCATCACCTGTCGTGGCGCGCAGCGCCTGGCGCAGGAGACCGGCAACGCCGACTTTGCCGTCGACACCTGGGTGCGCTTCTGGCGCATGTTCGCCGAGATCGTGCTGGACCTGGAGGCCGAGGTGATCGAGCACGCGGTTGTATCGCTGTTGGACCAGACGCGCCGTGAGCCCTCCGAGGAGAACTTCCTCCGGCTGGAGACCGCCGTTCTCGGCGCGATCGTTGCGCAAGGCGTCAACGAGGTCAGCGCCGATCCGGCCTGGCAACTGCGTCGGGCAATCGCCGCCGTGTTCGAGTCCTGGGACAGCCGGCGCGCGCGCGCCTATCGCGCGCACCACAAGATCTCCGACGAACTGGGGACCGCAGTAACCGTGCAAGCGATGGTCTTCGGCAACCTGGACAGCCGCTCGGGCTCCGGAGTCGCCTTCACCCGCAACCCGAACACCGGTGCGCGCGAGTTGTACGGCGAGTTTCTCGCCGGCCGCCAGGGCGAGGACCTGGTGTCCGGCTCTGCCACGCCGTCGCCGCTCGGGGCACCCGGCGGGCTGTCCGAGGCCCATCACCGCGAATTGGCCGACCACGGGCATCGCCTCGAGGAGATGTACGGCGACGCGGTGGACATCGAGTTCACCGTCGAAGGCGACCGCCTCTATTTCCTGCAGGTCCGCCCTGCCAAGCGGACAGCGGCAGCGGCCGTCCGGATTGCCACCGAGCTGGTCGACGAAGGCATGCTGGGCCGTGCCGCGGCGTTGAAGCGGGTCAGCGTCGAGCAGCTCAAGAAGCTGCTGCGACCCGCTTTCGAACCCGATGTGCTGGTACGAACCCGTCCGCTGCTTGAAGGGATCGGGGCCAGTCCCGGACACGCCTACGGCATTGCCGTGCTGGTTGCGGACC
>NZ_JBFXIO010000316.1:0-6170 GCF_050175855.1 Piscinibacter sp.
GGACGGTGGCCTCGCTGCAACTGCAGCAGGGTGAGAACACGATCACGATCAGTGCCGAGGATGCGGCTGGAAACGTGACGCGCACGAGCAGGAAGATCTCGCGGGCGGCGTCTGCACCTGCACCTGCACCTGCCCCGGCACCTGCACCTGCACCTGCACCTGCCCCGGCACCTGCCCCGGCACCTGCACCTGCCCCGGCACCTGCCCCGGCACCTGCACCTGCACCTGCACCTGCACCTGCCCCGGCACCTGCGCCTGCGCCTGCCCCGGCACCTGCCCCCAGCGCCGGGACGGCCTGCGATACGGCCACGGGCCGCGTGCTCGAGGTCGGCTCAGGCAAGACCTACAGCGTGCCCAGTGCGGCCGCTGCGGTGGCGCAGAACGGCGACGTGGTCAAGATCGCCGCGGGCGACTACCGCGGTGACGTGGCCTCCTGGTCGGCCAGCAACCTCACCATCTGCGGCATCGGCGGGCGCGCACGTCTGTACGCCGACGGACGCCACTACGGCGGCAAGGCGATCTGGGTGGTCAACGGCTCGAACATCACCATCGACAGCATCGAGTTCCGCGACGCCAAGGTGCCCGACCAGAACGGCGCGGGCATCCGCGCCGAGCACGGCGGGACACTGACCATCCGCAACAGCGGCTTCTTCGACAACGAGAACGGCATCCTCGGCGGCGACGGCAACGCCAGCGTGGTCATCGATGGCAGCGAGTTCGCCCGCAACGGCTATGGCGACGGCTACACGCACAACGTCTACATCGGCCAGGCGGCCCGGCTCAGCGTCAGCAACAGCTTCTTCCACGAGGCCAGGATCGGCCACAACCTGAAGAGCCGGGCCAAGGAAAACCGCATCGAGAACAGCTACTTCATGGATGGCCCCACCGGCACGGCCAGCTACCTCGCCGACTTCCCCAACGGCGGCGCGGTGTACCTCCGCGGCAACCTCTTCCACAAGGGGCCCAATGCCGACAACTCGACGGCCATCGCCTATGGCGCCGAGGGCCTGAAGTGGACCACCAACACGCTGCAGATGGTGCACAACACGGTGGTCATCACGCGCTCGGGCGGCAGCTTCATCAGCGCGCCCTCGGGTACCCAGTCCGTCACGCTCACGGCCAATCTGTTCGCCGGCACCAACGGCCCCAGCCTGATCAGCGGCGGCTTCGCCAGCGGCAACATCGTCTCCCAGGGCAACGTCACCAGCACCGCCGCCAACTTCTCCGGCGCCGACAATGTCGCCAGCCCCAACTTCTGGCCCAACACCACCTTGCAGGCGCTGATCGGCCTGCCCTCCGTGCTCGACGCCAACTACCTCAACGACTCACCCTTGCCCTTCACCCTGCGCGCGATCTCCTCGGGCACCAGGCGCGCGGGCGCGCTCCAGGCCGCGCGATAGCGGGCCCCCGGCTGGCTCGCTCGCCCTCAGGGTGTGCTGGCCGGGAATGCTTCGGGCAGGCGCTGGACCTTGCCGGTCTCGGCGGCGTGATAGCCCGCGATCGCCGCGATCGCAGCACGCGAAGCCGGCGACTGAAGCATCTGCAGAACCGGCCGCACATGCGGCTGGTCCATCGCTGCGATGCGCAGCGCAAAGAAGTAGCGCTCCCGCAGCAGCGGGATGAAGTGCAGCCCGAAGCGCTGCGCTGCCGTCTGCACGCCGATGCCCACGTCGGCCATGCCGCTGGCGATGTAGGCCGCCACCGCGGCATGGGTCAGCTCGGTGTCGTCGAAGCCGAGCACCTCGGTCTCGGCGATGCCTTCGCGCTCGAGCAGCAGATCGGTCAGCACCCGCGTTCCCGAACCCTCCGGCCGGTTGACGAAGCGCAGGTCGGGGCGCCGCAGGTCGGCCAGGCCGCGCACCTGCTTCGGGTTGTCGCGCGCGACGAACAGGCCCTGCGTGCGCACCGCCACGTGAACGAGGCAGTGCGCGTCGGGCCGCAGCCAGCGCAGGTAGCGGCGCAGCGCGTGGCCCTCGAACTCGCCGATGGGCACGTGCAGCCCGGCGAGGTCGCAGTCGCCGCGAGCCAGCGAGGCCACCGATTCCAGGCTGTTGCGGTAGCGCAGCTCGACGGGCAGGTCGGCGGCATGCATTCGCTCCATCAGCCTCGCCACCGCAAAGCCGTGGCTGGCATCAATGCGCACGGCGGCCCGGCTCGGTTCCAGGCTGCGTTCCAGGTCGCGCTCCAGCTCCGACGCGAGCGACTCCAGCAAGGGTGACAGGCGTGCCGAGATGCGCCGGTCGGCCCAGATCAGCTTGTGGGCGAGCTCGGTGAGTACCGAGCCGCGGCCGCGCCCCGATTCGATCAGCGGTGCCCCGAACAGCGCCTCGGCGTTCTTGATCAACCCCCAGGCATGGCGGTAGGACTGGCCGACGCCGCGCGCCGCGTCGGCCAGCGAGCCGCTGTCTTGCACGCCGGCCAGCAGCGCGAGCAGGGCGGTGGTGTCGATGCGCGGGCCGCCGGGCGGGCCGACGTCCCACTGCGGGCGCAGGTTGATGTCCATATAGGAAATGCAGAACATATTGTGCCTGCAGCCCGCTCGTACCCTGCCGGCCCATGAACACGACCGCGATTTCGCTGGACAAGGTGGCGGGCCAGTTGCCCGGCCGCAAGCAGGTGCGCCGGGCCGGGCGAACGGTGGATGCCGCCACCCTGGCCGAGGTGCGCGAGGCGCTGGGTTCGCTGCCCTTGCGCCGCGACCTGCTGATCGAGCACCTGCATGCGCTGAACGACTGCTTCGGCCAGCTGCGCACCGGCCACATGGCCGCGCTCGCGCAACTCCTGCGGCTGGCGCAGGTCGAGGTCTTCGAGGTCGCGAGCTTCTACCACCACTTCGACGTGGTGCGCGAGGATGAGCAGGGGCGCTACGAGGCGCCCGCCCGCCTGACGGTGCGCGTGTGCAACGGCCTGTCGTGCGAACTGGCCGGCGCCGATGCGCTGCTGGCCAGGCTGCCGAAGCTGCTCGGCGCCGAAGTGCGAGTGATCGAGGCGCCCTGCGTCGGCCGCTGCGAGCAGGCGCCGGTGGCGGTGGTGCACCAGCGGCCCGTGCCGAAGGCGGACGCGGCCGCGGTGCAGGCGCTGGCCGCAGCCGACCGCCGCTTCGATGACGTGCCGCCAGCGAACGACCTGGCCGGCTACCGCGCGCAAGGCGGCTACGAGTTGCTTCGCCACTGCCATGCGGGCAGCCGTGACGTCGAATCCGTGATCAAGGCGATGGAAGACTCCGGCCTGCGCGGCCTCGGCGGCGCCGGGTTCCCGGCCGGACGAAAGTGGCGCATCGTGCGTGGCGAGGCGGCACCTCGCCTGATGGCGGTGAACATCGACGAGGGCGAGCCCGGCACCTTCAAGGACCGTCACTACCTCGAGCGCGACCCGCATCGCTTCCTCGAAGGCCTGCTGGTGGCCGCCTGGGCGGTAGGGATCGACAAGGTCTACGTCTACCTGCGTGATGAATACCACGGCTGCCGCGCGCTGCTCGAGCGCGAGCTCGCCGCGCTGCGCGCCGATCCGCCGGTGGCGAAGCTGCCAGAGATCGAGCTGCGCCGCGGCGCCGGCGCGTACATCTGCGGCGAGGAGTCCGCGATGATCGAGTCGATCGAGGGCAAGCGCGGCATGCCGCGGCTGCGGCCGCCCTATGTGGCGCAGGTCGGCCTGTTCGGCCGGCCGACGCTGGAGCACAACTTCGAGACGCTGTACTGGGTGCGCGACATCGTCGAGCGCGGCCCGCAGTGGTTCGCCTCGCAGGGGCGCAACGGCCGCAAGGGCTTGCGCTCCTTCTCGGTCTCGGGCCGGGTGCGCGAGCCCGGCGTGAAGCTGGCGCCGGCCGGCATCACGCTGCGCCAACTGGTCGACGAGTATTGCGGCGGCCTGCCCGAAGGCCACGAGCTGTACGGTTACCTCCCGGGTGGCGCATCGGGGGGCATCCTGCCCGCCTCGATGGCCGACATCCCGCTGGACTTCGACACGCTGCAGCCGCACGGCTGCTTCATCGGCTCGGCGGCGGTGATGGTGCTGACGAAGAGCTCGACCCATGTCGACCGCGCGGTCGATGCGGCGCGCAACCTGATGCGCTTCTTCGAGGACGAGTCCTGCGGCCAGTGCACGCCCTGCCGGGCCGGCACCGCCAAGACGCGCGCGCTGATCGCGGGCGACCAGTGGGACACCGCGCTGCTGGCCGAACTCTCCCAGGTGATGCGCGACGCCTCGATCTGCGGCCTGGGCCAGGCCGCACCCAATCCGGTGGACTGCGTGGTCCGCTACTTCCCGCACGAGCTGGGGCTGTCATGAACAAGCCGGTCGAACTGATCGAATTCACCCTCAACGGCAAGCCGGCCGCCGCCGTGCCGGGCGAGACGCTGCTGCAGGTGGCCAAGCGCAGCGGCGTGCGCATCCCGCACCTGTGCGCGAAGGAGGGCCTGGAGCCGGCCGGCAACTGCCGCGCCTGCGTGGTGGAAGTCAAGGGCGAGCGCACGCTGGCACCGTCGTGCTGCCGCACGCCGACGTCGGGCATGACGGTGGACAGCAAGAGCGAGCGCGCCGTGGCGGCGCAGACCATGGTGCTGGAGCTGCTGGTCAGCGACGCCGGCGCGGCCAGCGCCGAACATACCCACGACTCCGAGCTGCTCTTCTGGGCCGACAAGTGGAAGGCACCGCGCGGCCGCCTGCCCGGGCGCGAGATGGTGGCGGCCGATGCCTCGCACCCGGCCTTCGAGGTCTACCTCGACGCCTGCATCCAGTGCACGCGCTGCATTCGCGCCTGCCGCGACATCCAGGTCAACGATGTGCTCGGCCTGTCGCATCGCGGCGCGCACGCGAAGATCGTCTTCGACCAGGACGACCCGGTCGTCGCCTCGAGCTGCGTGGCCTGCGGCGAGTGCGTGCAGGCCTGCCCGACCGGGGCGCTGATGCCGGCGCGCGGCGCCGGCCTGGCGAAGATCGAGCGCGAGATCGACTCGGTCTGTCCCTACTGCGGCGTCGGCTGCCAGCTCACGCTGCACGTCGGGCACGACGGGCAGGGTGCCGAGAAGGTGCACTACGTCACCGGCCGCGACGGCCCGGCCAACCACGGCCGGCTGTGCGTCAAGGGCCGCTTCGGCTTCGACTACGTCCACAACGAGCGACGCCTCACCGCGCCGCTGGTGCGCCGCGAGGGCGTGGCCAAGGACCCGGCCGACATCGAGCGCTTCAAGCGCGGCGAGCTGCCGCTCTCGGCCCTGTTCCGCGAAGCGAGCTGGGACGAGGCACTCGACCTCGCCGCCGGCGGCCTCAAGCGCATCCGCGACGCCACGGCGGCGGGCGCGCCGAGCCGGCTGGCCGGCTTCGGCTCGGCCAAGGGCAGCAACGAGGAGGCCTACCTGTTCCAGAAGCTGGTGCGCACCGGGCTGCGCACGCACAACGTCGACCACTGCACGCGGCTGTGCCATGCCAGCTCGGTGGCGGCGCTGCTCGAGGGGCTGGGCTCGGGCGCGGTGTCCAACCCGGTGGAAGACGTGGCGCACGCCGAGGTCATCCTGCTGATCGGCGCCAACCCGGCCTCCAACCACCCGGTGGCCGCCAGCTGGATCAAGAACGCCATCCACCGCGGGGCCAAGCTGATGCTGGCCGACCCGCGTGCCACGCCGATGGCACGTTTCGCCACCTGGCACCTGGACTTCCGGCCCGACACCGACGTGGCGCTGCTGACCGGCATGCTGCATGTGATCGTGGCCGAAGGCCTGGTCGACGAGGCCTTCGTCACCGCGCGCGTCAACGGCTACGAGGCGGTGAAGGCTGCCGTGGCCGAGGCCACGCCCGAGCGCATGGCCGAGATCTGCGGGGTTCCGGCCGACACCATCCGTGAGTGCGCCCGCGCCTTCGCCACGTCCAAGGCGTCGATCATCCTGTGGGGCATGGGCGTCAGCCAGCACGTGCACGGCACCGACAACGCGCGCTGCCTGATCGCGCTGTCGCTGCTGACCGGCCAGATCGCTCGGCCCGGCACCGGGCTGCACCCGCTGCGCGGCCAGAACAACGTGCAGGGCGCCAGCGACGCCGGCCTGATTCCGATGATGTACCCGAACTACCAGCGCGTGGTGCGCGACGACGTGCACGCACAGTTCGAGTCGCTGTGGGGCACGCCGCTGGGCCAAGAGGCCGGGCTCACGGTCGTCGAGATCATGAAGGAGGCGGCT
>NZ_JBFXIO010000317.1:0-6136 GCF_050175855.1 Piscinibacter sp.
GAGGTGGGCCACCAGCTCGCGCAGCAGCGGCGAGACCTCCAGCACGCGGCACGCCGGCCAGCGCTGGAACGGCGTGTCCGCAGCCGGGCCGAGAAAGCGGGCGCTCGGGTGCACGTACAACGTGCGGATCTCGGCGTCTTCCAGCACGGTGACCACGTGCTCCACGCCGGGCGGGATCCACAGCGCCCGCGTCGGCGGCACGAGGTAGGTGCTGCTGCCGGCCTGCAGCCGGATCACCCCGGTGGCCGACATCGCCACCTGCGCCCAGGGGTGGCTGTGCGGCTCGACGCGCGTGTCGGCCGCCAGCCGGCGCAGCTTGGCGCGCAGCGGCCGTTCGACGCTGGGGGCGAAGGCCAGCGGGTCGATCGGCGGCACGCTGCGGCGGCGCTTCGGGTGGTTCATGGGCGGCTTTGGCAGGATCTCGACAGAGATTGGCTTTCTATCGTAACTGCGACGGACTCCCCGCGCCTACAGTGAAGCTCAGTTTCTCGATTCGCCTCCCGATGACCGCTCCCACCGCCTCGCTGCGCGACGACGCCCGCACCATCGGCCTGATCGGCCTGGCACACGGCACCTCGCACTTCTTCCACATGCTGCTGCCGCCGCTGTTCCCGCTGTTCATCCGGGACTTCGGCCTGAGCTACTCCGAGCTCGGCCTGCTGGTCAGCACCTTCTTCGTGATCTCGGGCATCGGCCAGGCGCTGGCCGGTTTTCTGGTCGACCGCGTCGGGGCGCGCCCGGTGCTGTTCGCGGCCCTGTCCTGCTTCGCGCTGGCTGCGCTGGCCGCTGCGACGGCGCAGGGCTACGCCGGGCTGATGGCGGCGGCGGCGCTGGCCGGCCTGGGCAACTCGCCGTTCCACCCGGTGGACTTCACCATCCTCAACAAGCGGGTCTCGCAGGCGCGCCTGGGCCACGCCTTCTCGGTGCACGGCATCTCCGGCAACCTGGGCTGGGCGGCGGCACCGGTTTTCATGGCGGCGATGAAAGCCGCCACCGGCTCCTGGCGCTGGGCGGCGGCGGGCGCCGCGCTGTGGGCGCTGATCGTGCTGGCCACGATGGTGATCAATCGCCACGCCATTGACGACCGCTCGGCGACCTGGCCTCTGGCGGCAGCCGGCAAGGCGGGTGGCCCGGCCGTAGCCGAGCATCCGCTCGCCTTCCTGCGCTTGCCGTCGGTGTGGCTGTGCTTCTCGTTCTTCTTCTGGTCGACCTGTGCGCTGTCGGCGGTGCAGAGCTTCGCCGGCCCGGCGCTACAGAAGCTGCACGGCCTGCCTCTGACCATCACCTCCTTCGTCGTCACCGGGTTCATGCTGTGCGGCGCGGCGGGCATGGTGGTGGGCGGCTTCCTCGCCGCACGCGGCCAGCGGCTGGAGCGCACCATCGGGGTCTGCCTGCTCGGCGCCGCGCTGCTGCTCTTCCTCGCCGGGCTGCCCGGCCTGCCGGGGCTGCTGGCGGCGGCGCTGGCGGCGCTAGCCGGCTTCGGCACTGGCCTGGCGGGTCCGTCGCGCGACATGCTGATCAAGCGCGCCGCGCCGCCGGGGGCCACCGGCCGCGTCTACGGCACCGTGTACTCGGGGCTGGATCTGGGCTTCGCGCTGGCTGCGCCGGTATTCGGCGCCATCCTCGACCACGGCTCGCCCTCGGGCGTGTTCAGCGGCGCTGCGCTGGCGCTGCTGGGCGGCGTGCTGTCGGCGGCGCTGGTGGGGGCCGGTGTGGCGCGATCGCAGGGCCGCGCGGCGAAAATGGCCGCATGACGCCACGAATCGCCGGACACGCCCTCGTCGAAGCCCTGGTCGCCCAGGGCGTCACCACCGCCTTCGGCGTGCCCGGCGAGAGCTATCTCGCCGTGCTCGACGGCTTCCACGAACACCGCGAGCGCATTCGCTTCGTCGCCTGTCGCCAGGAGGGCGGCGCCGCCTTCATGGCCGAGGCGCAGGGCAAGCTGACCGGCCGCCCCGGCATCTGCTTCGTCACCCGTGGCCCGGGCGCCACCAACGCCTCGATCGGCCTGCACACCGCCTTCCAGGACAGCACGCCGATGATCCTGTTCGTCGGCCAGGTGGCCGGTGACCAGCGCGACCGCGAGGCCTTCCAGGAACTCGACTACCGCCAGGTGTTCGGCCCCGGCACCCTGGGCATGGCCAAGTGGGTGGGCGAGGTGCAGTCGGCCGACCGGCTGCCCGAATACGTCGCCCGCGCCTTCCACACCGCGATGCAGGGCCGCCCCGGGCCCGTGGTGCTGGTGCTGCCCGAAGACCTGCTGACCACGCCGACGGTTGCACCCGTGCTGCCGCGCGTCGAGCCCGTGCAGGCCTGGCCGGCGCCCGGGCCGCTGCGCGACCTGCGGGCGATGCTGGTGGCCGCGCAGCGGCCGTTCGTGATCGCCGGCGGCGGGGGCTGGGATGCCGAGGGCGCGCGGGCGCTGCAGCGATTCGCCGAGAACTGGCAGCTGCCGGTGGGCTGCGGCTTCCGCTTCCAGGACACGTTCGACAACCGCCATCCGCTCTATGCCGGCGACGTCGGCATCGGCATCAATCCGAAGCTCGCCGCGCGCATCCGCGAGGCCGACCTGGTCATCGCGCTCGGCGTACGCCTCGGCGAGATGACCACCGGCGGCTACACGCTGCTCGAAGCGCCGCAGCCGAAGCAGAAGCTCGTGCACCTGCATGCCGGTGCCGAAGAACTCGGCCGCGTCTACGCCGCCGACCTGATGCTGCAGGCCTCGGTGAACCACGCCGCGAAGGCGCTGGAGTCGCTGACCGCGCCGCCGCAAGTGGCCTGGAGCGCCTGGAGCGAGGCGGCCGCGGCGGACTACGCCGCCAACCGCGTGCCGCCGGCGGTGGAGCCGCTGGACATGGCGCAAGTCGTGCTCACGCTCGAACGCCTGGTGCCCGAGGACAGCGTGTTCACCAACGGCGCCGGCAACTACAGCGGCTGGCTGCACCGCTACCTGTGCTACCGTGGCCTGCAGCACCATGGCCGCACGCAGCTGGCGCCGACCTCCGGCGCGATGGGCTACGGCGTGCCGGCCGCGATCGCGGCCTCGCTGCTGTACCCGCAGCGCACGGTGATCAACCTCGCCGGCGACGGCGACTTCCTGATGACGGGGCAGGAACTCGCCACGGCCACCGGCTACGGCGCGGGGCGCGGGGCCGGCAGGCTGATCAGCCTGGTGGTCGACAACGGAAGCTACGGCACCATCCGCATGCACCAGGAGCGCGAGTTTCCGGGGCGCGTATCGGGCAGCGATCTCTTCAACCCCGACTTCGCCGCGCTGGCGCGGGCCTACGGCTGGAACGCGTGCAAGGTCGAGGCCACCACGCAGTTCGAGCCGGCATTGCGCAACGCACTGGCCGCCGACGGCCCGACACTGATCCACCTGAAGCTCGACACCGATGTCAGCACCACGCGCACCACACTGGGCGCGATCCGCGAGGCCGCGCTCAAGCGCTCCGCTTGAGCGCCGCCCCGCGCAGCATCAGCACCACGCCGGCCAGCACCACTCCGGCGGCGGCCCATTCGAAGCCGCTGACCACCTCGCCGAGCACGGCCACGCCGAGCAGCATCGCGATCACCGGGTTGACGAAGGTGTAGCTCGAGGCCAGCCCGGCGCTCGCATGGGCGAGCAGGTGCATGTAGGCGTTGAAGGCGATCAGCGAGCCGGCCACCACGAGGTAGACCCAGGCCGCCACGGCGGACGGCTGCGGCGGCCACTGCGGCCGCTCGCCGGCGAACCATGACAGCACCATCAGCACCGCGCCGCCGCACAGCATCTCGCTGGCGAAGCCCATGGCGCCCGGCGCGAGCGGCAGGCTGCGCTGGCTGAGCACGCTGCCCACCGACCAGGTCAGGCAGGCGATGGCGATCGCCGCCAGCCCGGCGGGCGAAGCCTGGAAGCCGGCACCCTGGGTGAGCATCAACACGCCGGCGAGGCCGACCACGATGCCGGCCAGCTCCAGCCGTCCCGGCTTCACGCCCCAGATGAGGTTGAGCGCGGCGATCATCAGCGGCACCACCGCGATGAAGGCCACCACCAGCCCCGAGCCGACGCTGGTCTCGGCCACCGCCGTGCCGCCCATGCCGCCGCCGAGCATCAGCGCACCCACCACCAGCGCGTTGCGCCACTGCGTTCGCGTCGGCCAGGCCGCGCCGCGCCAGTGCATCCAGGCCATCAGCAGCGCGCCGGCCGCGAGGAAGCGCGTGCCCATCTGCCAGAAGGGTGGGAAGCTCAGCAGCGCGAACTTGATGGCGAGGTAGGTCGAGCCCCAGATCAGCCAGGTGGCGGCCAGGCAGAGCAGGATCAGCGTGGACAACGGGGCGGCGCGTGGCGCCGAGGCGGCAAGGGAGGGCGTGGTCATGGCGAGATCGTATGAAAGCGGCTTGTCCGAAGCCATGGTCGGATCAAGTTCTTCGGGCCACAATGGCCACGACTTTCAAGGAGATCGCACTCCATGGCCTTGAACTTCGATCTCGATGCCCACGACACCCGCATCCTTGCCGAACTGCAGGCCGATGCCCGCCTGACCATGGCCGAACTCGGCCGCCGCGTGCACCTGAGCCAGCCGGCCGTCACCGAGCGCGTGCGCAAGCTGGAGGCGGCCGGTGTCATCACCGGATACCGTGCCACGGTCGACCTGGGTCGCCTCGGCTACGGCATTCGGGCGCTGATCCGCATCGGCCGCGCCGAATATGCGCGGGTGGTCAAGCTCATCCAGCAGACGCCCGAGTGCATCAATGCCTACAACGTGACCGGCGAGGACAGCTGGGTGCTGGAGATCGCCGTGATCGACGTGGCCCATCTCGATGCCGTGGTGAGCAAGTTCTGCCTGCTCACCGAGACCGCCACTTCCATCATCCTGAATCCCGCGCGCGAGCATCAACCCATGCTGCCGCCGCGCCGCGAGGACGTCAAACCGCCCATCCGCAAGGTGACCCACGCATGAACGTCCCGACCGATTTCTCCACCTGTGACCTCTGCGATGCCCACAAGGCCGGCTATGCCGGAGGTGACGGTGCCTTCCGCGTGCTGCCGCCGGTGTTCGCCAGCTACGGCGGCCGCGCGACGTTCTGCGGCCCGGTGCTCACGGTCCAGTGCTTCGAGGACAACTCGCCAGTGAAGGCCGCGCTCGAGTCGCCCGGGGAAGGGCGTGTGCTGGTGGTCGACGGCGGCGGCTCGGTGCGCCGCGCGCTGATCGGCGGCAACATCGCCTCGGCCGCCGCGAAGAACGGCTGGGCCGGCGTGGTGATCGACGGCGCGGCACGCGACAAGGCCGAGCTGGCCGCCGCCAATGTGGGCATCCGCGCGCTCGCGCTGGTGCCCATGCCCACCGACCGCAAGGCCCCCGGCCAGACTGGCGTCCCGGTGCGCATCCAGGGGATCTGGGTGCGCACCGGCGACTGGCTCTATGCCGACGAGGACGGCATCGTGGTGATGCCGCCCCAGGCTTAGGCGGGTACCGCGGGCAGGCCCGACAGCGCCATCGCCAGTTCCTTCTCGTCGTACGGCTGGTCGACCAGCTTGCCGGCCATGTAGTTGCTGTAGGCCGTCATGTCGAAGTGGCCGTGGCCGCACAGGTTGAAGAGGATGGTCTCGCTCTTGCCCTCGCGCTTGCAGCGCAGCGCTTCCTCGATCGCGCCCTTGACGGCGTGATTCGCCTCCGGCGCGGGCACGATGCCTTCGCTGCGCGCGAACAGCACGCCGGCCTCGAAGCAGACGTTCTGGTGATAGGCCGTGGCTTCGATCAGGCCAAGCTCCTTCAGGTGCGACACCATCGGCGCCATGCCGTGGTAGCGCAGCCCGCCGGCGTGGAAGCCCGGCGGCGTGAAGGTGCTGCCCAGGGTGTGCATCTTGGTCAAAGGCGTGAGGTGGGCGGTGTCGCCGAAGTCGTAGGCGTACTTGCCGCGCGTCAAGCTCGGGCAGGCCGCCGGCTCCACGGCCACGATGCGGCGCTTGCGGCCTCCTCGCAGCTGCAGGCCGAGGAAGGGGAAGCTGATGCCGGCGAAGTTGCTGCCGCCGCCGGTGCAGCCCACCACCACGTCGGGGTCGTCACCGGCCATCTCGAGCTGCAGGATCGCCTCCTGGCCGATGATGGTCTGGTGCATCAGCACGTGGTTGAGCACCGAGCCGAGCGCGTAC
>NZ_JBFXIO010000318.1:0-6128 GCF_050175855.1 Piscinibacter sp.
CACATCCGCGGCGTGACGGTGGACGACGTGTACCTCGGCAATGGCGCCTCGGAGCTGATCACGATGAGCCTGAACGCCATGCTCAACAGCGGCGACGAGGTGCTCATCCCGGCGCCGGACTATCCGCTGTACACCGCCTCGGTGGCGCTGTCTGGCGGCACGCCGGTGCACTACCTGTGCGACGAGGCCAGCGACTGGATGCCCGACATCGAGGACATCAAGCGCAAGGTGACGAGCAACACCAAGGCGATCGTCGTCATCAACCCGAACAACCCGACCGGCGCGCTGTACCCGGAGAGCGTGCTCCAGCAGATCGTCGAGGTCGCGAGACAGCACCAGCTGATCATCCTGGCCGACGAGATCTACGACAAGACGCTGTTCGACGGCAACACGCACACCAGCATCGCCTCGCTGGCCGACGACGTGCTGTGCCTGACCTTCAACGGCCTGTCGAAGAACTACCGCTCCTGCGGCTACCGCGCCGGCTGGATGGTGGTGTCGGGCGAGAAAAAGCACGCGAAGGACTACATCGAAGGGCTGAACATGCTGGCTTCGATGCGCCTGTGCTCCAACACGCCGGGGCAGCTGGCGATCCAGACCGCGCTCGGCGGCTACCAGAGCATCAAGGACCTGGTCGCGCCCGGCGGGCGGCTGTGCAAGCAGCGCGACCTGGCCTACGAGATGCTGATGCAGATTCCGGGCGTCAGCGTCGTCAAGCCGAAGGCGGCGCTGTACATGTTCCCCCGCCTCGATCCAAAGATCTATCCGATCGAGGACGACCAGCAATTCGCCTACGAGCTGCTGGCCGAGGAGAAGGTGCTGATCGTGCAGGGCACCGGCTTCAACTGGCCGACGCCCGACCACTTCCGCCTCGTCTTCCTGCCGAACGTCGACGACCTGGCCGAGGCCATCGGCCGCATCGCGCGCTTCCTCGAGCATTTCCGCAAACGGCATTCCCACTGAGATCGCCATGAAACCCATCCAAGTCGGCCTGCTCGGCATCGGCACCGTCGGCGGCGGCACCTTCGCCGTCCTGCAGCGCAACCAGGAAGAGATCCGGCGCCGCGCGGGCCGCGAGATCCGCATCACCATGGTGGCGGACCTCGACGTCGAACGCGCGAAGAAGCTCGTCGGCGACGCCGCGCAGGTGGTGAACGACGCGCGCCAGGTGATCGCCAACAAGGACATCGACATCGTCGTCGAGCTGATCGGCGGCTACGGCATCGCCAAGGCACTGGTGCTGGAGGCGATCGCGGCGGGCAAGCACGTGGTCACCGCCAACAAGGCGCTGCTGGCGGTGCACGGCAGCGAGATCTTCGCGGCCGCCCGCGCCAAGGGTGTGGTTGTGGCGTTCGAGGCCGCGGTGGCCGGCGGCATCCCGATCATCAAGGCGCTGCGCGAGGGCTTGACGGCCAACCGCATCGAGTGGCTGGCCGGCATCATCAATGGCACGACCAACTTCATCCTCTCGGAGATGCGCTCCAAGGGGCTGGACTTCGGCGAGGTGCTCAAGGAAGCCCAGCGCCTGGGCTATGCCGAGGCCGACCCGACCTTCGACATCGAGGGTGTCGACGCCGCGCACAAGGCGACGATCATGAGCGCCATCGCCTTCGGCATCCCGGTGCAGTTCGACAAGGCGCATGTCGAGGGCATCACGAAGCTGCAGGCGGCCGACATCCGCTATGCCGAGCAACTCGGCTACCGCATCAAGCTGCTGGGCATCACCAAGCGGCGCGAGAAGGGCATCGAGCTTCGCGTACACCCGACGCTGATTCCAGCCACGCGGCTGATCGCCAACGTCGAAGGCGCGATGAACGCCGTGGTCGTGCACGGCGACGCGGTCGGCACCACGCTGTACTACGGCAAGGGCGCCGGCGCCGAGCCGACGGCTTCCGCCGTGATTGCCGACCTGGTCGACATCACCCGGCTGCACACCGCCGACCCCGACCACCGCGTGCCGTCGCTGGCCTTCCAGCCCGGCTCGATGCAGGACACGCCGATCCTGCCGATGGCCGACGTGGTGACCTCGTTCTACCTGCGCCTGGTGGTGGCCGACAAGGCCGGCGTGCTGGCCCGCATCACCGGCATCCTCGCCGAGCATGGCATCTCGATCGACGCCGTGCTGCAGCGCGAGTCGGCCGAGGGCGAGGCGCAGACCGACCTGATCATCCTCACCCACGACACCGTGGAGGGCGAGATGGACAAGGCGCTGGCCCAGATGCAGGCGCTGCCCACCGTGCTGGCGCCGATCGTGCGCATCCGGAAAGAAGAACTCAAGTGAAATACATCAGCACCCGCGGCGACCAGACGCTGCGTGGCTTCTCCGAGATCCTGCTCGAGGGCCTGGCGCCCGACGGCGGCCTGTACCTGCCCACGCACTACCCGAAGGTCGATGCGACCACGCTCGCTCGCTGGCGCGGCCTGTCATATGCGGAGCTGGCCTTCGAGATCCTGTCGCTGTACATCGACGACATCCCGGCCGCCGACCTGAAGCGTCTCGTCTCGCAGACTTACACCGAGCAGGTGTTCGGCACGCGCGAGATCGTGCCGTTGAAGAAGCTCGAGGACGGCCTGTACCTCGAGGCGCTGTCCAACGGCCCGACCCTGGCCTTCAAGGACATGGCGATGCAGCTGCTCGGCGCGCTGTTCGAGTACGAACTCGGCCGCCGCGGGCAGACGCTGAACATCCTCGGCGCCACCTCGGGCGACACCGGCAGCGCGGCCGAGTACGCGATGCGCGGCAAGAAGGGTGTCAACGTCTTCATGCTCAGCCCGCACGGCCGCATGAGCCCGTTCCAGCAGGCGCAGATGTTCAGCCTGCAGGATCCGAACATCCACAACATCGCCGTCGAAGGCGTGTTCGACGACTGCCAGGACATCGTCAAGGCGGTCTCGAACGACCTGGAGTTCAAGCGCCGCTGGAAGATCGGCACCGTCAACTCGATCAACTGGGCGCGCCTGCTGGCGCAGGTGGTGTACTACTTCGCCGGGTGGTTCCAGGCGACGAAGAGCAACGACGAGCGCGTGAGCTTCGCCGTGCCCTCGGGCAACTTCGGCAACATCTGCGCCGGCCACGTGGCGCGCATGATGGGCCTGCCGATCCATCGCCTGGTGCTGGCCACCAACGAGAACAACGTGCTCGACGAGTTCTTCCGCACCGGCACCTACCGCGTGCGCGGCGGCGCCGAGACCTACGAGACCTCGAGCCCGTCGATGGACATCAGCAAGGCGTCGAACTTCGAGCGCTTCGTGTTCGACCTGCTCGGGCGCGACGCGGCGCGCACCAGGGCGCTGTTCGCCGACCAGATCACGAAGACCGGCAGCTTCACGCTGACGCCGGCGGAGTTCGCCCGCGTGGCCGAGTACGGCTTCGTCTCCGGCTGCAGCACGCATGCCGACCGCGTGGCCACCATCCGCGACACCGCGCAGCGCTGCGGCACCGTCATCGATACGCACACGGCCGACGGCGTGAAGGTCGCCCGCGAGCACCGCGATGCCGGCGTGCCGATGATCGTGCTCGAGACCGCGCTGCCGGCGAAATTCTCCGCCACCATCGTCGAGGCGCTGGGCCGCGAGCCGGACCGCCCGGCCGCGCTGCAGGGCATCGAGCAACTCCCCAAGCGATTCAAGGTCATGCCCGTCGACGTGCAGGCGGTCAAGGACTACATCACCCAGAATGCCTGAATGAAGGTCATCGGCTTCTGCGGCTATTCGGGATCGGGCAAGACCACCCTGGTCGAGCAGCTGGTTTCGCGCTTTCGCCTGGCCGGCCAGCGCGTGTCGGTGGTCAAGCATGCGCACCACGACTTCGACATCGACCACCCAGGCAAGGATTCGTACCGCCACCGCGAGGCCGGCGCGTTCGAGGTGCTGATCGCCTCCGACCGTCGGCTGGCCAAGATCCGCGAATACGAGCTGCGCGCCGAACCGACAGTGCACCAGCTGCTGGCCGAGCTCTACGAGGTCGACTGGGTGCTGGTCGAAGGCTTCAAGCACGCCGACGTGCTGAAGATCGAGATCTGGCGCGCCGAGACCGGCAAGCCGGTGCAGTACCCGAACGACCCCTATGTCGTCGCCATCGCCACCGACAGCGCCGACCGCCTGCCCCAGCCCACGGGGCTGCCGCTGCTGGACCTCAACGATCCCGACGCGGTGACCGCCTTCCTGCTCGCCGACCCTGCCCGCTATGAGTACCGTTCCCCCCTGGACGACGCCTTCGGCGCGCCCGCCGATGCTGACGCTGGACGAGGCGTTGGCCCGGCTGCTGAGCGCGATCCGGCCGCTGGCTGAGACCGAGCGCGTCTCCACCTTCGAGGCGCTCGGCCGCGTGCTGGCGGAGGGCGTGCGCTCGGGCCTGGACGTGCCGCCGCAGGACAACACCTCGATGGACGGCTACGCGCTGCGTTGCGCCGACGTACCCGCCGCCGGCACGCTGCTGCCGGTGAGCCAGCGCATCCCGGCCGGGCATGTCGGCCAGCCGCTGCAGCCGGGCAGCGCGGCACGCATCTTCACCGGCGCGCAGATCCCGCCCGGCGCCGATGCCGTGGTGCCGCAGGAGCAATGCGAGAGCGAAGGCGAGGGCGTGCGGATCGGCATCGTGCCCGCGCCGGGCCAGTGGATCCGCCGACGCGGCGAGGACGTGACGTACGGCGCCGAGGTGCTGGCACGCGGCACTCGCCTGACGCCGCAGGCGCTCGGTCTGGCCGCGTCGGTGGGCGCGGCCGCGCTGACGGTCTCGCGCCGCCCGCGCGTGGCGTTGTTCTCCACCGGCGACGAACTGGTGATGCCGGGCGAGCCGCTGAAGCCCGGCGCGATCTACAACTCCAACCGCTTCACGCTGCGCGGGCTGATCCAGGCGCTGGGTTGCGAATGCGCCGACCTCGGCATCGTGCCGGATCGGCTCGACGCCACCCGCGCTGCGCTGCGCGAGGCGGCTCGCCACAACGACCTGATCGTCACCTCCGGCGGCGTGTCGGTGGGCGAGGAAGACCACCTGCGCCCGGGCGTGCAGGCCGAAGGGCGCGTCGACTACTGGCAGATGGCGATCAAGCCGGGCAAGCCGCTGGCTTTCGGCGAGGTGCGCCGTGACGGCGGCGGGCACGCCTGGTTCATGGGTCTGCCGGGCAACCCGGTGTCGAGCTTCATCACCTTCGTGCTGATGGTGCGGCCGGCGCTCCTGGCGCTGCAGGGCGCCACCGCCACGGCGCTTCATCCGACGCCGATGCGGGCCGACTTCGACTGGCCGAAGCCCGACAAGCGCCGCGAGTTCCTGCGCGCACGCCGAAATGCCCTTGGTGGGCTGGACCTGTTCCCGAACCAGAGCTCGGGCGTGCTGACCTCGGCCGTGTGGGGCGACGGCGTGGTCGACAATCCATCCGGGCGCGCCATTGCCCGCGGCGACACGGTCGCCTTCCTGCCTTTCGCCGAACTGCTGTCATGAAGATCCAGGTGCGCTACTTCGCTTCGCTGCGCGAAGCGCTCGGGCCGAGTGAGACGCTCGAGCTGCCCGCCGGCGCCACCGTGGCGGCTGCGCGCGATGCGCTGATCGGCCGCGGCGCCGCCCATGCCGCCGCGCTGGCGCGCGGCCGTGCGGTGCGCAGCGCGCTGGACCAGTCGCTGTGCGACGAGTCGGCTGCGCTGCGCGACGGCGCCGAGCTGGCGTTCTTTCCGCCGGTGACCGGGGGCTGAGATGGGCATGCCGCGGGTGAGCATCCAGACGCAGGACTTCGACCTCGGTGTCGAGGTCGCGGCGCTGCGCGCCGCCGATCCCGGCGTCGGCGCCGTGGCCAGCTTCGTCGGCACGGTGCGCGACCGCAACGACGGCCAGGGCGTCAGCGCCATGGAGTTGGAGCATTACCCCGGCATGACCGAGAAGGCCATCGAGGCGATGATCGACGAGGCGTTCAAGCGCTTCGACATCCGTGCGGCGCGGGTCGTCCACCGCGTCGGGCCGCTCGCGCCGCTCGACCAGATCGTGCTGGTGGTGGTGACCTCGGCGCACCGCGGCGCCGCCTTCCAGGCCTGCGAGTTCCTGATGGACTACCTGAAGACCCAGGCGCCGTTCTGGAAGAAGGAGACCACGCCGGAAGGCGCGCGCTGGGTCGACGCCCGCGTCAGCGACGACGCCG
>NZ_JBFXIO010000319.1:0-6114 GCF_050175855.1 Piscinibacter sp.
AGACGAGCTTGCCGCCGCCGGCCGATGTGAGCTGGGCAAACATGCCCGTGGCCTTCTGTTGCGCCACCGTGCCGCGGACCCACGGATCCTTGACCGTGGTCTGCGCCGACGCCGCGGCACTCAGCACGAACAGACCCGACGCGAGCGTGATGGCGATCATCTTGTGAAACATGGAGCCTCCTTGGGAAGTAGAGCTTCTGAAACAGCCGAGTGCAAACGCACCCGGCGAACTGTGTGCGCGGCGGCTGGGACCTGTCATCCGCCCCGTTCCGCCAGCAGCAGCTTGAGGTCCGCCGCCACGGAACTCGCGGGCTCGGCGTGCTTGATCGCCAGGCGTAGCCGGCCCGCCGGATCGAACGCGTAGCTCAGCGCGGTGTGATCCATGGTGTAGCTCGAGCCGGTCGGCACCTTCTGGTAGAAGATCTTGAAGTCGCTGGCCGTGGCCTGCGTCTGCGCCATATCGCCCGACAAGCCCAGAAACGCCGGGTCGAAGGCCTCCATGTAGGCCCTCAATACATCCGGCGTATCGCGCTCCGGATCGACGGTCACGAAGATCACCTGAAGGCGCTTGCCTTCGTCTCCGAGAGCCCGCTTGACCTCCACGGCCCGCGTCAGCGCCGTCGGGCACACATCCGGGCATTGCGTGAAGCCGAAGAAGATCAGCACCACCTTGCCCCGAAACTCCGCCAGCGATCGCTCGCGTCCCTCCGGGTCATTCAGATGGAAGTCCTTGCCCCAGTCCGCCCCGGAAACGTCCAGTGAACGGAAGCTGGGCTTGTTGGCTTCGCATCCGGCAAGAGCGTAGAGCGCCAGCACACTGCCGGCGAGCCCCGAGAGCGCGCGGCGCCTTGTGCACCCGGCTGCGCTTCGCCCCATCGTTACGCCTGCAACCATGATCGTCGTCCTCAATGTCGGTGGGCGGGCGCGTCCCTGGGCGTCTGCACCCAGACGGTGACTTCGTGCTCTCCGGCCCGCTCGAACCGCAGCCACAGGGAGAAGCGCTGCCCATCGCGCAACGGCGACCTCAGGCCCAGCAGCATCAGGTGGATGTCGCCCGCATGGCGAAGCTTCAGTTCAGCGCCGGGAGGGATGTCGATGCCATCCACGGCCCGCATCCGCATCAGGTCGCCCTCCATCACGCTGCGATGGATCTCCGCCGATTCAGCCCGTTCGGTTCGGGCCCCGACCAGTCGATCCGCGGCCTTGCCTCGATTGATCAGCGTGCGGAAGTACACCGCGCCGGTACGAGCGCCGTCAGGCGTCGGCGTCGCATAAGGATGATCGATGGTGAGGTCGCCGGCCCGCGTGCCGTGCGCCAGCGCGCCCGGGCTGTAGACGCCCGTCGCCACGGCAAGGGCGGCGACCGCGCACAGCTTGCGCCGCGAAAGATCTGGCGCTGCGAGGCTGGCCGTGGTTCGAGTGGGTGGTTTCGTCACCAGGATCCTCCCAGCCAGCGCGGATTTCGCCACAGCGCCCGCAGCGCCACGTGCGACACCCGGCCGCCGGCGAAGCGCTCCAGCCCGCTCTCGATCGACACCGTGACCTGCTCGTGCGGCTCGAACAGCACGGCAGCCGTTGCCCGTTCCACGGGGCCGCCACCGGACAAACCGGCTGCATCGCCGAGCAACACCGTGCCGATGCCTTCCAGCCGGTTGTCGGGGACGAGCCGCTCGAGCCGGCCCGCCAGCGTCCACCGCGCGACGGGCCGCCATATCACGTCGGCCCACACCCCAGCGACTCGCGAGCTCAGCCGCGCGTCTCCGCTGGTGGCGTAGAGCGAGCCCTTGTCATGGCGCCACAGGCCGGCCAGCGCGACGCTCCAATCCCCCTGTGCGGGCTCCCACTGCAGGCTACCGCCCACCACGTCGACCGTGCCGTCGAAACAGACGCGCTGCTGCAGGCTCACGCGGCAGTCGAGGCTGCCGTGCACATGCCCCGTCGTGCCGAGCGACTGGGCCGCCGCGCCGCGGGCTTCGGGCTGGAAATGTGCCGCGGCGAGGTGGGCATCGAGATGCCCCCAGCCGGCGTGCAGATGCAAAGAGGGAACGGCCGGGCCAGCCGGGCCGCCGGGAAAGGCCTGGCCGCGCCAGAGCCCCGCTTCCAGCGCGCGAAGGCCGTCAGCGTCCGGACGGCGCCTCAACAGCGCGTAGCCGTCGTCGATCCTCTGGTCGTTGAGTACGGCGCGCTTGGCCAGCGGCGGCTGGCTGAAGCGATCGTAGTGCCCGGCGCCATCGATCACGGCGCCCATGCGAACCGTGTCGCGACCCAGCCGCATCTCGATCTCGTCGCCGGCGCGGTCGAAGCGTGCCTGCAGGTTCGCGGCTTCGGTGTGTACCTGTTCGCGATCGTGCCAGCCAGCGGCCACGTGAACGCCGAAGCGCCTGTCGAAACGAGCAGCCAGTTCGAGCGTGCCGTGCTCGAGGCGCAGCCCTCCGCGCTGTTCCCGCGGCGCGCTGCCGTTGATGAGAACTCCAGGCCAGGCTGCCACGGGCCATCGGTCGTCGGCCTTCGGCGCGATGAGTGCGATCGCCGCGCCCGCCTGCCAGCCAGGTGTCTCGGGCAAGGCATCGGCGCCGGGCTCGTGGGCCTGTACAGCCTGCGCCGACAGCGCGCCCAGCGCTGCAACGAGCCACGCCGAGGCTCGCTCAGTTCGCCGCGAACGGATCGGCATGGCGCGGGTTGGTGAGGAAGTCATGGTCGGTCAGCGTCTTGAGGAACGAGACGATGTCGGCCTGTTCCTGATCGCTCAGGTCGATGAGGCTGACGAGGTCGCTCTTGTAGGGGTTGGCTCGGCCATCGCCGGCGTTGGGGCCGGCGGGGATGTTTCGCCCGCCGGCGGCATAGAAGCGCAGCACGTCCTCGAGCGTCGTGATCGTGCCGTCGTGCATGTACGGCGCGGTGACCTCGACATTGCGCAGGCTGGGCGCACGGAACTTGCCCATGTCCTGCGCCCGGGCAGTCAGCTCGAACACGCCGCGGTTCGGCTCCGGAAAGGCACCCGTGCCGCCGATGTTGTAGAGCCCGGTATTGCTGAACGGGGTCTCGACGATGCGGCTGCCGGCATGCACGATCTGGTCGTTGAAGTTGAAGCTGCCATGGCAGTGGAAGCACTCGGCCTTCTCGCCGAAGAACAGCTTCATGCCACGCAGCTCCGCGTCGCTCAACGTCGTCCTGCCGGCCAGCCACTGGTCGTAGCGGCTGTTTCCCGAAATCAGCGTGCGCTGGAAGGCCGAGATCGCCTTGATCACGTTGCCCCAGCTGATGGGCTGAGCCTCGGCGGGGAACGCGGCCGAAAAGCGCTGGGGATAGGACGAGGCCGACGTGTCGTCGCGCAGCCGCTGCAGGACGACCTCCTTGTTGGCGTCGTTGACCCCCATCTCGATCGGTCGTTCGCCGAACAGCGGCGTTTCCATCTGCCGCTCGAGCGTGACCAGCGACGGATTCGCCCAGGTCAGCGTGGCGTTGTAGACCACGTTGACGAGGTGCTGCGCGCCGCGCGGGTGCACTTCGCCGGTCGAGCCGATGGCCTGCGCGAGGCCGTCGGTGAAGGCGAGGTCCTGCCGATGGCACCCGGCGCACGCCTGCTGGCCATTACCCGACAGCCGCCGGTCGTAGAACAGGAAGCGGCCGAGTTCGACCTTCTCCGCCGACATGGGGTTGTCGGCGGGCACCTTCGGCTCGGGGAAGTAGGACGGCAGCGACCACGACCAGTTCGCGGCCGAGCTTCGCGTCTCGACGAGGTCGGTGCCGCCGCCTCCGCACGCGGACAGGCCGGCGAGCGCCGCGAGCATCGCGGCGCCCCCGGCGAACCAGGGGCCGCGGCGCTTCACTTCGCGATCGCCCGGAACAGGGTCTGGGCGGCGCCGCCGTTGAGCGGCAGACCGGTGCCGGTGCCGTCGCTCTTCCAGTCGATGGCCAGCGCCTCGAAGACGTGCAGGCACTCGGGATCGGTGCCGCCCGACATGCAGCCGGGTGCGCCGGCACCGTTGACGGTGATGTCCGTCCCGGCCACCAGTGCCTTCACGTCGACCGCGAACTTCTGTGTCGAGGGGTTGAAACTCGCGAACTGGAAGTCCATGCGATTCGGCGCCACGCAGGACACGGTCTCGCCGTTTGCGGGGTTGCCGGTGCAACCCGTCGAACCCAGGTGGAAGTTGAAGGTGTTGGAAGCCCAGGTGCCGGGCACGCCCGCCGGGTCCGTCACCTCGATCTTCGCGAACTTGCGGCCTGACTGCCAGCTCCAGGCCATGGCCTGGATGTCCAGCGGCTTGGTGGCCGTCGCATAGTCGCTGTGGTTCAGCGCGAACGGCACGCCCATGGTCATCTTCACGCCGACGTAGTCGCCTGCGGGCACCGTACCCTTGATCGTGGCGTTGGTGGCAGCCGTCCCCGCTGCGCATGAACCCGTCGCGTCCTCGAGGTCGATGAGCGTGAGCGCATTGCTGCCGGAGGTCAGGTTCCAGTCGTCGTTGGCACCGAGCGTGAGCGGGACTTCGCTGCCATTGGCTTTCACCAACTTCACGTTCGAGATGTAGAAGCGGAAGTCCTTGATCTGGGCATCGACGCTGCCGCTGCCGAGGCCCGTGACGACCGTGCCGCATTTCACCGGCGTGCCGCCTGCATACGCGGCGAATTCGAGGGTGACCGCCTGCGGGCCGTCGTCACCGCCGCCACCGCAAGCGGCCAGCAGGCTGGCGATGGCGAGGGGCAGTGCAGAGATCTTCAGATGGTTCGTGTTCATGAGGGACTCCTCCTTCATTGGTGAAATCAAAGTTGTGCAGAAGAATGTCGGGCCCGGGTTCATCGGTCCCGCAGGTGAAGGCGGCCCTGAGGGTCGAATGACCAGGGCAGCGCGATGTCGTGGTGCTGGGGCAGGGGCAGCCCGGTGTCGAACGGCGCCCGAGCACTGAAGTCGGCGAGAGGTTCGGGCAACGTTTGCAGCCGATCGGCGCGCGCGACGAGCACCTCGTCCGGTGGGAACGGCGCGGCGGCGAAGCCTTCGCCCATGACCAGGGCGATGCCGTAGATCAGGCTCACCGCCACCATGTGCATCGCAATGAACCGGCGGACGCGCACATGCTCGCTGCCTTGAACGGGGCGGTTCATGGCCGCACCTGCGCAGCCGCGATGTGCCGCACCTGCGCTTCGTGAGCCTCCAGCAGCGTGGGGCCGGTGGGTGTCCCGGGCACGAAGCAACAAGGCAGGCTCACCGGCCGGGAACCGGCGGGACTGCGATCGACCGGTGGGTGGCGAGGTATCGGTCGTGCGCCGCTGACCACCTCGAGACTGGCCCACGCCAGC
Organism: Piscinibacter sp.; assembly: GCF_050175855.1. Lineage (GTDB taxonomy): Bacteria > Pseudomonadota > Gammaproteobacteria > Burkholderiales > Burkholderiaceae_C > Piscinibacter. The sequence continues at coordinate 5,302 of NZ_JBFXIO010000319.1, forward strand.
CAGGCCACCAGGCCGAGCGTGGCGCCGATGTTCACGTGCGTCATGACCCGCATGACGCGTTGAATGAAACTCATGCGATTCTCCCGAAGCTGGGCGGAAGGCCCAGCCTGTCGTCGACAGGCGGCACCCGACCGAGGCGGTCGGGCACCGAGCGTTCAGACGGTCAGGAGAACAGTGGCGGCGCGCGTGGCTGCGCGCTTACCCACGCGTGCGAAGTGCGTGGGGCGGTCAGAAATGCGGCCGGAACCTCGGCCTCGAGCCCGAGCTCGAGCGGGACGATCAGAGGTGTCGGCGGCAGCCCAAGGGCCGGCATGTGGATCGAACAATAAGGGCAGTGTTCGAGCAGGTGCGCAGAAGCCGGGGCGCTCTTGGACTCGCCAAGACCTGCCGAGTCGTCCTGCACCCATTTCGAGCCCTGGGCGGTACAGATCTCGACCCAGGATGCCCCTTGGGTTGCGCCGAGGGCATGCGACAGCGACGGCGCCAGCGACGCCAGCAGGACGACCAGGATGGCCACCCAACCGGTGAATCGACGGCGAACGCGTGCTGCGTGCATAACAGCCATTGTAGAGGTCAGTCTCGCACGGGCCTCACACCCGAACAGGCTGGGGACCGATCCCCACAGTTCCGATTCGCTAGAACCCTACCAGCAACAACAACCGCAGCGCTCGCGGTGCAGACGGATGCAAATGTTTGTCGGCCACCGGCGCCGATTCGCTTGGCAACTGCGACTCGCAGTGGTTCTTGATTTCGAGCGGCAGCTTTCGGGCCGTGGGACGAATGTCACCTCTTGGCCGCGAGCAGACTCCCCCA
>NZ_JBFXIO010000320.1:0-6098 GCF_050175855.1 Piscinibacter sp.
CACCGCTGCCATTCGCCGTACGCTGGGAGCTGGCCGAGGACGACCGCTTCTCCACCGGCGTGCGCCGCGGCGAGTTTTTCGCGCGGCCCGAGCGCGGCCATGCCGTCCACGTCGAGGTGCAGGGCCTGGCCAGCGGCCGGACCTGGTTCTACCGCTTCATCACCGGCGATGCCGTCAGCCCGGTCGGCCGCACCCGCACCGCTCCGGCCGATGACGCTTCGCCGGGGCGTCTGCGCATCGCCCTGGCCTCCTGCCAGCACTACGAGCAGGGCTGGTACGCGGCGCACGCCGAGATCGCCGAGCGCGACCTCGACCTGGTGCTGTTCGTCGGCGACTATATCTACGAGTCGACCAACCCGCGCCACCGCGTGCGCGAGCACGAAGGCCCGGTGCCGCGCAGCCTGGACGAGTACCGCGCCCGCCACGCCACCTACAAGCTCGACGCCGACCTGCGCGCCGCCCATGCCGCCCACCCCTGGGTGCTGACCTGGGACGACCACGAGGTCGAGAACGACTACGCCGGCGATGCCAGCCCGAGCGGGCTGGATGCGGCCACCTTCCTGCGCCGCCGCGCCGCCGCCTACCAGGCCTACTTCGAGCACCTGCCGGTGTCGCCCGGCATGGCGCCGCGTGGCGCCTCGATGCGCATCCACGAGCAGTTCCGCTGGGGGCGGCTGGCCGAGCTCTGGACGCTGGATGCACGGCAGCACCGCAGCGTGCAGGCCTGCGGCCGCAACGGCGGCGCGGGCGGGCGCGTGCTGTCCGGCTGCGACGACCTCGCCGACCCGGCGCGCGGCGTGCTCGGCGCCGCCCAGGAGCGCTGGCTCGCCCAGGGCCTGGCCGCCAGCCAGCGGCCGTGGAAGCTGGTCGCGCAGGCCAGCCAGCTCAGCGACAGCAGCATCGCCACGCCGATCGGCCGGCGCCTGTACAGCGACGGCTGGGACGGCTACCCGCGCGCCCGCGAGCGCCTGCTCGACGCCATCGCGGCGGCCGGCAGCGGCGGCAACACGCTGGTGCTCGGCGGCGACGTGCACCGGCACGTGGCCGCACAGCTGCGCCAGCGTCCGGACGATCCGCGCTCGCCGGTGGTGGCGGCGGAGTTCGTCTGCTCCTCGGTCACCAGCCGCGGCCTGTCGGAGACGCTGATGGCCGCCATCCGCGCCAGCAATCCCGACCTGCTGCACGCCCGCGCCGACGAACGCGGCTATGCCTTCATCGAACTGACCCCGCAGGCGGCGCACTGCGACTTCCGCGCCACGCCTTACCCGGCCCAGCCCGGCGCGGCGCTGCACTCGCAGGCCCGTTTCGTCGTCGAAGCCGGGCGACCTGGTGTGGCGCGCGACTGACGGCCAAACCGCGCCGGCTTCGCGAGCCGTAGCGATTCGTATCGAAATGCACGGCGACGGTGCGCTTGTTCGCGGCTTCCCCTGCCGCGCGCTTCATCACACTGGGATCATTCCGATATCGGGATGACGTGGCGCAGCCGGAGGTGGTGAGATGAGCAAGTCGACTTCGGGATCCTGGTGGTCCAGCCTGGGCTTCGGCAAGGCCGCGCCCGCACCGGACACCGACTACGCCGACATGGGCACAGCCTTCGGCCTCGACGCCAGCCTCGACACCCTGCCCATGCCCGAGCCGGGCAGCGACGCCCGCAACGACAAGGGCCGGCCACCTTCCGCAGGCGCCGGCCCCTTCAAGAAGCGCTGATCGCGCGTCTAGCGGTTCCTCACTTCGGCAGCACCACGCTGTCGATCACGTGGATCACGCCGTTGGAGGCGGTGATGTCGGCCTGAACGACCTTGGCCGCATCGACGGTGACACCGCCGCTGGTGCCCAGCGTCAGCTCGCTGCCCTGCACCGTCTTGACCTTGCCGGCCTTGACGTCCTTGGCCATCACCTTGCCCGGCACCACGTGGTAGGTCAGCACCGCGGTCAGCTTGGCCTTGTCCTTCAGCAGGGCGTCGAGGTCCGCCTTGGGGATCTTGGCGAAGGCCTCGTCGGTCGGGGCGAACACGGTGAACGGGCCCGGGCCCTTGAGCGTATCGACCAGGCCGGCCGCCTGCAGCGCGGTGGCCAGGGTGTTGAACTTGCCGGCGCCGACGGCGGTGTCGACGATGTCCTTGGCCTGCGCGGCGATCGCCGTGCCGAGGCCGAAGGCGAGCGCGATGAGGGTCTTCTTCATGGCGTTTCCTTTCGAGGGGGTTGACGGGAGGTTCAGAGCGCCGGGATCAGCACCTTGTCGATGACGTGGATGACGCCGTTGCTGGCGCGCACGTCGGTGGCGACGATGGAGGCCGGCGTCGCGGTGGTGTCCGTGATGGTCGGCGGCGTGCCGGCGTTGATCGTGATGTCCTGGCCCGACAGCGTCGCGACGGGAGTGCCGAACGGAATGCCGGCCGCCAGCACCTGGCTGCCCAGCACGTGGTAGGTCAGGACGGTCGTCAGCTGGGTCGTGTTCAGGCCCGCGACGGTGCTCGCGATGGCCGCGAAGGCGTCGTTGGTGGGCGCGAAGACGGTCAGGGTCGCGGCCGGGTCGGCGAGCGCGCCCTGCAGGTTGGCCGACACCACCGCGCCGACCAGGGTGCTGAAGGCCGGGTTGAGCTGGGCCATCTGCACCACGTTCAGCACGCCGGGCGGCACCAGCACCTTGTCGATCACGTGGATCACGCCATTGCTGGCCGCCACGTTGGCGGTCGTCACCGTGGCCTGGGTCAGCACCTCGTCGGTGATCTTCACGCCGGACGTGGTGTCCAGCGCCAGCGTCGCCGCCGCGCCGTCGAAGGTGTAGAGCGTGTCCTGGGTGGGGCCGCCGGCGGCCAGGTCGGCAGCGAGTTGCTTCGTCGGCAGCACGTGGTACTGCAGGATGCTGGCGAGCGTCGGGCCGTCGAGCGCCGCGACCATCGCGGCGGCATCAGCGAAGCCGAGGCTGGTGGCCAGGCTGGTGAACGCCGCGTCGGTGGGCGCGAACACCGTCAGGTTGGAGCTGCTGCTGCTCAGCGCGGGCACCAGGCCGGCCTTGTCGGCGGCGGCCACCAGGGCGGTGAAGCCACCCGTCGTGGCCACCTGTGCCAGCGTGCCGGGCGGATGGTCGTCGTCGCCGCCGCCGCAGGCGGCCACGAGGGCGAGGGCGGACACGGCCGCCAGTCTCTTGATCCAGTCGAACATGTGTACTGCTCCAGTCGAGGTTGCAAAGAGGCCGGCCGGGGGGCCGCCGGGCCTCGGTTCGTGACTCAGTTCACGAGACCGAGGAGGCGGAATTTATACTGCTCAGTATTCTTGAGAAACCGTGTGGTCATTGACGCGGACGATTCAGTCACATCAAGACCCCGCCGTTCCGATGCAGCCTCGGGCGGCTAGAATGCGCGGATGGCCAAGGTGTCGTTCCGTGAACAGGTGTTGCGTGCCCGGGAGGACGCGATCGTGTCGTCCGTCAACCGCCTGCTGGCGGAAAAGGGCTTCGACCTGATGACGGTCGACGAGGTGGCGGCCGATGTCGGCATCGCCAAGGCAAGCCTCTACAAGCACTTCACCTCGAAGGAGGAGCTGGCCGCAGCGGCGATGATCCGCATCCTCGAGCGGGCGCTGGCCTTCCTCGACGAGCAGGGCAGCCGGGCGCCGGAGGCTCGTGCCGTCGACCAGCTCAAGGCGGTGGCTCGCTGGACCATGCAGGTGCAGCTGGCGGGCGAGATGCCCTCGCTGCCGGCGCAGAACTCCAGCCTGCGCGCGGCGCTGACGACCAACAAGGCCTACATCGACCGGCTGATGGAAGTCAGCGACCGGCTGGGCGAATGGATCACCGCGGCGCAGGCGGCCGGCGACCTGAACCCGGCGCTGCCGCCGGAAGTCATCCTCTACACGCTGTTCGCCCGCGCCTGCGACCCGGTGCTGGGCCTGCTCAAGCTCACCGAGCAGTACAGCGACGAGCAGATCATCGAGCTGCTGCTGTCGACCTGCTTCGACGGGCTGGCGAAGCGTTGAGGGCCGGGCGGCGGGCCCCCGTCCAGATCAACGGATCAGCAGCACCGGCGTCTTGCACGCCGACAGCACCTTGGTGGCCACCGACCCCATCACGAGGTTGCCCAGGGTGCCGTGGCCGTGCGAGCCCATCACCAGGAGATCGAAGTCGCCCGAATCGGCGGTCTTGGCGATCACGTCGGGCGCATGGCCGACCTTGCCGGCGAAAGTCGCTTCGATGCCCTGCTTCTTGAGGAAGCTGCGGATCGGCTTGAACACCGCCTCGCTGGTGTCCGCGTAGTAGGCCTTCAGGGTATCGCGGTCGATCACCGCCGCGGCGCGCGCCGGCACCGGGGCCACCGTGTTGAGCACGGTGTACTCGTGACGGCCGCCGCCGAGCCACTCGTCGTGCGCCGCCAGGTAGGCCAGCATGCGCTTGGTGAAGGAGCTGCCATCGACGGCGAGGAGGATCTTCATCGGTTCTCGTCTCCAGGGAACATGTTCGAAACAATTCAAGTCTCGCACAGGGCCAGCGTCGCTTCTTGACAACCCGCAACCGCGCCGGGCCTTACCATCCACGCCCCATGAACCCTCGCATCGACGATCTCAAGCGCCAGATCCGCCAGCTCGACGAACTGGCCGCTTCCGGCACGCTCCCGGCCGAGCAGGCCGCCGCCTCGCGCGCCAAGCTCGAGCAGGAACTGCTCGCGCTGGTGATGCAGAACGAATCGGCGTCGGCGACGCCGCGGGCCTCGCGCAAGATGATCTGGGGGATGGCGGCCTTCGTCGTCGTCGTCGCCGCCGCGGGTTACGCCCGCTACGGCACGCCGAGCGCCGTCAAGGGCGTGCCGGTAGCCAGCAGCGAAGGCGGGGCCGGCCATGGCAACGCGATGGGCCAGATCGAAGAGATGGTCGGCCAGCTCGAGCAGCGCCTGAAGGACAAGCCCGACGACGCCGAGGGCTGGAGCATGCTCGGCCGCAGCTACAGCGCGATGGGTCGCTACCCCGACGCGGTGAGCGCCTTCCAGCGCGTGATCGACATGAAGCCGAAGGAGGCGCAGGCCTATGCCGACCTCGCCGACGCCAAGGCCATGGCCGCCGGCCGCAACCTGACCGGCGAGCCGGCGGCGCTGATCGCCAAGGCCCTTCAGCTCGACCCGAAAAACCTCAAGGCACTGGCCCTGGCAGGCACCATCGCCTTCGACAGCAACGACTTCGCCAAGGCGGCGATGCTGTGGGAGGCTGCGGTGGCGGTGGCCGAACCCGGCAGCGAACTCGCGCGCAACCTGCAAGGCGGCGTGGCCGAGGCACGCGCGCGTGCCGGACAGCCTGCTGCCGCGGCGCCGCAGGCGCCCACCGCGCCGGCTGCAGCCGGCGCCGGCACCGTGGCCGGCGAGGTGCAGCTCGCGGCCGCGCTGAAGGGCCGCGTCTCTCCGGAGGACACGGTGTTCGTCTTCGCGCGCGCCACCGAGGGTCCGAAGATGCCGCTGGCGATCCTGCGCAAGCAGGTGAAGGATCTGCCGATCAGCTTCACGCTCGACGACTCGACCGCGATGAGCCCGGCCACGCGGCTGTCGTCGGCCAGGCAGGTGGTGGTGGGCGCACGCATCAGCAAGAGCGGCAACGCCACGCCGCAGCCCGGCGACCTGCAGGGCTTCTCGCAGCCGGTGGCGGTGGGCGCCAGCGGGCTGAAGATCGAGATCGCCGAAGAAGTGAAGTAACGCGCGGCGTCTCAGACGTCGTAGATGCGCAGCGGGTCGTGGCCCTCGGCCTCGCCCTTGCGCGCGTGGCCGCGGGCATTGCACACCACCCGCGTGCGCCCGTGCGAATGCTCGACGAGGTAGTCGTGCCGGCAGTGCAGGTGGCCGTGGATCCAGGTGCTGGCACGCGGCAGCAGCGCGTCGTCGGCATTGCAGAAGCTGGCCGTGCCCGGCTGGGCGCCATAGCGCGGGTCGGCGCTGCGCAGCGACGGCGCGAAGTGGGTCAGCACGACAGTGCGGTCCCAGTCACCCGCCTTCGCCAGCTCGGCGGCCAGCCAGTCGCGGCAGGCCTGTGCCTCTTCGCGCACGCCTTCCGGATCGAAGGCCACACCGCGGCGCGTGCTGCGCATGATGCGCATGTAGTAGGCGGCCGCACGCATCGCG
>NZ_JBFXIO010000321.1:0-6058 GCF_050175855.1 Piscinibacter sp.
CTGTTACCCGCAGACAGCCCCCTGCGCTCACGCCCGCCCTCCGAGACGTCGCGTCCGACACAACATCACTCCGCTGATCTACGCGGGACGGTCCGGGTGTAGGAGCCATCCAAGCGCATTCAGCCGGCCTACCCAGACGCCGGCCGGCTGATGTCGTGCGCGCAGCCCCGCCGGCGCGGGTGAAGTACTGCCGCGCGGGTCGTGGCCTTCAGGCGCTACAGCTCGAGCACCCGCGCTGCATCTGCACGGGCGGACACTTGACCGAGCCGTAGGAACAGAACACGCAACAGTCGCCGGCCGTCGGCCGCAGCACGGTCTTGCAGTGCTCGCACTCGTAGAAGAACTGGCACGCGTCGGTCGGCATCACCTCACGCTTGGCGTGGCCGCACGCCGGGCATGTCAGCACCGATTCCAGTTCCGGGTCAGCCATGATCACTTCCTCACCGTCGAGGGGAAGCCAGCATCCGTCGTGGCCTTCGCCAGTGCCGTTGCGTTGGTCTTGTCGGCGTCAAACGTGACGGTGGCCGTCTTCTTCGCGAAGTCGATCTGAGCCTGGCTCACACCGGCCACCTTCTCGAGTGACTTCTTCACCGTGACCGGGCACAGCCCGCAGGTCATGTTCTGCACGTCGAGCACGGCGGTCTGCGGCGGCGCAGCCAGCGAAGCCAAGGGCATCAGCATGACGAGTGCTGCGGCAATCAAATGGCGCATGGGTAGGTCCTTCACAGAAAGAATGGCGCCAACCAGGGCACCGACAACAACGCGAGCAGCCCCAGCGTCACCAGCCAGAAGATCAGCCGCTGCCGCTTGAGGACGATCGGCTCGGCACACGCCGCGCCGAGCTCGCAGACCCGTGGCTGCAGGTACAGACGCCGGAACGCCAGACCCAGGAACAGCAGCGTCGCAGCGATGAACCAGGGCCTCAAAGGCTCCAGCGCCGTCAGGTTGGAGATCCACGCACCGCCGATGCCCAGCGTCAAAAGCACGAGCGGACCGACGCAGCACACCGACGCGCCGACGGCGGCCAACGCGCCGGCGAGCAGTGAACCTCTTGCTTTGAACGTGGCCATACACCGGGTGAACTTGTTTGATGTCGGAAAGTCTAGAGTCCGTACCATGGTACGGAGTCAAGGGGTCCAGATGACAAGCGAGCTGACGATAGGGCGATTGGCCGACGAGGCCGGCGTGAACGTCGAGACGATCCGGTACTACCAGCGCCGCGGCTTGATGGCTGAACCGGACAAACCGGCGAGCGGACATCGCCGCTATGGCCCGGCGGCGATCAAGCGTGTACGGTTCATCAAGCGCGCGCAGGTGCTGGGCTTCACGCTGGAGGAAGTCGCCAGCATGCTGGAGCTGGACGAGGCCTGCGCCTGTGCTGAAACACGCGAGCTTGCCGGGCACAAGTTGCAGGTCATCGAAGAGAAGCTCGCCGACCTGAAGGCGATGCGCAAGGCCTTGTTGGCGCTGCTGCGCCAATGCGATACGGGGGCGGCCACGGGCAGTTGCCCGATCATCCATGCCCTGGCCGCCGACTGACAAGCTACTCTGCGCGGCTATAGCGAGCGCAACCAGTCGAGCAGAGACTTGCTCTGCTGCCAGGATGGCAACGCTGGCGACGGCGACTCGCCGGCCACCTTCTCCAAAGCGCGCCGCTTCATCTCCAGGTTCGCCCGGGCGTAGATCTGCGTCGTCTTCACATCCACGTGCCCGAGGAAGTCGCGGATCATCTCCAGCGACACGCCGCTCTGCAGCAGGTGCATGCCCTTGGTGTGCCGCATGCTGTGGGGGCTGATCTTCTGCGTGAAGCCGGGCACGGCCGACCGGGCGGCCTGCACGTGGCAGTGCAGAAGGTACCGCAGGCCCGACCGCGACAAGCGCCCGCCCTGGCGGTTCTGGAACACCGGCAGGTGGCCTCGCTCGGGCCGATCGAGATCGTTCTCCCGCAGGTGTTCACGCAACAGCCGAGCCGTGGCGTCCATCAAAGGCACCACGCGAACCTTGCGCCCCTTGCCCAGCAACCTGACCTGGGCCGGCGTTGTCAAACGCACATCGTGGGCGTTCAGGTCGATCAACTCCTGCGCCCGGGCGCCGGTGTCGTACAGCACGCTGAGCATCACCGCGTCGCGCCGCCCGGCCGGCGTGGTCGGATCGGGATGCGCCAGCACCTGAGTCAGCTCGTCCTTGGACATGTAGGCCACCGGCACCTGGACATGGCGCCGCAGCGGCATCGCCATGATCTTCTGGCACTGCAGCATCCGCTCGGGCACCTCCGACTGCACGTAGCGGAAGAATGCGTGCAGCACGGCCAGCCGCTGGTTCTGTGTGCGGATTGAACACTTCCGCTCCTGCGACAGGTGATCGAGGAAGGCCTCGACGAAGGTCACGTCGATGTCGGCCAGGCAGAGGCGCTCGACGGCAATGCCGCGTCCGTCGCGGCCAAAGCGCAGGAGCAGCGTGAACACATCGCGGTAGGCCTTGATCGTGTTCGGGCTCAGGTTGCGCTGGCCGGCGAGGTAGCGCGTGAGGTAGTTCGTCACGTGCAAGGAGAGGTCGGTCGGCTTCATGACGACCTCCAGGGCCTGGGTGGAATGACGTCGCTGTAGGCCGCGTCCGACCGCGAGACGATCTCCGGATGCAGCTCGGCGGTCATCTGCAGGTAGTCCTGGGTGCCGTCGATCGAGGCGTGCCCGAGGTAGGTCGCCAGCACCGGCATCCTGGGCTGCAGATCGGCACCCTCGCGGTACCAGCGCAGCAGGGTATGTACCGCGAAGGTGTGGCGCAGGTCGTGAAGTCGAGGCCCTTCGCCGCGGCCGCCGTGGCCGATGCCGCATCGGTGCAGCAGTTCCCTGAAATTGCGGTACACGCCACCGCCGTCCAGCCGGCCGCCGCGAGGCGATGGGAAGAAGTACTCGTCGTCCGAACGAGGCCCCAGCGCGGCCGCGTACTTCTGCAGACGAACGACCAGGGGCCGGGCCGGCGGCACCAGGCGGTCCTTGCGGAACTTGGTGTCGTTGATGCGCAGCACCCCCTGGACTAGGTCGACGTCGCGCATGCGCAGGCGCAGAGCCTCTTCGAGACGCAGGCCGCATCCGTACAGCACGCGCAGCAGCTCCGGCAGCACGATGTGGCGCAGGTGAGTCGACGCCATCGGCTCGATCCGGTCGGCGGCTTCGAGCAAGCGGCGCACTTCCCCGTGCGTCAACACGCGCGCCAGGAATGGCCTCGAATCCTTGGCGCCCACGGCGTGATCAGGCACGTCGGCAGGAAGGTCCAGTCGGCGCATGAACAAGGCGAAGTTGCGAACCAGGTTGACCCGTGCGCGCTGGGTCTTGCCGGTCTCGTGCGGCTGCTTGGCCAGCCAGGATGCGGTCGCGGCCTTGGGCAACTCGACTTGCTGCAAGCCTTGGCTGCACAGGTGGGCGTCGAGTCGGCGCAGGCTGGATGCGGCGGGGTTGAAGCGATAGCCACAGGCTCGCTTCTCCTGAACGTATTGCGCCATCAGCGGAGCCAGGGGGCTGCTGCCGGTGAATGTCACGGGCTTACGAGGCGTGGCCATGGAACACCTCCTCCGGATCGATGGCCGCGATGCGCAGGGTCTCCACGTCGGCCTTGGCATAGATGAAGGTCGTTGCCGGCGAGGCATGCCCCAGAACGGCCGAGATGACGGGAAACGGCGTCTGCGCCCCGAGCAGCCGGGTGGCCAACGTATGGCGCAGCGAGTGCAGTCCCTGACGCTGCGGGGTCTTGAACTTGATCCCGGCCAGTTCCCGCCAGTACGCCACGACGCGGTGGAGCCGGTCGTTCTGGCAGATCGGCGAGAACGGTGGCGTCAGGTTGGTGAACAGATGCCGGTGCTCGACCGGCGGTCGCCCAGCTCGCAGGTAGTCGATGAGTGCGGCGCCGACCTCCTCGATCAGCGGCAGCACCAGCGGCTCCCCCGTCTTGTTCTGCACGATCTCGATGGTGGACGTGGTCCAGTGCAATTGATCGAGCGTCAAGCGCTTGATGTCGCCCAGGCGAAGACCCAAGCGCGAGGCGAGCATCAAGATGGCGTAGTCACGCCGGCCCTTCGGCGAGCTGCGATCGACGGCAGCAAGCAGCCGCTCGACCAGTTCTGGCTCCCACGCCGACGGCACCTTGGCATTGCTGGCCAGTCGAACGGTTGGGATGGCAGCGCTGAGGTCGCGCGGCAGGGCGCCGCGCATGAAGAGAAACTGCAGGAACAGCCTCACGCTGGACGAGACGCACGCTACGGTCCTCGGCTTCCAGTCCGTACGGGTCTGAACGAAGGCGCTGAGGTGTTCGGCCTGCAGGGCGTCCAGCGTCTCCAGGCCGCGAGTGCGCAGGAAGTCCAGGAAGACCGCGATGTTGTGCATCCGCTCGGCCAGGCTGGTGGGCCGAAGATGCCGCCGCTCCCTGGCGTATTGCTCGTACTCCCGCAGGGGCTTGTGCATGCCCGCCGGTACTCGAAGCCCGGTGGTCTCGACTACGAAGCGGCTGATGGTGCCGGTGCGCGCGAAGTCGTCGAGCACCTTGATGCCGAAGACCAGGTGCCGCCGCCACTGTTGGCCGAGCTTGAGCACCTCCCCGTCGCGAACGCCGTACGCCTGCTCGAAACGCAGGGCCAGTTCACGCGTGTACTCGGCAGGCAGGCCCTGGGCGCGGACGAAGTCGGCCAGCTGCTTCCACACCCGCTTGTAGCGATTGACGGTGCGGATGGTGTAGCTGCGCATCAGCAGTTCCTGCGCAGCGCCTTGGCAGAGCGGCTCCAGCGCCAGCGCGCCGGGCCCATTGGAGTTGAGCGAATCCATGATCGTCTCCTCGTTGACGGCGGCCACAGCGGCCACCGGGGAGGACGATCTTGGAAGCGTTATGCGCGGTCGCGACGGCCTACGTCATAGGTGGATCGCTCGGCTTGCGGCCCTTGCTGCGCATAACCGCGGACGAACCTAAATAGGCGCCGGCCGAGCGCAGGCGGGCATGGCCCGCGATGCGGGCCACACGCAGCCGCGCCTGGCGGTCGAGGTCCTGATCGACAGGCCCACCGCCACGCACCGGCGCGGGCGTGCCCGTCGTGTCCTGATACTGGCCTTGAAGGTGGTCGTGCCGCGCCCCGTGCCCGGTGGTGCCGCTCTTGCGCTTCGTGAGGCCGAACTTGCGCAGCGCATAGTCCAGGCGACGGAGGTTGGACTTCAGGTCCCGATCCGGCGCCCCCATGTGTGCGTCATGGCCGCTGACCACGCTGCGGGCATGCGCGATGGCCGACTGCTGCTCCTCGGTGGCCAGCGGCAGCCAGCGCGCACGGCCTCCCTTGCCCTTCGTCCACAGATACCGATCCGCCTCCCGTTGCTCGTCGGGCAGGCCTGTCTCCTCGAACGGATGCACGTGGGCGTAGGGGCGGCACATCACCGACTCCTTGCGCCGCAGGCCGACCTTCACCATCAGGCGCATCGACGCGCCGATGCGGGCATCGTAGGCAGAGACCTGGGCCAGCAAGGCCTCCACGTCGATGCCGTTGCCGCTCCAGCTCTTGTCGCGCTGGGCGTTCTCGTGGCGCTCGTATTCGTCAGGCGTCAGGCCGTAGTGCTCGGGCCTGCGGATGAAGCCCGGCTTGTTGAGCCACATCGCCAGGCCGCGCAGGAAGCTCAGGTAGGTCTGGATCGTCCCCGGCGAAAGCTTCCGTCGCTGCCAGACCTTCACCATCGCCTGGACATGCCGCTGTCCCAGGTTGCGGGGATCGGGCGCCAGCTTGAAGCCGGCGTCGGTGTGCAGTTCGCGGAAGAAGCGTCGCAGGAAGTGGGCGCGCTCGTAGCGCGTCTTGTGCGACACGGTCTTCTCCAGCGCGGTGTGCAGCGGGTTGAACAGCTCGATCAGCACGTCCACCACCCGGTTCACGGGCGTCCTGCCCGGCGGGTACATGGCCAGCACCTGCTGGGGCGACTTGCCGGCCCAGTTCTGGCGGCGTGGCGAGTCCTGGCCATGCAAGCGGCCTGGGCTGGCCGAGGTCATCGAGGAGCTCCTGGATGGGCGGGTGGGTGAGGGGGGCAGGGTGGAG
>NZ_JBFXIO010000322.1:0-6028 GCF_050175855.1 Piscinibacter sp.
GCGGTTGTGCAGCGTGGTGATGTTCTGCTTGACCGCCGTCTCCTGCACCGCGCGGGCCGCCTCGGGCTTGAGCACGCCGGAGAGCTTGAAGTCGGCGCCGTCGGGCGCCTCGGTCCACGCCAGGTCGGGCAGCTGGTCGGTCAGCAGGTTGCGCGCCGCAGTGAGGGTGTCGCGGTCACGGAAGCGGATGTCGACGTTGTTGCCGTCGCGCGTGATGCCGGCGTGGCGCAGGTTCTTGTCGCGCAGCAGGGTGCGGATGTCGCCGGTCAGCGCCTCGGCCTTCTTGGTCAGCGCCGCCTTCATGTCGACCTGCATCAGGAAGTGCACGCCGCCGCGCAGGTCCAGGCCCAGGTACATGGGCAGCGCATGCAGCGAGGTCAGCCACTGCGGCGAGCGCGACAGCAGGTTGAGCGCGACGATGTAGCTCGGGTCGGCCGGATCGGGGTTGAGCGCCTTGTCGATCGCGTCCTTGGCCTTGATCTGCGTGTCGGTGCTCTTGAAGCGCGCACGCACCGAGGTGCCGTCGAGCTGCACGAAGTCGGCCTCGAGGCCGGCGGACTGGATGGCCTGCTGCACGCGCGGCACCAGCGCGGCGTCGACCTTGAGCGTGGCCTTGCCGCTGCTGACCTGCACGGCGGGCGCCTCGCCGAAGAAGTTCGGCAGCGTGTAGATCAGACCGATGAGCAGCGCGACCAGCAGGATCGCGTACTTCCACAACGGGTAGCGGTTCATGGCGACTTCCTTGCCGGCCGCAGCCGGCTCCCGGCGTGGCGCGGCCCGCTCGACGCGGGCCGCTTCCTCGGGCGAGGGCCGGGCCGGGGGTTACTTGAAGGTGCCCTTGGGCAGCACCTGGACGATGGCCGTGCGCTGCACCTGGATCTCGACGCCGTTGGCGACTTCCACGTGCACGTAGCTCTCGCCCATCTTGGCGATGCGGCCGATCAGGCCGCCGCCGGTGATGACCTCGTCGCCCTTCTGCAGGGCGTCGATCATGGCCTTGTGTTCCTTCTGCCGCTTCATCTGCGGGCGGATCATCACGAAGTACAGCACCACGAACATCAGCAGCAGCGGCAGCATGCTGCCCAGGCTGCCCAGGAACGAGTCGGGTGCGGCCGCAGGCGCCGGCGCCTGCGCGAAGGCTTGGGAAATGAACACGGGTGACGTCCTCAGGTGGATGCTCCCGGGACGCCGGGAGCAAAACCGCAGGATTGTACGGGCCGGGGTTCAGGCCCCGCGCAATGCCCGGGCAACCTCGTTCGTGCCCTGCGCGCTGCCGCTGTCGGGCACCGTTTCCCCGCTGCGTTCGGAGATCTCGGCGAAGCGCACGGCCACCTGCTCGGCGGCGTCCGGCCCGGTGCCGATGTGCACGCCCTGGGTCATCGTGATGTGGGCGCGCTCGAAGGTGCCGGCGCCGGCGCACAGGATGGCTCGGGTCGGCGCGTCGGCCGAGACGAGGTAGACCACGCCGGGCGTGACGGCTTCCGGCGCCAGCCGCGCCAGCACCTCGGGCGGCATCAGCCCTTCGGTCATGCGCGTGGCGGCGGTGGGCGCAAGGCAGTTGACGCGGATACCGTCCTTGGCGCCTTCCAGCGCCAGCGTCTGCATCAGGCCGACCAGCGCCATCTTGGCCGCGCCGTAGTTGCTCTGGCCGAAGTTGCCGTACAGGCCCGACGAGGAGGTGGTCATCACGATGCGGCCGTACTTCTGCGCGCGCATGACCGGCCACACGGCGTGGGTGCAGTTCACCGCGCCCATCAGGTGCACGTCGAGCACGAGGCGGAAGTCCGCCAGGTCCATCTTCGCGAAGGTCTTGTCGCGCAGGATGCCGGCGTTGTTGACCAGGATGTCGATGCGGCCCCAGCGCTGCATCGTCTCCTCCACCATCGCCCGCACGGCGGCCTCGTCGGTGACCGAGGCGCCGTTGGCCACCGCGGTGCCGCCGGCGGCCTCGATCTCGCGCACCACGGCCTCGGCGGCGGTCAGCGTCTGGCCTTCGGCCAGGCGGCCGAAGTCGTTGACCACCACCTTGGCCCCGCGCGCGGCCAGCGCCAGCGCATGCTGCCGGCCCAGGCCACCGCCCGCGCCGGTGACGATGGCCACCTGGCCGTCGAATCGAATGCTCACTCCAGTCCTTTCAGCGTCAGTTCACTTGGCCGCCAGGCCCAGACGCTCGATCAGCGCCTTGTCCCTGGCGAAGGTTTCGGCGGCCCATTTTGCATAGTCCTCGCCGCTGCGGTACCAGAGGTCCTGGTTGAGCTGCTCGAGCAGCTCGAGGTGCCTGGGGTCGTCCATCGCCTTCTTGAAGGCGTCGTGCAGTGTCTTCATCACCGCCGGGTCCATGCCCTTGGGGCCGACCAAGCCGTAGGGCGAGCTGGAGACGACGCCATAGCCCAGCTCCTTCGCGGTCGGCACGTTCGGCCAGCGCCGCGTGCGGTTCTCGCCGAACGTGACGAGCAGGCGCATCTGCCCGGCGTCGACGAACTTGTCCCAGCCGGTGGCGTCGCTGGCCGCCATCACGTGGCCACCGATCAGCGACTGCATCAGGTCGGCATTGCCCTTGTACGGCACGTGCGTGAGCTGCACCTTGGCCGCAGCGGCCACCTCCTCCATCAGCAGGTGCGGGCTGGTGCCGTTGCCGGTGGAGCCGTAGTTGATCGCGCCGGGCGTCTTGCGCGCGGCTTCGACGTAGTCGTTGAAGCTCTTGAACGGCGCGTCGCTCTTGACGACGAAGCCGAAGGTGTAGCCCGACACGCCGAGGATGAAGCTGAAGTCGTTCAACGGATGCCATTGCTGCTTCTGCATGTGCGGGATGCGCAGCATGCCCATCGGGAACTGGGCGATGCTGTAGCCGTCGGGCTTGGCGTTCAGCGCCATGGTGCCCGGGCCGAGCGTGCCGCCGGCACCCGGCTGGTTGGTCACCACCACCGGTTGGCCGAGATGGCGCGAGGCGATCTCGGCCAGGCCGCGCAGGTGGCGATCGGTCGAGCCGCCGGCCGGCCAGGGCACGATCAGCGTGATGGGCTTGGTCGGGAAGGCCTGTGCGGTCGCCAGCGCGGGTGCACTCAGCGCAACGGCACCCGCGAAAGCGGCTGCGAGCAGTCTCCGGCGCGAGGGCTGGCGGAGATTCGGTCGGATCATGGCGTGCTCCTGCAGTTGGCGAAGTGGCCCGGATGATCGGCACGACCGCCTCCGGCAGCCATTGGGGCATCTCCGCCAAGGCCTGTCGCCACGGCGACAGCCACGCCCGCCGGCTTTCGCACGGCTGACAACCGACCCCCCTGGTTTCCCCTGAGTGCGGACGCGTTGATCCTGCTTAATATCCGTACTTGCTTATATACAGATTCTCAACCCGTCTTCCGGGAGCACCCTTGGAACGCGATCCTCAACACACCGGCCGGCTGCAGCGCGCACCGGAAGGCTTCATCGACAAGACCGGCATCCGCACGGTCTTCGCCGAAGCCAAGCAGGGCCGGCGCGACTTCATCCGCAACGCCTTTGCCGCCGCGGCGGCCGGCGCCGCCGCGCCGCTGGCCGTGGCGCAATCCAACCCGGTGCCCGCCGCCGGGGGCGACCCGAACATCCTCGAGCTGCCCGAGCACAGCAAGGGCCTGGGGCAGCCGGTGGCCACCGACGGCTACGGCAAGCCCTCGAAATACGAGGCCAACGTGCAGCGCCGCCCGAGCCCGGGCCTGACGCAGACCACCCAGGCCTCGGTGTCGTTCGCGCCGCTGCAGTCGCTGTTCGGCATCGTCACGCCGGCCGGCCTGCACTTCGAGCGCCACCACCAGGGCTGGTGGGACATCGATCCGTCCAAGCACCGCCTGATGCTCAACGGCTCCGATCCGTCGCTGATGAAGAAGAACATGGTCTTCACCATGGACGAGATCATGCGGCTGCCGTCGGTGTCGCGCTTCCACTTCATCGAGTGCGGCGCCAACACCGGCATGGAGTGGGGCAACGTGGCCGTGCCGACGGTGCAGTACACGCACGGCATGATCTCCTGCAGCGAGTTCACCGGCGTGCCGCTGCGCATCCTGTTCGACATGGCCGGTGTCGACTACAAGCGCGCCCGCTACGTGCTCGCCGAGGGCGCCGACGGCTCCTCGATGACCCGCACCATTCCGATGGAACTGGTCGAGTCCGGCGAGGTGCTGGTGGCCTACGGCCAGAACGGCGAGATGCTGCGCCCCGAGAACGGTTACCCGCTGCGCCTGGTGGTGCCGGGCGTGCAGGGCGTGAGCTGGGTGAAGTACCTGCGCCGCATCGAGGTCGGCGACAAGCCCTACGGCACCAAAGACGAGACCATCCACTACGTCGACCTGATGCCCGGCGGCCTGCACCGCCAGTACACCAGCACGCAGGAGGTCAAGAGCGTGGTCACCACGCCGTCCGGCGGCCAGGTGCTGCTCGACAAGGGCTTCTACAACATCTCCGGCCTGGCCTGGTCGGGCCGCGGGAAGATCGCCAAGGTCGACGTCTCGGTGGACGGCGGTCGCAGCTGGCGCCCGGCGCGCCTTGAGGGGCCCGTGATGGCCAAGTGCCTGACCCGTTTCAACATCGACTGGGTCTGGGACGGCAAGCCGGCCATCGTGCAGAGCCGCGCCACCGACGAGACCGGCCACATCCAGCCGACCTACCGCCAGAACCGCGCGGTGCGCGGCACGCGCTCGATCTATCACAACAACTCGATCCAGTCCTGGCTGGTACAGGAGAGCGGGGAGGTGAAGAATGTTCAACTCTCCTAAGTTCATCGCCGCCGCGCTCGCGCTGAGCTGCGGCGCCGCGTTCGCGCAGACCAAGATCGTCGGCCTCGGTCGCGAGGCCACGCCCAGCGAGGTCAAGGCCTGGGATATCGACGTGCGCCCGGACTTCAAGGGCCTGCCCAAGGGCCAGGGTTCGGTGAGCCAGGGCCAGGACGTGTGGGAAGCCAAGTGCGCCTCCTGCCACGGCATCTTCGGCGAGTCGAACTCGACTTTCTCCCCGCTGGTGGGCGGCACGACCAAGGAAGACGTCAAGACCGGCCGCGTGGCGCGCCTGACCGACGAGGCCTTTCCCGGCCGCACCACGCTGATGAAGGTCTCCACCGTGTCGACGCTGTGGGACTACATCTACCGCGCGATGCCCTGGACCTCGCCGAAGTCGCTGACGCCCGACGAGGTGTACGCCGTCACCGCCTTCCTGCTCAACCTCGGCGACATCGTGCCGGCCGACTTCGTGCTGAGCGACCAGACGATGGCTCAGGCGCAGGCGCTGCTGCCCAACCGCAACGGCGTCACCACCGATCATGCGATGTGGCCGGGCGGCAAGCCGCGCAAGCCCGACGTGCAGGGATCGAGCTGCATGCGCGACTGCGCCGCCGAGCCGAAGCTGGCGTCGTTCCTGCCCGACTTCGCGCGCAACGCCCACGGCAACCTGGCCGAGCAGAACCGCATGGTCGGCGCCCAGCATGGCGCGGACACCACGCGCCCGGCCGGCGCGGCGCCGGCGGCGGCCCCCGCGGCGCCGGCGCCGAAGGCGGAGACGCCCGCGGCGCTCGGCCTGCTGAGCAAGAACGGCTGCATCGCCTGCCACGCGCAGGACAACAAGCTGGTCGGCCCCGCCTTCCGCGACATCGCGAAGAAGTACGCCGGCCAGAGCGACGGCGTGGCCTATCTGACGGGCAAGATCCGCGCCGGTGGCAGTGGCGTGTGGGGAGCCATTCCGATGCCGGCGCAGTCCCTGTCCGAAGCCGAAGCAAAATCCATCGCGCAGTGGCTCGCCGATGGCGCCAAGAAATGAGACTTCGGGAATACCCCGGCCGGTTTCACCGGCAGCCTTCGGGTACTCACCGAGTGAGCCGACCCCTCGCTTGACTACCATCCCCCGACTCCCAAGGAGAAGCAATGCATACCCGTCGTGAAATGCTGGCGCGCAGCGCGTCCGTTGCGGCCGCGCTGGCCGGGCTGGGCCTGTTGCCGCAGGCTGCGCAGGCCGCCTGGTCGCAGGCCGCCTTCGATGCCAAGAACATGGGCGACCTGATGAAGGCGCT
>NZ_JBFXIO010000323.1:0-6019 GCF_050175855.1 Piscinibacter sp.
GGCCAACCGCATCGGCGGCCGCCACGGCCTGGGCATGAGCGACCAGATCGAGAACCGCATCATCGAGGCCAAGAGCCGCGGCATCTACGAGGCCCCGGGCCTGGCGCTGCTGTTCATCGCCTACGAGCGGTTGGTCACCGGCATCCACAACGAGGACACCATCGAGCAGTACCGCGACAACGGCCGCCGCCTCGGCCGGCTGCTCTACCAGGGCCGCTGGTTCGATCCGCAGGCGCTGATGCTGCGCGAGACCGCGCAGCGCTGGGTGGCGCGCGCCATCACCGGCGAGGTGACGCTGGAACTGCGCCGCGGCAACGACTACTCGATCCTCAACACCGAGTCGGCCAACCTGACCTACAAGCCCGAGCGGCTGACGATGGAGAAGGGCGAATCGATGTTCTCGCCGGCCGACCGCATCGGCCAGCTGACGATGCGCAACCTCGACATCGCCGATACGCGCGAGAAGCTCGCCACCTACTCGCAGGTGGGGCTGCTACCCTCCGGCGGCTCGGAGCTGCTGCCCCTGCTGAAGAAAGACTGATCAGCCGCGCGCGTCGAAGGCGCTGATCGCGCCGGCCACGCGCGCCAGCGGCAGCACCTCGTCGACGCCGCCCATCGCGATCGCCTCCTTCGGCATGCCGAAGACGACGCAGCTCGCCTCGTCCTGCGCGATGGTGCGCGCGCCGCGGTCGTGCATTGCCTTCATGCCGCGCGCGCCGTCGTCGCCCATGCCAGTGAGGATGATGGCCAGCGCGTCGCGCCCGGCGCATTCGGCGGCGGAGCGGAACAGCACGTCGACCGAGGGCTTGTGACGGTTGACCGGCGGGCCGTCGGCCACCGCCACGTAGTACTGGCCGGCATTCTTCTTCAGCTGCATGTGGCGGCCGCCGGGGGCGATCAGCACCACGCCGCGTTCCAGTCGGTCGCCGTCCTTCGCCTCGCGCACGTTCATCGCGCACAGGCCGTCCAGGCGCTGCGCGTACATCGCGGTGAAGCGCTCGGGCATGTGCTGCACGATGGCGATGCCCGGCGCGTCGCCGGGCAGCTGCAGCAGCACGCTCTCGATCGCCTGCGTGCCGCCGGTGGAGCTGCCCAGCACCACCGGCTTGTTCACGGCCAGCGCGTGCAGGCCAGCGACCGGCGCACGCGATGCGGTACGCGCCGCCGCGAGCGCGGCGCCGCCGCCTGCCTTCGGCCGCGCGCGTGCGGCGGTCTTCAGCGCCTGCACCAGCTCGCGGCGCGAATCCTCGAGGAACTGCTTCAGACCGAGCCGTGGCTTGGCCACCACCGCCACCGCACCGGCGGCGAGCGCCTCGAGCGCGGCCTTGCTGCCATCGGTGGTCAGCGTCGAGCAGATCACCGTGGGGATGGGGTCGGTCTCCATCACCTGGCGCAGGAAGGTCAGGCCGTCCATGCCGGGCATCTCGATGTCCAGCAGCAGCACATCGGGCCGCTGGCGCTTGATCGCCGGCGCGGCCAGCAGCGGATTCGGCGCGCTGCCGATCAGGCGGATCTCCGCGTCGCCCTGCAGCAGGTGCTGCAGCGTCTGACGCACCACGGCCGAGTCGTCGACCACGTAGACGTTGATGCTCATGTCGCTTTCTCAGACCGGCACGGCGGTGATCTCGGGCGCGTCCGGGCCGACCGTCCAGCGCAGCCGCCGGTAGGCGGTGCCGCCGACGTCGTGGCGCAGCACGCGCACGCCTTCGGAGGCGAGCACGTCAAGCACGTGGTGCACGTTGCGCTCGCCCACCGGCTGCTGTGGGTAGACCCCCGGGAACATATTGCCGCCGCCGAAGACGTAGGCTTCGCACAGCTCCAGCCTCATGCCGTGCGCGAACAGGCGGCGCTGCATCTCGGCCAGGGCCACGTCGGCGTGCCGCGTGTCGCCCGGGCGCCCGGCAGGCGCGCCGGCCGCATGCACGATGTGGCACATCGCGCCGACCGTGCGGCGCGGGTCGGTCAGGATCACCGCGACGCAGGAGCCGAGCAGCGTCTCGAAGCGCTCGCCGCGCACGCCGCAGGCCACGTCGCCCGGGTGGAGCACGTGCGGCGGCGACATCTGCGGGCCGGAGGGCTGCACCACCTTCACGCGATCACCTTGCGGAACGCGCCGGGTGCCAGCGTCTTCAGCGGCGTGCGGCAGTTCACCCGCCCCTCGGCGGTGCCGAGGAACAGGATGCCGCCCGGCCGCAGCTGAGAGAGCACGCGGTCGACGACCTGGATCTTGGTCGGCGGGTCGAAGTAGATCAGCACGTTGCGCAGGAAGACCACGTCGAACGGGCCGATGTTTTCGATCGGCAGGCACAGGTTGAGCTGGCCGAAGCGCACGTGCTCGCGCAGCCGCGGCTGGATCTGGCTCAGGCCCTCGGCGTCGCCCTCGCCGCGCAGGCAGTAGCGCTTCAGGCGCTCGGGCGAGACGTGACGCAGCCGCTCGTTGGGGTAGATGGCCTGCATCGCGCTGCGCAGCACGCGGTCGCTGATGTCGGTGCCGAGGATGGACCAGTCGGCGCCGATCAGCCCGCGCTGCTGCAGGTCGGCCAGCAGCATCGCGGTGGTGTAGGCCTCGTCGCCGAACGAGCTGGCCGCGCTCCAGACGCGCAGCGCGGCCGGGCGCTGTTGCGTCAGCTCGCGCTCGAGCAGGTCGAAGTGCGCCGGCTCGCGGAAGAAATAGGTCTCGTTGGTGGTCAGCAGGTCGACGGCCACCTGGAACTCGCCCTGGTCGTCGTGGCTGGCGATCAGCGCGAGGTACTCCTCGAAGCGGTCCATGCCCAGGCGCTGCATGCGCGGCGCCAGGCGCGAGGCCACCAGCGGCTTCTTGTGTTCGGCGAACGACAGTCCGACCGACGAGTGCATCAGATCCGCAATGGCGCGGAAGGTCTTGTCCTGCAGGGCGGGCATGTGTCTCGCGGCCGCTCAGGCAGCCAGCGCCTCCACCAAGTGCTCGCACAGCTGGGCCATCTCGTCGACATCGAAGGCGCGGTCTGGGTCCAGCAGCACCACGAGGCGGTCGCCGCGCTTGCCGATCGCGCGGATGAAGTCGCGGCGCACCGAAGTGCCGAAGTTCGGCGGCGGCTCGATCGCGTCGGAGGCGAGATCCACCACCTCGCTGACGGCATCGACCATCAGGCCGAGCTCGGTGCGCTCGCCGTCGCGCAGCGAATCGAAGATCACCACGCAGGTCTTCTTGCCCACGGCGGCCGCATGGCGGCCGAATCGCGCGTGCAGGTCGATCACCGGCACGACGGCGCCGCGCAGGTTGATCACCCCGCGCACGAAGGACGGCATCAGCGGCACGCTGGTCATCGGCGCGTACTGGATGATCTCGCGCACGCTGCGGATGTCCAGCGCGAACATCTCCTCGCCGAGCCAGAAGGTGAGGTACTGGGTGCTCGCACTGTCAGCCATGGCGATGACTCAGTAAGGCCGGAAGTTGGAGGTGCCGGTGGCCTGGCGCGACGGCGCTGCCGCCACCGCTCGCGGGGTCGTGGGGCGCATCGGCGTGTTCGGCGCGCGGCGCTCGACGAAACCCTCGACGTGCCCGCCGCCGGCAGCGAAGAACGCCACCGACTGCTGCAGCTGCTCGGCCTGTCCGGAGAGCTCCTCCGAGGTGGCGGCGAGTTCCTCCGAGGCCGAGGCGTTCTGCTGCGTGGCCTTGCTCAGCTGGCCCATCGCCCCGCCGATCTGCGTGACCGACTGGCTCTGCTCGCTGCTGGCCGCGGCGATCTCCTGCACCAGCTCGCTGGTCTTCTGGATCGACGGCACGATCTCGTCGAGCAGCTTGCCGGCACGCTCGGCGGTCGAGACGCTGTTGGCCGCCAGGTCGCCGATCTCCTTGGCCGCTTCCTGGCTGCGCTCGGCGAGCTTGCGCACCTCGGCGGCCACCACCGCGAAGCCCTTGCCGTGCTCGCCGGCGCGCGCCGCCTCGATGGCCGCGTTCAGCGCCAGCAGGTTGGTCTGGTAGGCGATGTCGTCGACGATGCTGATCTTCGCGGCGATCTGCTTCATCGCCACCACGGTCTTCGTCACCGCCTCGCCGCCCTCGGCGGCTTCCTTGCTGGCCTTGGTGGCCATGCCGTCGGTGACCTTGGCGTTGTCGCTGTTCTGCGAGATCGAGGCCGACATCATGTCGATCTGCGAGGTGGTCTCCTCCACCGACGAGGCCTGCTCGCTGGCTGCCTGCGACAGCGACTGCGCGGTCGCGCTGACCTGGTTGGCCGCGCCGGTCAGCGCCTCGGCGGCGGTGCGCACCTCGTCGATGATGCCGGCCAGCTTGTCGCAGCTGGAGTTGGCGTCCTGCTTGACGCGGTCGAAGGTGCCACGTGCCTCGCGGGTGATGCGCTGTGTCAGGTCGCCGGAAGCCAGGCCCGAGAACACGCGGCCGACGTCGTCGACGATGTCCGCCAGCGTCTGGCTGGTGGCATTGGCGTCGGTCTTGAGCTGGCCGAAGCTGCCGGCGTAGTCGCGCGAGATGCGCTGGGTGAGGTCGCCCTCGGCCAGCGCGCCGAAGACGCGGCCGACGTCGTCGAAGATCACCGAAGTGGTTTCCATCAGCGCGTTCACCCCCGCACACAGCTCGGCGATCGGGCCGCTCTTGCCGTCCAGCGGGATGCGCTGCGCCAGGTCGCCGGCCTGGGCGGCAGCGGTCACGGCACGCGCCTGCTCCACGGCATCGCGAAGCATCTGGTTGGCCCGGTGCTCGGCGGTCACGTCGGTGGCGATCTTGACGATCTTCACGACGCGGCCCATCTCGTCCTTCACGGGCGCATAGACCGCCTGAATCCACACCGGCTCGCCCGTGCGCGTGATGCGCTTGAAGATCTGGCTGCTCGCCTTGCCGTCGTTGAGGTCGCGCCAGAACGCCGCGTACTCGGCCGACTGCGCAAGGGACGGCTCGACGAACATGCGGTGGTGCTTGCCGCGCACGTCTTCGAGCGAGTAGCCCATCAACCCGAGGAAGTTCTTGTTCGCCGCGAGCACGTGGCCGCCGAGGTCGAACTCGATGTAGGCATAGGCCGCGTCGATCGCGCCGAGGATGCCGCGGGCGTTGTGGCGCTCCAGCTCCGACTCGGTGATGTCGTAGCGCACGCCGAGGTACTTCATCGGCTTGCCGTTCTCGCCGAGGATGGGCGCGATCACCGCGTCGACGTAGTAGGGCGTGCCGTCCTTGGCGCGGTTCTTCACCACGCCGCGGAAGATCTGCCCGCGGCCGATGGTGGCCCACATCTGCTTGAACACCTCCTTGGGCATGTCGGGGTGCCGTGTGGTGTTGTGGCCGTGGCCGATCAGTTCGTCGCGCGAGTACTTCGAGACCTCGAGGAACTTCTCGTTGATGCTGAGGATGTCGCCCTTCTTGTCGGCCTCCGAGACGATGCTGGTCACGTTCATGATCTCGGTGCGAACCTTCAGCTCGGCCTCGACCTCGTCGAGCCGTGCCTTCACCTGCGCCAGCGTGGCGGCCAGGTCGGAGCGCTCGGCCTCGGCCGCGGAGCGCGCCTTCTCCGAGTGCGCCAGGGCGTCGGCGGCCTGGCGGAGTTCCGCGCCAGCGAACAGATTGGCGAACAGGGAGTGCTGGGGCTGTGTCATGACGGCTCTCTTTCGGTGGCAGTGGGAACGGGACGGGCGGGGCTCGCCGCGGCGAGCTGGCACAGGGAGGCCACGTCGAAGATCAGTGCGACTTCGCCATTGCCCAGGATGGTGGAACCCGACATGCCGCGCAGGCTGCGGAACATGCGGCCGAGCGGCTTGATGACGGTCTGGTGCTGGCCGAGCAGGGCGTCGACCATCACCCCGAAGCGCTGCGCACCGGCCTGGATGACGACCACGCTGCTGCGAGGCGGCTGCGGCGTATCGAGGGCATAGAGACGGCGCAGGCTCACCACCGGCAGCACGCGCCCGCGCAGCTCGATCATGCTGCGCCCGCGGGCGTCGAGCGCGGCGGCGCTGGGCTGGTTCTCGATGACCTCGACCACGGCATCGAGCGGGAAGATGAACTTGCTCGCGCCCACGCCGATCAGGA
>NZ_JBFXIO010000324.1:0-6018 GCF_050175855.1 Piscinibacter sp.
GCGCCGGTGTTCGCCCCGGATGTGATCACCGCCGAGCGCATCGAGGGCGTGCTGCACGGCCGCTTCGAGGTCGTCGGGCAGCCGCACCGCCTCCCCGACCCGATCGACTGGCTGGCCAATCCCAGCAGCGACGTCGAGTGGCACATCCTGCTGCACAAGTTCTACTACGCAGCCGGCCTCGCCCAGGCCTGGCAGGCCAGCGGCGACCCGCGCTACGCGGCGCGCTGGATGGCTCTGCTCGACGGCTGGATGGCGCAGGTGCCGCTGGGCTTCATCGCCGCTGACGTGACCGGCCGGCGCGTGCAGAACTGGATCTACGCGCTGCACGGCTTCGTGATGCACGACCGCCACGGCGCGCCGGTCGACGCGGCCTTCTTCCGCCGCGTGCTGCACTCGCTGCACGGCCAGGTGGAGTTCCTCTGCGCGAACCTCACGCCCAAGCGCAACCACCGCACGCTGGAGCTGCTGGCGATCTTCCTGGCCGGCGTGGTGTTCCCCGAGTTCGCGGCCAGCAGGCGCTGGCGCGAGTTCGCGCTGGCGCAGACGCTGGCCAACGCCGAAGCCGACCTGCTCGCCGACGGCGTGCACTGCGAGCTCTCGACCGACTACCACCACCTCGCGCTGCGCAACTGGATGCAGGTGCGCCAACTCGCCGCGCACAGCGGCGTGGCGGTGCCGGCGGCCTTCGACGCCGCGCTGCAGCGCGCCTTCGACTTCGCGCTCGCGGTGCACCAGCCCGGCGGCGGCATGCCGAGCTTCTCCGACGGCGACGCCCGCGGCTTCGAGCCGCTGCTGCTGCAGGGCGCGCAGCTGTTCGGTCGCGACGACCTGCGCTTCGTCGCCACCCAAGGCGCGCAGGGCCACGAGCCGGCCTCGCGCAACGCCCACTTCGCGGCCAGCGGCTACCACGTGCTGCGCAGCGGCTGGGGTCGCCATGCGCAGCACCTGGTGTTCGACTGCGGCCCGCTCGGCGAAGGCAACCACGGGCACTTCGACGCGCTGTCGTTCGAGCTCGCCGCCTGCGGCCGGCCGCTGGTGGTCGACCCCGGGCGCTACACCTACAGCGAGGCCGGCGAAGTGAACTGGCGCGTGCACTTTCGCCACACCGCGGCGCACAGCACGGTGTGCGTGGACGGCCGCACGCAGACGCTGTACGAGCCGCGCCCGGTCAAGGAGCCGTCTCGCCACGCCCAGGGCGCGGTGCGCCACAAGGTGGCCGGGCCCGCGCCCGACTGCACGCTGCTCGAGTCGCTCGACGGCGAGCACCTCGACCTGCTGAACGGCCGCTGCATCAGCCACGCCTACGACGCGGTGCACGAGCGCTGCATCGTCTTCGTCGACCGCCGCTACTGGATCGTCGCCGACACGCTGCGCGCGCCGACCGTGCACGACTACGCGCTCAAGTTCCAGCTCGGCGCCCACGCCGAAGGCGGCTGCGCGCTCGGCCGCGACGGCGTGCTGGCCAGCCCCGGCCTGGTGATCGCGCAGCTGCCGCGCGCCGGCCAGCAGCCGCTGGTTGCCGACGCCTGGGTGTCGGCACGCTACGGCCACAAGCAACCCGCCCCGGCCTTGCTGACGCGGCATCGGGCGCGCGACGCCGAGTTCGACAGCGTGCTGCTGCCGTGGCGCGGCCGCCCGGCGCAGGCCGCGGTGAGCGCCCTGCCCGCCCGCGCCGACGACGGCAGCGAAGCACTCGCGCTCGACATCCGGCTGCGCGCCGACGACCTCGACTGGCACGACGGCTGGTTCCACGCCCGCAGCGCCGCCGCCCGCAGCTGGCGCATCGGCGAGCTGGTCTTCACCGGCCGCTGGCTGCACTGGCGCATCGGCGCCGACGGCCGCGTCGTGCGCGCCGTGTCGCATGCGGGCGCGACGCTGCGCGACGGCTCGCGCACCGTCGCGCTCGCGACGGAGGTGGCCGCGTGAACACGCTGCCCTTCGACCCGGTGCTGCCCACGCTGGCGGGGCTGCTGGACGCAGCTTCGATGGCGCACGGGTTCGCGCTGCATCTGCGTGGCCAGGGCCTGCATGTCGAGGGCTGCGAGGTCGAGCGGATCAAGTACCGGCCGAGGCGCAACGCCTCGATCAGCTACCGCCTCTCGCTGCGAGACACGGGCGACGGCGAGCGTCTCGAGCGCCGCGTCGCCGCCCGGCTGCGCGAGGGCGGCGTGCTGCAGCTCGCCTGGTGGCCGCACGACCGCAAGCTCGACGCCCCGCGCGTGCTCGACGACGGCGCGGCCTTGTCGGCGCGCTGGCTGCCCGAGCTGCTGGAGGCGATCGACGGCCCTGGCGCGCAACTGCAGTCGCAACGCGTGGACGTGGTGCAGTACGTGCCCGAGCAGCGCCTGACGGCACGCGTGGCGCTGTGCTGGCAGCGCGACGGCGCGCCGCGCGAGGCCACCGTCTTCGCCAAGGCCAGCCGCGAGCCCGATGGCGCCACGGCGCACGGCATCCTGGCCGCGCTGCAGGCCACGCCGGCCTGGCGCGCCGGCCGGCTGCGCACGCCGGCCGCGCTGCTGTGGCAGCCGCAGGCCCAGCTGCACTGGCAGGCTGCCGCCCCCGGCATCGCCCTGCTCGACCATCCCCAGGCCGCACGTTTCGCCGCGCCGCTGGGCGAGCAGCTGGCCGCGCTGCACCATGCCCCGATCGAGCTGGCGCGCCGGCTCGACGGCGCCGCACTGCGCGCGCGGCTGGCCGAGGTCGGCGACACGCTCGCGCTGGTGCTGCCCGGCTCGCAGCGCGAGCTGCGGCGCGCCGTGGGCGCGCTCGCACGCGGGCTGCCCTGGCTCGACGGCCAGCCCGGCGCCACGCTGCACGGCGACCTGCACCCTCGCAACGTGCTGGTCGACGGTACGACGCTCACCCTGATCGACCTCGACGGCGCCCGCCGCGCACCGGCGCTGCTCGAACTCGGCAGCTGGTGCGCCGACGGCGCCTACCGCGCCGTGCTGGCCGGCGCCCGCGAGCAGCGTGATGCCGGCGCCTGGGCCGCGCTGCTGGACGGCTACGCACGCGGCAGCGGCAGCGTGCCGGCGGCGCCCGCGCTGGCCTGGGCCACCGCCTGGCAGCTGCTGACCCAGCGCGCCTGGCGCTGCGTGGTCAACCTCAAGCCGGGGCGCCTGGCGATCGCGCCACGCCTGATCGCGCTGGCCGCCGAGTGGGCGCAATCGCCGTGGGCGGAGCCCGCATGAACCCGATCGACCTGTGCCTCGACACGGCGCGGATGCGCGACATGCTCGCCGCCTGGCTGCCCGGCGCACCGGATATCGCCGAGGTGCGCATCCTGCAGGCGCGGCGCAGCGCCTCGAAGCGGCGCCACCCACACCCGCTGACCGCCGTCTACGAGCTGGCGCTGCGTGACGGCCGCACGCAGCGCTGGTACGCCAAGACCTGGCGCGACGGTGCCAGCCTCGCCGCGCTGCCCGTCAGCGGCCCGGCTACGGTGGCGGTGCCGCCGCTGGACATGCTGCTGTGGCCCTGGCCGGCCGACCCCGGCCTGCCCCAGCTGCGCGAGCTGCTCGACGCGCGGCGCGCGCTGACCTGGCGCGGCGATGCGCCGGCCGCGGTCGACGTGCTGCGCTGGGAGCCCGAGCAGCGCGCCACGCTGCGCTACGCGCAGGCCGGCGCGACGCTGTACGCCAAGACCTTCGCCGACGACCGCGGTGCACACATCCACGAGCGCTTCCGCCACGTGTGGACGCTGGCGCAACAGGAACCGGCCGCGCCCGCGGTGGCCGAGCCGCTGCGCTGGCATGCGGCCACGCGCAGCGTCTGGCAGGCGCGCGCGCCCGGAGTGCCGCTGCCCGACCTGCTGGCCGGCAGCCGCACCGGCGACCTGCCCGGCCGTCTGGCCCGCGCGCTGGCGGCGCTGCATGGCTGCCGCATCGCCGGTGTCGAGACGCGGCACGACCTGGCGCACTGGACGGCCGAGGCCTGGCGCCGCGCGCGCAAGCTCGGCCGCGCGCTGCCAATGCTCGCCGACCGCGCCGCCCGCGTGGCCGACGTGCTGGAGCGCAGCGGCGCCACGCTGCCCGACCACGAGCCCGGCCTGATCCACGGCGACTTCCATGCCGGGCAGGTCGGCGTCGACGTGGCCGCAGGCGGCCGCATCGTCTTCCACGACTTCGACGAATTCGCGCTCGGCGACCCGATGGAGGACCTGGCCGCCTTCGTGACGCGGCTTCCTGCCCGGCCGGACTTCGGCGCGGCGCTGACCGCCGCCTACGCCGAGGCGGCGCCGCATCGCTTCGGCCGCGAGAGGCTGCGCTGGCACCGCGCGCTGCAGGCGTTGCTGCAGGCCAGCCGCGCCTTCGTGTTCCAGCTGCCGGGCTGGTCGGCCGAGGCGGAGCGCCGCCTGGCGCGCGCCGAGACGCTGGCCGCCCCCGACTCCGCGGAGACCCTCGCATGACGACCCCGAACACTCCCGCCGGTGAGCGGCTGCGCGCCATCGTTCGCAGCGCGCTGGCCGAGCAGCGCGGCGCGCTGCTGCTGGCCGTTCTCGGCCTGCTCGGCGTGGTGCTGGCCGAGGTGCTGGCGCCGTGGCCGCTGAAGATCATCTTCGACCACGTGCTGCTCGGCCACGCGCTGCCGCCGTCGATGGCCGTGCTGCAGCCGCTGCTGGCACTCGGCCCGTGGCCGGCGCTGCTGGCCTCGGCCGGCGCCATCGCCGCGATCGCGTTGCTGGCCGGCGGTTTCGCCTACCTGCAGCTCTACTGCAGCGCACAGATCGGCCACCGCATCACCTGGCGGCTGCGCGCGGCGCTGTTCGCACAGCTGCAGAGCCTGTCGCTGGCCTACCACCAGGGCGCGCGCAGCGGCGAGCTGATCACCAAGGTGGCGGGCGACACCAACCTGCTGCGCGACATGTTCTCCGAATGGGCGCTGACGCTGGCGCGCCACGCGCTCACGCTGGCGGCGATGCTGGCCGTGATGTTCATGCTGAACTGGCAGCTCGCGCTGGTGGTCTGCGCCACGCTGCCGCCGCTGCTGGCGGTGATCTACCGGCTCAACCGCCGCGTCAAGGCCACGGTGCGCGAGCAGCGCCGCCACGAAGGCCGCATGACCTCGCGGCTGAACGAGGTGCTCGGCGCGATCGCGCTGGTGCAGGCCTTCGGCCGCCAGGGCTACGAGGAAGACCGCTTCCGCCGCGAGATCGAGGCCAGCTACGACAGCGGCATGCGCAGCACGCGCAGCGCCGGCGCCATCGCCAAGGCCATCGCGGTGGTCAGCGCGCTGGGCACGGCGATCACCGTGCTGCTCGGCGCGCGCGAGGTGCTGGCCGGCCGGCTCACGCCCGGCGAGCTGCTGGTGTTCGTCGGCTACGTCACCAGCCTGTACAAGCCGGTGCGCGACCTCGGCCGGCTGGCCGCGAAGTTCTCGCGCGCCGGCGTGAGCGCGCAGCGCGTGGCCGAGATCCTCGACCTGCAGCCCGAGATCGAGGATGCGCCCGACGCCATCGAGCTGGTGCGCCCGGCCGGCGAGATCGTCTTCGAGGACGTCTCCTTCGCCTACGCCGGCGGCAAGCCGGTGCTCCAGGGGCTGAACCTGCGCATCGCCGCCGGAGAGCGCGTGGCGCTGGTCGGGCCGTCGGGTGCGGGCAAGTCGACGCTGGTCAACCTGCTGCTGCGCCTGTACGAACCGAGCGCCGGCCGCGTGCTGATCGACGGCATCGACATCCGCCGCTACCGCCGCGAGAGCCTGCGCCGCGAGATCGGCATCGTGCTGCAGGAGAACCTGCTGTTCGGCACCTCGGTGCGCGAGAACATCGCCTACGGCCGGCCCGATGCGCCGCCCGAGGCGGTGGAGGCGGCCGCGCGTGCCGCCCGCGCGCACGAGTTCATCGTCGACCTGCCGCAAGGCTACGACACCGAGCTCGGCGAGCGCGGCGCCACGCTGTCCGGCGGCCAGCGCCAGCGCCTGTGCCTGGCGCGCGCGCTGGTCAAGGAGCCGGCCATCCTGGCGATGGACGAGCCCACCGCGTCCATCGACTCCGTGTCGGCGCGGCTGATCACCGAGACG
>NZ_JBFXIO010000325.1:0-6000 GCF_050175855.1 Piscinibacter sp.
CACCATCGATCCGCACCTGCACCGCATCGCCTCGCTCGACGAGGTGATGCCCGGGTCGAAGGGCATCGCGCTCACGGCGGCGCCGCTGCTCGGGCAGTGGATCGCCGCCCAGTGGTCGGGCACGGCGAAGCCGCTGCTGGTCGGCCCCGACGAGGAGGCCCTGCAGTGGGTGCGCGCGGCCGGCGAGGTCACCGGGCTGGAAGGCCTCGTGTGTCGCAAGACGCGGCGCGGCGATCGTGACGTCGAGGTCGAACTTCCGCACGTCGACATCACCGGCCGCGAAGTCGTGCTCATCGATGACGTGGCCAGTACCGGCCACACGCTGGTGCAGGCCGCTCAGGCGCTGCGAGCACGCGGTGTCGCCACCATCGACGTGGCCGTGGTGCACGCGCTGTTCGGCGGCGATGCGCTCGATCGGCTCGC
This sequence comes from Piscinibacter sp., assembly GCF_050175855.1. Lineage (GTDB taxonomy): Bacteria > Pseudomonadota > Gammaproteobacteria > Burkholderiales > Burkholderiaceae_C > Piscinibacter. The sequence continues at coordinate 424 of NZ_JBFXIO010000325.1, forward strand.
CGCGGCGGGCATCCGCCGCGTGTGGAGCACCGATGCGGTGCCGCATTCCTCCAACGTTGTCACGGTCGCACCGATGCTGGCGAGGGCAATCGCTGATGTTCGTTGAGTGTGCGAGACGCCCATACTCGTGACCGTTCCGGTCCGGGAGGGTCCTCATGCACTTGTTGCGGCTCGTGGCGAGCCAGGTCCGCCTCGGCGAACCCCTGCCCTGGGGCGTGCGTGACGAGCACGGCCAGCTGCTGCTCGCCCGCGGCCACGTGATCGGCAGCGAGGCGCAGCTCGCCGCCCTGCTCGAGCGGGGCGCGAGCGTCGACATCGAGGAGGTGCGTGCCGCGGCCTCCCGAGCCGAGGCCGAGAAGAAGCGGCCGGCAAGCCTCTTCGCCCAATGGGAGCAGGTGCTGTGGCAGCTCGACCGCGCGCTGCGCAGCATCGCCGAGCCCGGCTTCGCCGAACGCATCGACGAGGTGCGCGAGCGCATCGAGACGCTGACGCTGCGCGACCCCGACATCGCGATCTACCTCACGGTGCGGCAGGACCCCAAGCGCCTGACCATCTACGCGCTCGCGCACTCGGTGCACTGCGCGCTGGTGGCCTTGCTGATGGCGCGCCGGCTCGGCTGGGACGAGGCCCGCAAGCGCACGCTGATGCGCGCGGCGCTGACGATGAACGTGGCGATCCTCGATCTGCAGGGCCGCATGGCCGCGCAGGGCTCGCCACCGACGCCGCCGCAGATGGAGATGATCCGCGCCCATCCCGGTGTCGGCGTGAAGATGCTGCAGGCGGCCGGCATCGCCGACGACGCCTGGCTCACAGCCGTGGCGGATCACCACGAGCGCTCCGACGGCAGCGGCTATCCGCAGGGGCTGCACGAGGTCGGCGAGCTCCCCACCGTGCTGCGCTGCATCGACGTGTTCATGGCCAAGATGGCGCCGCGTGCGCTGCGCCCACCGCTGAGCCCGCAGGTGGCGGCGCGCCAGCTCTACCAGGACAGCGGCGGCGCGCCCGCGTCGGCGGCCATCATCAAGGAGTTCGGCATCTACCCGCCGGGCGAGTTCGTGCAGCTCAAGTCGGGCGAACTGGCGGTGGTGGTGCGGCGCAGCAGCGACGCGCGCACGCCGCTGGCCGCCAGCGTGACCGACCGCCATGGCATGCCGCACGTCAACACCGTGATGCGCGACACCGCAAAGCCGGAGTTCGCGATCACCGCGACGGCGTCGGAGTCGAAGTTCGTGCTGCGCATGCCGCCGGAGCGGCTGTTCGGCATCCAGGAGTGATGCCGAGGCGCCGGGCTCAGGCCTTGCCCTGGTTGGCCACCGCCGCCGCCGCCTTGGCCGCCGCCTCGGCATCGCCGAGGTAGTAGCGGCGGATCGGCTTCAGGTTCGCATCGAGCTCGTAGACCAGCGGGATGCCGTTGGGGATGTTCAGCCCGACGATGGCGTCGTCGGAGATGCCGTCGAGGTACTTCACCAGCGCGCGGATGCTGTTGCCGTGCGCCGAGATCAGCACGCGCTGGCCGCTGCGGATCGCCGGGGCGATGGTGTCGTTCCAGTACGGCAGCACGCGCGCCACCGTGTCCTTCAGGCATTCGGTCAGCGGTACCTCGCCGTCGGCGAGCTTCTCGTAGCGGCGATCGCCGCGCTCGCAGCGCGGGTCGGTGGCCTCGAGCGCCGGCGGCGGCGTGTCGTAGCTGCGCCGCCACACCAGCACCTGCTCGTCGCCGAACTTCTTCGCCGTCTCGGCCTTGTTCAGGCCCTGCAGCGCGCCGTAGTGGCGCTCGTTCAGGCGCCAGTGCTTGATCACGGGCAGCCAGTGGCGGTCCAGCTCGTGCAAGGCATACCAGGTGGTCCAGATCGCACGCTGCAGCACCGAGGTGTAGACCACGTCGAACTCGTAGCCCTCGGCCTTGAGCAGGCGGCCGGCCTCCATGGCCTGTGCCACGCCGGTGGGTGTCAACCCGACGTCGGTCCAGCCGGTGAAGCGGTTCTCGAGGTTCCAGGTCGATTCGCCGTGGCGGATCAGGACGAGCTTGTGCATGGAGCGTGGGGATTCGGTCGGTGGGGGGATCGTCCAGGGCAGACCCGGACAGGCAGGGTCCGAATTCTATAATTCGGGCTTTGCCTGCCGGCACCCGAAGGCCCCCCTTGAAGTTCTTCATCGACAACTGGTTCCTCTTCTTCACCGCCATCGTCTCCGGCGGCCTGCTGCTGTGGCCGCTGCTCGGGCGCGGCGGCGGCGCCGGCCGAGTCACCCCGGCGCAGGCGGTGCAACTGATCAACCGCGAGAAAGCGGTGCTGATCGACGTCAGCGAGCCTGCGGAGTACGCCGGCGCGCACGTGACGGGTTCGAAGAACGTGCCGCTGGGCAGCCTGGACGGCTCGGGCGACCTGCCGAAGAACAAGACTCTGCCGGTCGTGCTGGTGTGCCCTTCGGGCACGCGCGCCGTGCGTGCCGCGGCGACGCTGAAGAAGCTGGGCTTCGAGAAGCCCCACGTGCTGGCCGGCGGGCTGGCGGCGTGGCGCGAGGCCAACCTGCCGATCGAGAAGTCCGCCTGAACCCACGCGAAGGATCCGCCATGGCTGCCGTGAAGATGTACACCACCCAGGTCTGCCCGTACTGCCAGCGCGCCAAGGCGCTGCTCAAGCAGCGTGGCGTCGATCAGATCGAGGAGATCCGCATCGACCTCGATTCCGCCCAGCGCGACCACATGATGCAGATCACCGGCCGCCGCACCGTGCCGCAGATCTTCATCGGCGAGACCCACGTGGGCGGCTGCGACGACCTGATCGCGCTCGACCAGCGCGGCGGGCTCGTGCCGATGCTGCAGGGCTGAGGCGCCGGGCCGACAACCGCCGCGGGCGATAATCCGCGGCTCGCCGCCACTTCGGCGGCCGAAACCACCACAGAGATTCCCATGGCCGACGACAACCAGACCCCGGTGTTCCAGATCCAGCGCATGTACCTGAAGGACCTGTCGCTGGAGCAGCCCAATTCGCCGCAGATCCTGCTCGAGCAGTCGCAGCCGGCGGTCGACATCCAGCTCGGCCTGGGCGCGGAAGCCATCGCCGACGGCATCTACGAGGTCGCGGTCACGGCCACGGTCACCACCAAGGTCGGCGACAAGGTCCTGTTCCTCGTCGAGGCCAAGCAGGCGGGCATCTTCGAGATCCGCAACATCCCGGCGGAGCAGCTCGACCAGATCATCGGCATTGCCTGCCCGGGCATCGTCTACCCGTACCTGCGCGCGATCGTCTCCGACGTCTGCACGCGCGCCGGCTTCCCGCCGGTGATGCTGGCCGAAGTGAACTTCCAGGCGATGTACGAAGCCCAGCGCGCCCAGGCGGCCGCGCAGAACGGCTCGGGCATCATCACCAGCGCCAACTGAGGCCGAACGCGCCCCGCCCATGAACCTGACGGTACTGGGCGCCGGGGCGTGGGGCACCGCGCTGGCCGCCAGCGCCTGCAGCCGCCAGCCCACGCTGCTGTGGGCGCGTGATGCGGCGCAGGCCACAGCCATCCAGCGCGAGCGCCGCAACACCCGCTACCTGCCGGAGGCAGCGCTGCCTGCGCCGCTGGCCATCACCGCCGACTTCGACGAAGCCGTCGCGCACGGCCGCGACGGGCTGATCGTCATCGGCACGCCGATGTCGGGCCTCGAAGGCATGCTCGCACGCCTGCCGGCCGATGCGGCGGGCGTGCTGTGGCTGTGCAAGGGCTTCCAGGAAGGCAGTGGCCGGCTCGGCCATGAGATCGCACGCGACGTGGCGCCGGCGCTGCGCTGCGGCGTACTCTCCGGCCCCAGCTTCGCCATCGAGGTGGCACGCGGCCAGCCCACCGCGCTGGTGGCCGCCAGCAGCGATGCGGCGCTCGCCGAACGCGCGGTGGAGGCCTTCCACGGCGACAGCCTGCGCGTCTATACCTCGACCGACCCGATCGGCGTCGAGGTTGGCGGCGCGGTGAAGAACGTGATGGCGATCGCCACCGGCATCGCCGACGGCATGTCGCTCGGCCTGAACGCGCGCGCCGCGCTGATCACCCGAGGCCTGGCCGAGATGACGCGCCTGGGCGTCGCCCTCGGGGCACGCGCCGAGACCTTCATGGGATTGTCCGGCCTGGGCGACCTGGTGCTCACCACCACGGGTGACCTCTCGCGCAACCGCCAGGTCGGCCTGCGCCTGGCCCAGGGGCTGGCACTGCCGCAGATCCTCGCCGAGCTGGGCCACGTGGCCGAGGGCGTGCTCAGCGCCGCCACCGTGCTGCGCCGCGCGCAGGGTCTGCAGGTGGACATGCCGATCACCGAGGCGGTGGTCGGCGTGCTCGAAGGGCGCTTCTCGCCGGCGCAGGCGCTCGGCGCGCTGATGGGCCGCGAATCGCGGCCGGAACACTGAACCCGTGCAAGGAGCCGCGATGCTTCGTCGACATCTGATCCGTGCCGCCGCCGCTTCCGCCGCGGGGCTGGCGCTGCCCGCGTTCGCACAGGCCTGGCCGTCGCGACCGATCAAGCTGGTCGTGCCGTTCCCGCCGGGCAGCTCGCCTGACCTCATCGGCCGACTGATCGCCGAGCCGCTGGCTGCCGCGCTGGGGCAGCCGGTGGTGGTCGACAACCGGCCGGGGGCGGGCGGCAATGTCGGCACCGGCTTCGTCGCCAAGGCCGAGCCCGACGGCCACACGCTGCTGTTCACCATCCAGGGGCCGCTGGTCACCGCACCGCTGCTGAGCAAGGCCCTGCCGTACGACCCGGCGAAGGAGCTGGCGCCGATCAGCCTGGTGGCCACCTCGCCGAACCTGCTCGTCATCGACCCGAAGCTCGGTGCCGAGTCGCTGGCCGATTTTGTCAAGGTCGCGAAGTCGCGCCGCGGCGAGCTCAACTACGGCAGCGTGGGCAACGGCAGCGCATCGCACCTGGCGATGGAGCTCTTCAAGGCGCGCGCCGGCATCGATCTCGTGCACGTGCCCTATCAGGGCTTCCCTCAGGTGGTCAACGCCTTGCTCGCCGGCCAGGTGCAGGCCGGTTTCATGGTGCCGGGCATTGCGATGGGCCAGGTGCGCGCCGGCAAGCTGCGCGGCCTCGCGGTCTCGACGCTGGGCCGCACGGCCGCGCTGCCCGAGTTCCCGACCCTGGCCGAGCAGGGCTTCGCCGGCTTCGAGGCAGTCTCCTGGCAGGCCGTGCTCGCACCCGCGAAGACGCCTGCGGCCATCGTCGAGCGGGTGTCGCGCGAACTCGTGCGCATCATCCGCAGCGACGAAGTGCGCACGAAGATGCTGGCGCAATATTTCAGCGCGGCGGGAACCGCCCCCGCCGCCCTGGCCAACCTGATGGCCAGCGAACGCGAGCGCTGGGCGAAGGTGATCGCCGCGGCCGGCGTCAAGCCGGAGTGACCGGACGCGTGGGCGGCGTGGCACCGGCGTAGCCGCACTGCCGCCAGGCCTCGAACACCGCCACCGCCACCGCGTTGCTCAGGTTCAGGCTGCGCTGGCCGGCGCGCATCGGCAGCCGCAGGCGCTGCGCCGGCGCGAAGGATTCGCGCACAGCCTCGGGCAGGCCGGCGCTCTCGGAGCCGAACACCAGCCAGTCGCCGG
>NZ_JBFXIO010000326.1:0-5984 GCF_050175855.1 Piscinibacter sp.
CGCCGCCATTCAGGTTGTCGCGCACCTCGAAGACGTCCTTCACGCCGAAGCGGCGCGCGGTGGCCGGCATCAGCTGCATCAGCCCCTTGGCGCCCTTCGGGGAAACCGCTGTCGCGTTGAAGCCCGACTCCACGGCAATGACGGCAGCCAGCAGCGATTCGGGCAGTGCGTGGCGTTGTGCGGCGGCGCGGATCTCTCCCGACCACGGTGCGGCCGGCGCGGGCATCGGCACGGCCGGAGCCTCGGCCACCTCGGCGCGCGCGGCTGCCGGCGCCGCGATGAGCAGTTGCGACGCTTCGCTGCTGGCGTGATTGCTCAGCACCAGCGTGCCCTCGGCGCCGGTGCCGACGTAGACCTGCGCGCGCACGGCCGCGCAGGCGGCGAGCGCGACCACGCCGGCCAGCCGGCGTGGCGCCTTCAGCGTGCTCCTGCGGTCCATGTGGGCGATTCGAGCGCAGCCGGAAGGGCGTTCCAACGGGTAATCCTCCGCGGTCTGGGTGGGTAAGGGCCCCCACTCCCCCGGAGTGAGTGTTCCGCCTGCGCCGGCCTAACTGCTGAAATCCGCGGCAACTTGGGGATTGATGCAGGGCGGTTGGATGCGGTTGCTGATGGCAGAAGACGACGAGGCGCTTGGCCGGGCCACGTGCACGTTCATGATGAGACAGGGGCATGTGGTCGATTGGGTGACCACCGGCAACAAGCTGCTCGAGCTCAGCGGCAAGTTCGAGTACGACTGCGTGCTGCTGGACATCGGCCTGCCAGAGCTCGGCGGTCAGGACTGCCTGGTGAACCTGCGCAATCGCGCGAACCTCACGCCCGTGGTCGTGATCACCGCGCAGGGCTTCCGCGACCAGCGCATCCAGTTGCTCGACCTGGGCGCGGACGACTACCTCATCAAGCCTTACGACCTCGAAGAGCTGCTGGCGCGGGTCAAGGCCGTCGTCCGCCGCAGCCTGCCACCCGAGCAGGCCGCGGAGGACGGTGTCACCATCGGCCCCCTCACGCTGCAGCCAGGCAGCAACTCGGTACGCTGGCGCGGCAACAGCGTGGTGCTGACCGCCGGCGAGTACCGGGTTCTCGATACGCTGGTGCGCCGCCGGGGCGGCGCCGTGTCGCGGCAGCAGCTGGAAGCCGCCGTGTACGGCTGGAACGAAACCATCGGCAGCAACACCATCGAGGTCCACGTCCACAGCCTGCGGCGCAAGCTGGCACCCGAGCTGATCGTCACGTTGCGAGGCATCGGGTACCAGCTCGGACCGCTCTGAGCCGGCCTCAGTCCTCCAGCTCCAGCTCGTTCCAGCTCACCGTGGCGCCCGAGAGGCTGCCGTTGGCCTTGATCAGGCCGTTGACGCGGGCGGCGGCGAAGAAGGCCGAACGGGTGATCGCGGCATCGTTGACGTCGCGGTACTGCGAGACGCCGGCCGTCGAGATGTCCACGCCGAGCAGGCGGAGGCTGGTCTCCGGCGTGATCGCCTGGGCCGGCGCCTGCAGCTCGACGTCGCTGCGCGCGCTGCGCAGCTCGAGGCGGGTGGCGACCATGCTGTTGCCGGCGCCGAGCTTGCCGCGGATGCGCAGGTGCTGCCCGGCCGCCAGGCCGCCGAGCGTGACGTCCTTCAGCTCGGTGATGGTGGTCACGTTCACCGTCACGCCAGGCAGGCCCGAGATCGTCAGCGTGCTGCCGTTGACGGAGGCCACGTCGCCCTCGATCTTCACCGCGTCGCGGAACGACACCTTGGTGGCGGTCAGCACGCCGTTGCTGATCGAGCCTTCGGCCTCGACCTTGGTGCCCACGATCAGGTCACCGGCCACGCCGCCTTCGTAGCGTGTGTTCGCGGTCGTCACCACCTGCTGGTTGCCGATCGTGAAGCCGTTGGCCGTCACGGCGACCACCACGCCCTCGATCTCGGCCTGCGAGGCGCTGCTGACGTTCGCACCCGCCGGTTCCACCTTCGTGGCCACCAGCGTGCCGCACACCGGGGCAACACCGCCGCAGGCCGAGCCCTTGATGTCGACCTGCAGGCCGTTCCAGGCGCCGGCCGGCATGTCGCCGATGTCGGCGCCGGCGTACTGCACGGTCAGCGTGCCGACCTGGAAGGTCTGGCCGGTGCTGTCCTGGTTCTTGACGATGCCCTTGACCGCGAAGGGCGGCGTGGGCGCGGTGGTCTTCTTCTCGATGTAGCCGGCGGCGATCACGCCGTCGCCGGCGATCAGGCCATGCACCTCGACCCGGTCGCCGACGACCGGCACCACGCCGTTGTCGAAGCGCGTCGTGCTGTCGATCTGGAGGGTCTGGCCCATCACCACCATGCGGTTGGCGTCGATCACCTGCTCGACCAGGCCCTTGACGGCGTCGTCTTCGGTGATCGTCGCGGCCGTCTTGCCGGAGATCGAGCCGTCCACGCGCACCACCATGCCGACGCGCAGGTCGTCCTGGCGGCCGCCGCCGTTGGGGTTGTCGTCGGTCTTGAAGGTGGTGTTGGAGGTGTCGTACTCGACACCGTTGACCCACACGCTGCCGAAGGCCGTGATCGTGCCGTAGGCCACGCCGGTGCCACCGATGCCGCCGCCGCCGCCACCGGTACCGCCGATGCCGCCGGACGAGCCGCCGCCGCCACAGGCGGCGATCGCGAGCGTGGCGCTCGCGGCGATCCATGTCACGAGTTTGCGCAGCTTCATCTCAGTCTTCCTTCCTGGAATTGGGAACCATCGGTTCCTCGAAGTAGTAAATGCCCATGCCGACGCGCATCGGCGGCTGGGCGTTGTCGTCGGGCTTGGTGCTGTCGGCGTGCTCGGCCAGCCAGCGGTCGAACTTCTCGAGCAAGGCCTGCGCCTGCACGGCGCTGAGCTTGCGGAAGGCCGGCAGCTGCGCGGCCGGGAACTCCGTGTACATGACCTTGCGCTGGAAGCGTGGGTCGGTGTCGGCGTGCTGCAGGTTGTGATCGATGGTGGCGATCAGGTCGGCGACGTCGGTGCCGAGGATGCCGAGCTTGTCGACCTCGCTGCCGCGCGGCACGTAGCCCGCGGTGAGCAGCTCGAGCCGGCCGTCGTCGCGCTCGGCCACGGCGCCCACGCGCAGCAGTTCGTCGAGCACGGCGCGCGCCGGCATGTCACCGCTGTAGCGCTTGACCAGCGCCGCGAAGCTGTCGGGCCCCTCCAGCGGGGCGAGCGCCTTGGGCTGGCCGTCGGCGCCGTGAAAGTCGGGGTCGCGCGCCCAGCCGGTCAGCACGCGGGCGGCGCGGTTGTAGCCTTCGTCGCTGGCGGCCCGCTCGGGGGCGGTGTCGGCGGCCAGCCGGGTCACGTCCTTGCGGGTCAGCCCGGTGAGGATGGAGGCGCGCGACAGCGTCGGCTTCTTCCCGGGAATGCCGAAGTCCTCCAGCGCCGCCTGCACATAGGTGTGCTTGGCCAGTTCCTCGAAGGCCGCGAACGGCACGTGGTGGCGCAGCAGCAGGCGGCACAGCGGACGCAGCAGCTTGAGCACGGCGGCGTTCAAGGCCAGATGGGTTCGGTTTTCGGCGTCCATGTTTGGGATTATTTTCCCAACATCGGAGGCTGTCAAGGGATTTTCTTCCCAGATCGCCGAACCGGACTTCACGCCCGCTTCACACAGGCCCGATCGGCTTCGAACTGCCTTCGCGTGCGGCTTCCATCCTGAGCTCCGTGCCGCCACCGAGAGCGGCAAGCCCACAGGAGAAGCCGCATGCGCCGCGTTCGAGGTCCCGTCTTTCCGCTGTTCCGCCACCCGCTGCCACCGCTGTCGCGCACCGGCCGGGTGGTGATCGCCGTGCTGTTCGCGATCTGGGCGTTCGCGCTCACCGTCGCCTGGTCGCCCGCCTTCGCCGACGACGCGCAGGCGCCGCGCGCCGAAGGGCCGTACTTCGCGGTGGCCGGCGATCCTTCGGTGGATGCGCTGCCGCTGAAGTCGACGAAGGTCGACGTGCGCATCGCCGGCGTGATCGCCGACGTGACCGTGACGCAGCGCTACCGCAACGAGGGGCAGCGGCCGATCGAGGCCCGCTACGTCTTCCCCGGCTCCACGCACGCCGCGGTGCACGCCATGCAGGTGCGCCTGGCCGGCCGCGTGCTGCACGCGAAGATCGAGGAGAAGCAGCGCGCACGCATCCGCCACGAGACCGCCAAGCGCGAGGGCAAGACCAGCGCCCTGCTCGAGCAGGAGCGGCCCAACGTCTTCCAGATGAACGTGGCCAACATCCTGCCCGGCGACGACGTGCAGGTGGAGCTGCGCTACACCGAGCTCGTCGTGCCCACGGAAGGGCGCTACGAGTTCGTCTTTCCGACGGTGGTCGGCCCGCGCTACCACCGGCCCGCCAGCGCGGGCGGTGCCAGCAGCTTCCCGGCCACCGCGCACCTGAAGGAAGGAGAGGTCTCGCGCTCGGGTTTCGAGCTGCACGTGCGCTTCGCCTCGCCGCTGCCGGTCAGCGAACTGCGTTCGCCCTCGCACGGCATCGAGGTCAGCGGCGAGGGCACGGCGCAGGCCGAGATCGAGCTGAACGACAGCGGCGACACCGGTGCCGGCAACGACCGCGACTTCATCCTCGGCTATCGCCTGGCCGGCGGGCGCACCGCCACCGGCTTGCTCCTGCAACAAGGCGAGGACGAGAACTTCTTCCTCGCCGTCGTCGAGCCGCCGAAGGCGATCGCGCCGGCGCAGATCAACCCGCGCGAATACGTATTCGTGGTCGACATCTCCGGCTCGATGCACGGTCACCCGCTGAACACCGCCAAGGTGCTGCTGCGCAACCTGATCGGCAACCTGCGCCCGACCGACACCTTCAACGTGCTGCTGTTCTCCGGCAGCAGCCAGATGCTGAACCGGACGCCGGTGCCGGCCACGCGCGCCAACATCGAACGCGCCATCGAGACGATCGACCGCTCGCGCGGCGGCGGCAGCACCGAGATCGTGCCGGCGCTCAGGCGCATCGCCGCGCTGCCCAAGGCCGCCGACGTGGCGCGCAGCGTGATCGTCGTCACCGACGGCTACGTGACGGTGGAGAACGAGGTCTTCGCGCTCATCCGCAGGAACCTCGGCAACAGCAACGTCTTCGCCTTCGGCATCGGCAGCTCGGTCAACCGCCACCTGATCGAAGGCATCGCGCGCGCCGGCCAGGGCGAGCCCTTCATCGTCACCAAGCCCGAGATGGCCGCCGCGCAGGCCGAGCGGCTGCGCCGCATGATCGATTCGCCGGTTCTCACCAGCCTGCGTGCGCGCTTCGAAGGCCTGGAGGTGTACGACGTGGAGCCCGCGTCGCTGGATTCGCTGCCCGACGTGCTCGGCGGGCGGCCGGTGGTGATCCAGGGCAAGTGGCGTGGCGAGCCGCGCGGCCAGCTGGTGCTGGAAGGCCAGGCGGCGATCGGCTCGCACGTCGACGTGGTGCCAGTGGCCGCGCCCGACGCACAGGCCACGGCGCTGCGCCCTCTGTGGGCGCGCAGCCGCATCCAGCAGCTCTCCGACCAGGAGGCGCTGGAAGGCGGCAGCGGCCAGCGCGAGGCGATCACCGCGCTCGGCCTGCGCTACAGCCTGCTGACGCAGTACACCAGCTTCATTGCCGTCGACGAGATCGTGCGCATCAGCGAGGCTGCCGTGCCGGTGGATCAACCGCTGCCGCTGCCGCAGGGCGTGAGCAACCTCGCCGTGGGTGAAGTCGGCGCGGCGGTGCCGAGCACGCCGGAGCCGGGCGCGCTGCTCTCGCTGCTGGTGGTGGCCGGCCTGGTGGGCGTGGCGCTGGCCAAGCGGAGCAACTGGTGAGCGCCGCCGTGCTCGCGCCGGTGGCCTGCCGGCCGACCTACCTCGCGCCGGCTGCGTGGCTCGCGCTGCAGGCCGCCGCCCTGTGGCCGCACGGCGCCTGGATGCTGGCGCGCGTTCGCGACGGCTCCGACCAGCCGCTCGGCCTGGCCGCGCTGGCCGTGCTGCTGATGCTGCTGGCCACGCGGGCGCACACGCTACGCATCGCGCCGCACACCGGCTG
>NZ_JBFXIO010000327.1:0-5943 GCF_050175855.1 Piscinibacter sp.
GCTATCTCGTCGGCGGTGGCCTTCTGTGCCGCCACGCGGGCGGCGTCGGCTTCCAGCAGCGCCAGCAGGTGGAAGACCTCGGCCAGGTAGCGCTCCGACACCTCGGTGACGTAGGCGCCGCGGCGCAGCTTCATGGTCACCAGGCCTTCGGCGGCCAGCACCTTCAGCGCCTCGCGCAGCGGCGTGCGGCTGATGCCGTACTCGGCGCACAGCGCCTGCTCGTCGATCCAGCTGCCCGGGGCCAGGGTGTGCGCCAGGATGCGCGCGCGCAACTGCTCGGCCACCTGCTCGTAGAGCGCACGCTCGCCCAGGCGGCCGGCGCGCGGCGGGGCGAGGGTCTCGTTGCGAGGGGCAGCCATGTTGAAAGTTGTGTGAAAGCAGCGGCCGTGAAGATATAATTCAATTTTGAATTATGGCTGACACCGGCGGCGCCGGCAAGGCACCCCGAAAAGAGGCAAGGAGACCCCGATGTCCAACGATCCCGTGAGCGCGTCCGAAGGCATGGCCCAGTGGCTCAAGGCTGCCGCCAAGTCGGCTCCGGGCGGCAACGTCGAGGCGCTGAACTGGATCACCCCGGAGGGCATCACCGTCAAGCCGGTCTACACCGCGGCCGACGTGCAGGGCCTGCCGTATGCCGACACGCTGCCCGGCTTCGCGCCCTTCGTGCGCGGCCCGCAGGCGACGATGTACGCGGTGCGCCCGTGGACGATCCGCCAGTACGCCGGCTTCTCCACTGCCGAGGCCTCGAACGACTTCTACCGCAAGGCCCTGGCCGCCGGCGGTCAGGGCGTGAGCGTGGCCTTCGACCTGGCCACCCACCGCGGTTATGACAGCGACCACCCGCGCGTGACCGGCGACGTCGGCAAAGCCGGCGTGGCGATCGATTCGGTGGAGGACATGAAGATCCTGTTCGACGGCATCCCGCTCGACAAGGTCAGCGTGTCGATGACGATGAACGGCGCCGTGCTGCCGGTGCTGGCAGGCTACGTGGTGGCGGCGGAGGAGCAGGGCGTTTCGCAGGAGAAGCTGAGCGGCACCATCCAGAACGACATCCTCAAGGAGTTCATGGTCCGCAACACCTACATCTACCCGCCCGAGCCGAGCATGCGGATCATCGGCGACATCATCGAGTACACGGCGAAGAACATGCCGAAGTTCAACTCGATCTCGATCTCCGGCTACCACATGCAGGAGGCGGGCGCGAACCAGGCGCTGGAACTCGCCTTCACGCTGGCCGACGGCAAGGAGTACGTGAAGACGGCACTGGCCAAGGGGCTGGACGTCGACGAGTTCGCCGGGCGCCTGAGCTTCTTCTGGGCCATCGGCATGAACTTCTATCTGGAAGTGGCCAAGATGCGCGCGGCGCGGCTGCTGTGGTGGAAGATCATGAAGGAGTTCCACCCGAAGAACCCCAAGAGCCTGATGCTGCGCACGCACAGCCAGACTTCGGGCTGGAGCCTGACCGAGCAGGACCCGTACAACAACGTGGTGCGCACCACCATCGAGGCGATGGCGGCGGTGTTCGGCGGCACGCAGAGCCTGCACACCAACGCGCTCGACGAAGCCATCGCGCTGCCCACCGAGTTCAGCGCCCGCATCGCGCGCAACACGCAGCTGATCATCCAGGAGGAGACGCACATCACCAACGTGGTCGACCCCTGGGCGGGCAGCTACATGATGGAGAAGCTGACGCAGGACATGGCCGATGCCGCCTGGAAGATCATCGAGGAAGTCGATGCGATGGGGGGCATGGTCAAGGCCGTCGATTCCGGCTGGGCCAAGCTGAAGATCGAGGCCAGCGCGGCCGAGAAGCAGGCGCGCATCGACTCGGGCAAGGACGTGATCGTCGGCGTCAACAAGTACAAGCTCTCGAAAGAGGATCCGATCGAGATCCTGGAGGTGGACAACCACGCGGTGCGCGAGAACCAGGTCCAGCGCCTGAACGCGATCCGCGCGGCGCGCGACAACAAGAAGGTGGCGGCGGCGCTTGACGCGCTGACCGCCTGCGCGGAGAGTGGCAAGGGAAACCTGCTCGACCTGAGCATCCAGGCGATCCGCCTGCGCGCGACGGTGGGCGAGGTGTCCGATGCCTTGGAGAAGGCCTGGGGGCGCCATCGCGCCGATACGCAGAAGGTGACCGGTGTGTACGCAGCCGCCTACGACAGCGCCGAGGGCTGGGACAAGCTCAAGGTCGAGATCGCCGAGTTCGCACAGGCGCAGGGCCGCCGCCCGCGCGTGATGATCGCCAAGCTGGGCCAGGACGGACACGACCGTGGCGCGAAGGTCGTCGCCACCGCCTTCGCCGACCTCGGCTTCGACGTCGACATGGGGCCGCTGTTCCAGACCGCCGAGGAATGCGCCCGCCAGGCGATCGAGAACGACGTGCACGCGGTCGGCGTCTCCACGCTGGCCGCCGGCCACAAGACCCTGGTGCCGGCGATCATCAAGTCGCTCAAGGAGCAGGGCGCCGACGACATCATCGTCTTCGTCGGCGGTGTGATCCCGAGGCAGGACTACGACTTCCTGTACGAAGCCGGCGTCAAGGGCATCTACGGCCCGGGCACGCCGATTCCGGCGAGCGCGAAGGACGTGCTCGAGCAGATCAAGAAGAGCCTCGACAAGAAAGCCTGACGTGACGCTGCCGGCCTCCGACCGGGCCCTGATGGACGGCGTGCTGCGCCGCGAACGGCGCGCGCTCGCCAAGACCATCACCCTGCTCGAATCGACGCGCGCCGATCACCGTGCGCGGGCCGATGCCTTGCTCAACGCGCTGCTGCCATCGACCGGGAAGGCCATCCGCCTGGGCATCTCCGGCGTGCCGGGCGTGGGCAAGTCGACCTTCATCGAGGCGCTGGGCCTGTACCTGATCGCCCGAGGGCACCGCGTCGCGGTGCTGGCGATCGACCCGTCGTCGTCGGTATCGGGTGGCTCCATCCTCGGCGACAAGACGCGCATGGAGCAGCTCTCGGTGAACGAGGCCGCCTACATCCGCCCCAGCCCGGCCAGCGGCACGCTCGGTGGCGTGGCCGAGAAGACGCGCGAGGCGCTGCTGGTGTGCGAAGCGGCCGGCCACGACGTGGTGATCGTCGAGACGGTGGGCGTGGGCCAGAGCGAGACCGCCGTGGCCAGCATGACCGACATGTTCGTGCTGCTGCAGCTGCCCAACGCCGGCGACGACCTGCAGGCGATCAAGAAGGGCGTGATGGAGCTGGCCGACCTGGTGGTCATCAACAAGGCCGACCTCGACCCCGATGCCGCGACGCGTGCGCGTGCGCAGATCACCTCGGCGCTGCGCGTCTTCAACTTCCACGGCAACCCGGCCCATGCGGCCGAGCGCTGGCAGCCGCAGGTGATGCAGCTCAGCGCGCTGAAGGCGCAGGGCATCGCCGACTTCTGGGCCGCCGTGCAGAGCTTCGAATCGAAGCGGCGCGCCAGCGGCGAGTTCGAGTCACGCCGCCGTCACCAGGCGCTGGCCTGGATGTGGGACATCGTCCATGCCGGCCTGCGCCACGCCTTCGACCAGCACCCCGCCGTGCGCGCCGCGCTGCCGCACACCCTGCGCGATGTCGACGAGGCGCGCGTTGCGCCCTCGGCCGCCGCGCGCTCGCTCCTGAACCTGTTCCAGAACACCCAGCCCTGAGGAGGCAACCGTCATGCACGACATCATCCAGCAGCTCGAAGAAAAGCGCGCCAAGGCGCGCCTGGGCGGCGGCGAGAAACGCATTGCCGCGCAGCACGGCAAGGGCAAGCTCACCGCGCGCGAGCGCCTCGAGCTGCTGCTCGACGAGGGCACCTTCGAGGAATGGGACATGTTCGTCGAGCACCGCTGCGCCGATTTCGGCATGGCGGACAACAAGATCCCGGGCGACGGCGTGGTCACCGGCTACGGCATGATCAACGGGCGCCTGGTGTTCGTGTTCAGCCAGGACTTCACCGTCTTCGGCGGTGCGCTCTCCGAGGCGCATGCCGAGAAGATCTGCAAGGTGATGGACCAGGCGATGAAGGTCGGCGCGCCGGTGATCGGCCTGAACGACTCGGGCGGTGCCCGCATCCAGGAAGGCGTGGCCTCGCTGGGCGGCTATGCCGAGGTGTTCCAGCGCAACGTGCTGGCCTCGGGCGTGGTGCCGCAGATCAGCATGATCATGGGCCCTTGTGCGGGAGGGGCCGTCTACTCCCCGGCGATGACCGACTTCATCTTCATGGTGAAGGACAGCAGCTACATGTTCGTCACCGGCCCCGAGGTGGTGAAGACGGTGACGCACGAGGAGGTGACGGCCGAGGAACTCGGCGGCGCCGGCACCCACACCACGCGCAGCGGTGTGGCCGACCTCGCCTTCGAGAACGACGTCGACGCGCTGCTGATGCTGCGGCGCCTCTTCAACTACCTGCCGCTGAACAACCGCGAGAAGCCGCCGGTGCGGCGCAGCGACGACCCGGCCGAGCGGCTCGACCTCTCCCTCGACACGCTGGTGCCGGACAACCCGAACAAGCCCTACGACATGAAGGAGCTGATCGCCAAGACGGTGGACGACGGCGACTTCTTCGAGCTGCAGCCCGACTACGCCAAGAACATCGTCATCGGCTTTGGCCGCATGGAAGGCCAGACGGTGGGCATCGTCGCCAACCAGCCGCTGGTGCTGGCCGGCTGCCTGGACATCAAGAGCTCGATCAAGGCAGCGCGCTTCGTGCGCTTCTGCGATGCCTTCAACATCCCGGTGCTGACCTTCGTCGACGTGCCCGGCTTCATGCCCGGCACCAGCCAGGAGTACGGCGGCATCATCAAGCACGGGGCCAAGCTGCTGTATGCCTATGCCGAGGCGACGGTGCCCAAGATCACCGTGATCACGCGCAAGGCCTACGGCGGCGCCTACGACGTGATGAGCTCCAAGCACCTGCGCGGCGACGTCAACTTCGCCTGGCCGAACGCGGAGATCGCGGTGATGGGCGCCAAGGGCGCGGTGGAGATCATCTTCCGCGAGGACAAGGGTGACCCGGCCAAGCTGGCCGCGAAGGAGGCCGAGTACAAGGCCCGCTTCGCCAACCCCTTCGTGGCCGGCGCGCGCGGCTACATCGACGACGTGATCCAGCCCCACGAGACGCGCAAGCGCATCTGCCGCAGCCTGGTGATGCTGCGCGACAAGAAACTGGAAAACCCGTGGCGCAAGCACGGCAACATCCCGCTGTGAGGACGGAGGAGACCCCCATCATGTTCAGCAAGATCCTCATTGCCAACCGCGGCGAGATCGCCTGCCGCGTCATCAAGACTGCCCGCAAGATGGGCATCAGGACGGTGGCCGTCTACTCCGAGGCCGACCGCGATGCGCGCCACGTGGAACTCGCCGACGAATCCGTCTTCATCGGTGCCGCGCCCAGCCGCGAGAGCTACCTCGTGATGGACAAGATCATCGAGGCCTGCAAGAAGACCGGCGCGCAGGCGGTGCACCCGGGCTACGGATTCCTGTCGGAGAACGAGGAGTTCGCGCGCCGCGTCGAGGAGGAGGGCATCGTCTTCATCGGCCCGAAGCGCGCCTCCATCGCCGCGATGGGCGACAAGATCGCCTCGAAGAAGCTGGCGATGGCCGCCAAGGTCAACACCATCCCGGGCTACAACGACGTGATCGAGTCGCCCGAGCAGGCGGTGACGATCGCCAAGGACATCGGCTACCCGGTGATGATCAAGGCCAGCGCCGGCGGCGGCGGCAAGGGCCTGCGCGTGGCCTGGAACGACAAGGAAGCCTTCGAGGGCTTCAGCTCCTGCCGCAACGAGGCGAAGAACAGCTTCGGCGACGACCGCGTCTTCATCGAGAAGTTCGTCGAGGAGCCGCGCCACATCGAGATCCAGGTGCTCGGCGATGGGCACGGCAACTGCGTGTACCTGCACGAGCGCGAGTGCTCGATCCAGCGCCGCCACCAGAAGGTGATCGAGGAGGCGCCGTCGCCCTT
>NZ_JBFXIO010000328.1:0-5894 GCF_050175855.1 Piscinibacter sp.
CCGGCGGCTGCCCGCCCTGGATCAGGTAGCGGTCGTTGACGATCACCGACGGCACCGACGAGATGCCCGCCTGCGTGAACAGCCGCTCCTGCTCGCGCACCGCCTCGCCGAATTCGTCGCTGTCGACCACCTCGGCGGCGCGCCGGGCATCGAGCCCTGCGCGCTCGGCGCAGCGCAGCAGCACCTCGCGCGCGCCGGGGTTCTCGCCCTCGGTGAAGTAAGCCGACAGCAGCGCATGCTTGAGCGCGCGCTGCGGCGCCGCGCCCACCTCGCCGGCCCAGTGCAGCAGGCGGTGCGCGTCGAAGGTGTTCCAGGTGCGGCTGCGCCGCTCCATGCGGAACTCGAAGCCCACCGCCGCGCCACGCTCGGAGATGGCCTGCTGGTTGCGCTCGACCTGCTCGGCGGTCATGCCGTATTTCTTCGACAGGTAGGGCACCACCTCGGCGCCCTCCGGGCCCATGTCCGGGTGCAGTTCGAAGGGCTGGAAGCGGATCTCGGCCGCAACCTCGCCCTCGAGCTTGCCCAGCGCGATCTCCAGCGACGACAGGCCGATGGCGCACCAGGGGCAGACGACGTCGGAGACGAAGTCGATCTTCAGGGGTCGGGCAGCGGGAGCATTCATGGCGCCAGTCTATCGGGCCGCCGGCGCCCATGGGCACGCCCCTTGCAGAAGGCCCGTCCCACGCACCAAGTTGGAGACTTCCATGCAACGCCGCCTCCTGATCGCCGGCCTCGGCGCCGCGCTGGCCCTGTCCAGCGCGCTGGCCCGGGCGCAGACCGCGCTCGACGACATCCTCGCCAAGAAGCAGATCACCATCGCCATCCCGACCGACTTCCCGCCCTACGGCTTCGTCGGCACCGACCTGAAGCCGCAGGGGCTGGACATCGACATGGCCAACCTGATCGCCGCGAAGCTGGGCGTCAAGGCCGAGCTGGTGCCGGTGACCAGCGCCAACCGCATCCCCTACCTGCAGACGAAGAAGGCCGACCTGGTGATCTCCACGCTGGGCAAGAACCCGGAGCGCGAGAAGGTGATCGACTTCACCGCCGCCTACTCGCCCTTCTTTCAGGCGGTCTTCGCCGCGAAGTCAATGGCGATCAAGGGCCCGGCCGACCTGGCCGGCAAGACGGTGGGCGTCACGCGCGGCGCGATCGAGGACATGGAACTCAGCAAGCTCGCCCCGCCCGGCGCCGACGTGAAGCGCTTCGAGGACAATAACGCCACCGTCTCGGCCTTCGTCTCCGGGCAGGTGCAGGCGATCGCCACCGGCGCCTCGGTGGCGGGCAACATGATGGCGCGCAACCCGCAGCTCGGCACCGAGTTCAAGTTCGTGCTGAAGGATTCGCCCAACTTCATCGGCGTAGCCAAGGGCGAGGACAAGCTGCGCACGAAGGTCAACGAGATCATCGCCGCGGCCAAGGCCTCGGGCGAGCTCGACACCCTGGCGAAGAAGTGGCTCGGCCGCCCGGCCGGCGAGCTTCCCAACTGAGCGTGCCCCCCAGTCGCTTCGCTCCTGCCCCCGAGGGGCGCCGTCCGGCTTGGGGCGGCCCTACGCCGGACTTGCCCGGCGCAGGCACACGGCATGGTCACGCTTGACTTCGGTGCGGTGCTGGTCGAGTGGCCCGCGCTGCTGCGAGGTGCCGCCTTCACGCTGGGACTGACCGTCGTCTCGGCGGTGCTCGGTGTCGGTCTGGGCGTGGCCTGCGGCTGGGCGCGCGCCTGGGGACCGGGCTGGCTGCGCACGCTGGTCGGCGTGTACGTGGAGCTGATCCGCAACACGCCCTTCATCGTGCAGCTGTTCTTCATCTTCTTCGGGCTGCCCAGCCTGGGCGTGAAGCTCACGCCCGAGATGGCCTCGGTGATCGCCATGGTGGTCAACCTCGGCGCCTATGCCGCCGAGATCGCCCGCGCCGGCATCGAAGGCACGCCGAAGGGTCAGCTGGAGGCCGCGCGCAGCCTGGCGATGACCGAGTGGCAGGTGTTCTCGCGCGTGGTGCTGCCGCCGTCGCTGGCCCGCGTCTGGCCGGCGATGACCAGCCAGATCGTGATCGTGATGCTCGGCTCGGCGGTGTGCGGGCAGATCGCCGCGCAGGAACTGAGCTACGCGGCCAACCTGATCCAGAGCCGCAATTTCCGCGCCTTCGAGGCCTTCATCGTCGCCACGCTGATCTACCTCGCGCTGTCGATCCTGCTGCGCCAGGCGCTGCACTGGATCGGGCCGAGGTGGATCTTCGGCCGCGTGCCGCAGGGCCGCTGAGATGGTCGACTTCAGCCTCTGGGACATCTTCCGCAACCTGCTGCTGGCCGCGCGCTGGACGGTGCTGCTGTCGCTGGTGGCCTTCGCCGGCGGCGGTCTGGTGGCGCTCGCGCTGCTGCTGGCCCGGCTGGCGAAGTGGCGCGGCGCCGAGACCGGCGTGGCCGCCTACGTGCAGCTGTTCCAGGGCACGCCGCTGCTGATGCAGCTCTTTCTCGCCTACTTCGGCCTGGCGCTGTTCGGCCTGAACGTGCCGGCCTGGGTGGCGGCGGCGCTGGCGCTCACGCTGTACACCAGCGCCTTCCTCGCCGAGATCTGGCGCGGCTGCGTCAACGCCGTGCCGCGCGGCCAGTGGGAGGCCGCGGCCAGCCTGGCGATGAGCTTCGGCGAGACCATGCGCCACGTGATCGGCCCGCAGGCGCTGCGCATCGCGCTGCCGCCGACGGTGGGCTTCCTGGTGCAGGTGATCAAGGGCACGGCGCTGGCCTCGGTGATCGGCTTCATCGAGCTGACCAAGGCCGGCACGATGATCACCAACGCCACCTTCCAGCCGTTCACCGTGTACGCCTGCGTGGCGTTGATGTACTTCGCGCTGTGCTGGCCGATCTCGGCCTGGAGCCGGCGCCTCGAAAGGAAACTGCGTCGTGGGCACTGAACAATCCATCGTGAAGGTGTCGGCGCTGCGCAAGCGCTTCGGCGACAACGAGGTGCTCAAGGGTATCGACCTCGAGGTGCGGCGCGGCGAGGTGGTCGCCATCATCGGCAAGAGCGGCTCGGGCAAGAGCACGCTGCTGCGCTGCGTCAACGGGCTGGAGGAGTTCCAGGACGGCGCGCTCGAAGTCGACGGCCAGCCGCTGCGGCACGGTGATGCGAAGGCGATGCGCGCGCTGCGCCAGCACGTGGGCATGATCTTCCAGAGCTTCAACCTGTTCCCGCACCTGAGCGTGGGCCGCAACGTGATGCTCGCGCCGACCCTCGTCAAGAGCGAGACGGCCGCGCAGGCCGAGCAGCGCGCCCGCACGCTGCTCGCGCGCGTGGGCCTGGCCGAGAAGTTCGACGCCTGGCCCGACCAGCTCTCCGGCGGCCAGCAGCAGCGCGTGGCGATCGCCCGCGCGCTGGCGATGGCGCCCTCGGTGCTGCTGTGCGACGAGATCACCTCGGCGCTCGACCCCGAGCTGGTGGGCGAAGTGCTGCGCGTGGTGGAGTCGCTCGCCGACGAGGGCATGACGCTGCTGATGGTGACGCACGAGATGAACTTCGCGCGCAAGGTCAGCGACCGCGTGGTCTTCATGCATGCCGGCCGCATCCACGAGATGGGCCCGCCCGAGCAGTTGTTCGGGGCCCCGCAGAGCGCGGAACTGCGCCAGTTCCTGTCGGCGCTGCACTGACGCGCCACGGCGATCGCTACACGCAGCGCCCGCCGTCGACTTCCATCGCCACACCGGTGATCATCGAGGCTTCGTCGCTGCACAGGAAGCAGGCGGCGTTGCCCAGGTCCTCCGGCGTGGAGAAGCGGCCGAGCGGGATGGTGGCGAGAAACTTCGCGCGCGTCTCGGGCGTGTCGCCGCCCATGAAGGTGGCCAGCAGCGGCGTCTCGCCGGCCACCGGGTTGAGCGCCACGACGCGGATGCCGAAGGGCGCCAGCTCCACCGCCATCGAGCGCGTGGCGGTGATCACCCAGCCCTTGCTGGCGTTGTACCAGGTCAGCCGCGGCCGCGGGCTCACGCCGGCGGTGCTGGCCATGTTCAGGATCACGCCGCGGCCGGCCGCCTTCATGCGCGGCACGGCCTCTCGCGCGGCCAGGTAGATCGCCTTCATGTTGACCGCCACGATGCGGTCGAACTCGTCCTCCGCCAGGCCCTCCAGGGGCTGCGGCAAATGGCCGACGCCGGCGTTGTTGACGAGGATGTCGAGGCCGCCGAAGTGCTCGAAGGCAGCGTCGACCATGCGCCTCGCGTCGTCGGCGCGGGCGACGTCGACGGGCAGCGCCACCGCGCCGGTGGCATCGGCCACGCGCCGGGCGGCCGCTGCGTGGCGGTCGGCCACGATCACCCGCGCGCCTTCGGCGACGAACTTGCGCACGATGCCTTCGCCGAAGCCCGAGCCGCCGCCGGTGACGATCGCGGCCTTGCCTTGCAGTCTCATTGCCGGTCCTCCCTGTGCATTGCGGGAATTCTGCGCGGCCCCTAGAGTGGCTGCCATGCGGGTGTTCATCAGCCACGCCTGGGAAGACAAGCCGGTCGCGCTGGAGCTGGCGCGGCTGCCGCCGTTCGTGAAGGCCTGGGTCGACGTGCGCGAGCTGCTCGGCGGCCAGGACCTCGACCCGACCATCATCGAGGCCATCGAGGACAGCCACGTCTTCCTCACGCTGGTCAGCCGCGTCGCGATGACCAAGCCTTACGTGAACAAGGAGCTCGCCTGGGCGCTGGAGCGCGAGGCGAAGAAGGACCGGGTGTTCATCCTGCCGGTAATGCTCGAGCCCGGCATCAGCCTGGCCGAGTCGCCCAGCGAGACCTTTCGCCGGCTCGGCACGCGGCTGTTCGTCGGCGCCACCGGGCGCAGCGACGCCGATTACGCCGCGGCGCGTGCCGACATCGCGCAGACGCTGTTCCACTGGGCCAGCGACTGGCTCGACCGCTTCGAGCCGCGCGGCGACCACGACCGGCTGTTCGTCGAGCGGCTCGAGGGCCAGCTGGTGGAGTACCGCGAGCGCCTGTTCGAACTGAAGGCCATCCTGGAGTGGCCGCTGGCCAAGCTGACCGAGGATGCCGTTGCTGCACAGCTGGTCCAGTCGATGACACGCTACAACGAGTTCACCGACGGCTTCGCCGCGCGCCTGCTCGGAATGGACGCCGAAGTGCGCTGGCGCTTCGGTGCCGCCGCGCAGCGCGGCTACAAACGTCTGCGCGACTTCGTCATCGACGAGGTCTACCAGGGCGCGGCGTTCGCCCTGAACGACATCATCGAGTCGCTCAACCAGTGGGATGGCGTGCTCAGCCGCGACGCCGCCGCATTTGCCGCCGCCGATGCGCGGCGGGCGGAGCGCATCGAGGCGCTCGAGCCGGTGCTCGACGAACTGGTCGAGCGCAGCACCGACTTCGTGCAGACGCTCAAGCCATGAGGCCTCAGGCAAGCCTGGCCGCGCTGACGCTGGCTGTCGCGCTCGCCGGCACCGGCTCGGCCCGCGCGGACTCCGGCCCGGTGCCACTGCGGCGCATCGCACTGGGCGAGCTGGGCGGCTGGATCGAACTCACGGCAACGCTCGATGGCCGCGCCGGTCGCTGGCTGCTCGACACCGGCGCGAGCCGCAACCTCGTCTCGCCGACACTGGCTCGGCAGCTCGGGCTGGAGCCGGCCGGCACGATGCGCGCCGAGACGCCGCTCGGTGCGGTGCAGGGCGGCGAGGTCACGCTGCCGCCGCTGGTGGTCGGCCGCTTCGAGCGGCGCGAAGAGCGCGCCCTGGTGATCGAGCCGGCACGCCTGCTGGGCCCCGCCGGCGAAGGCATCGACGGTGTGCTGGGCGCGCCCTGGCTCGCCGGCCGGCGGGCTGAACTGAACCTGCGTGACTGGACAGCCCAGTTCGGCGGCGACGATTCCGCACCAGGCCCCGAAGCACTGGCGCCGGTCGCGCGCACCCGC
>NZ_JBFXIO010000329.1:0-5893 GCF_050175855.1 Piscinibacter sp.
CAGCAGCGGGTCGTGCGTGGCGGCGGCGAGGTCGTCCACTTCCACCGCCTGCGGCCGGCGCTTGCCGCCGGCCGCGCCCACCACCACCAGGGGCACGCGCGCGGCCAGCGACCAGGCCGCCATTGCCACCTTGGCGCGGAGCTGGTCGCAGGCGTCGATGACCACGTCCACCGGCTGCGGCAGCACGGCCGGCCAGTTGTCGGCCTGTGCGAACTCCTCGACCTCGTGCACGCGGCACTGCGGATGGATGTCGCCGATGCGCTCGGCCAATGCCCGCACCTTGGCCATGCCGACCGTGGCGCCAAGCGCCTGCACCTGCCGGTTGATGTTCGATTCGGCCACGTGGTCGAGGTCGACCAGGGTCAGCTCGGCCACGCCGCTGCGCGCCAGCACCTCGGCCGCCCACGAGCCCACGCCGCCGACGCCGACCACCGCGATGCGAGCGGCGCGGATGCGCGCATAGGCCACATCGCCGTACAGCCGCCGCAGGCCGCCGAAGCGCCGCTCGAGGTCGGCCTCGGCCAGCGGCGGCGCGGCCGGGCTCATGCCGATCGCTCGATCAGCCAGAACTGGTACTTCAGCCCGGCCACCGCGCCGCCGATGATCGCGGCGATGGCGACGAAGCTCGTCAGGCTCAGCGTCGACAGGCCGGACAGGCCCTGGCCGATGGTGCAGCCCATGGCGGTGACGCCGCCCACGCCCATCAGCACCGCGCCGACGAGGTGGTGCGCGGTGTCGCCGGCGTCGCGGAAGCCCTCCCAGCGGAAGCTGCGGGTGGCCAGCGCGTACAGCGCCGAGCCGACCACCACGCCCACGGTGGTGACGATGGCGATGGTCAGCACCTTGCTCTTGTCGCTGAAGAAGATCAGCCAGTCGATCGTCAGCGCCATCGGCGCGACGAAGGTGAGCGACTCCATGCCGCGCGAGTTGGTGGCGACGAACACCTCTTCCAGCGTGTTCGGGTCTTCGGCGACATGGCCGAGCCGACCCGACACCCACCACAGCGCGGCGATGATCGCGCCCAGGCCGAGGCCGCCGAGCAGGTTGTCGGCGCTGCGGCCTTCGCGCCGCATCAGCGCCCACACCAGCAGCGCGGCGCCGAGCCCGATGCCGACCACGGCAGCCAGCGTGTTCTTCGCCATGCCGGTGGCCGCGGCCAGCAGCGAGGGCAGGTCCTGGCCGCCCGGGAAGTCGACGGCCACCGCATCGACGGTGGCGACGCGCAGCACCGCCGTGATGCCGCGAAGCGTCGCGAAGGCGGCGAAACCGAGCACGAAGAACACCACCAGCGACTTGAGGTTTCCGCCGCCGATGCGCACCAGCGTCTTGCTGCCGCAGCCCGAGGCCAGCACCATGCCGAAGCCGAACATCGCGCCGCCCACCAGCGCCGACAGCCAGATGAATCGCGGCCCGGCATAGATGGTGTCGGCGGCCTCCAGCCAGCCCAGGCCCACCATGGCGTTGAAGCCGATCATGGCCACGCCCATGGCCGTGACCCACATGCGCATGCGCGACCAGTCGCCCATGGTCATGATGTCGGAAACCGCACCCATGGTGCAGAAGTGGGTGCGTTGCGCGATGGCGCCGAAGATCACGGCCAGGGCGAACGAGGCCCACAGCACGGTGCGGCCGAGCGCCGCGATGTCGATGTCCTGCATGCCGCGATTTTAAGCAGCGCCTCGGCGCTGCCCGGAATCGCGGCCCGCGCGGACTACTTCAGCGATGCCAGGCGCTCGCGGCCGGCCTGCGCCGCCTCGGACTTCGGGTAAGCCTGCACCAACTCGCCGATGGTCTTGCGCGCACCGCGGCTGTCCTTCAGCTCGATCTGGCAGTTGGCGATGGCGAGCATCGCCTCCGGCGCCTTGGGGTGGGCCGGGTTGCTCGACAGCAGCGAGCGGAACGACGCGATCGCCTCCTTGTACTGGCGCTGCCCGTACTGGGCATTGCCGAGCCAGAAGGTGGCCGAGTCGGCATAGCCACTGAGCGGGTAGCGGCGCAGGAAGGTCGACAGGCCGGCGCCGGCCGCCACGAAGTCGCCCGAGCGGATGTGGGCGAAGGCCTCGTCGTACAGGCGCTTCTCTTCCGGGTCGGCGAGGAACTGCTTGTCGTCGACCGTGACGCTGATCGGCTCGAGCTTGCGGATGCGCTCGTCGATGCCGGTCTGCACGTCCTTCGTCTTGCGCTGCAGTTCGGCGACGTCGCGCGAGAGCTGCTCGTCCTGGCCGCGCATGCGCGCCAGCTCGGCGCGCATCTGCTCGATCTGGCTGTTCAGGTCGAGCAGGCTGCGCTTGAGCTGCGAGAGCTGGTCGGCCATCTGCGCGTTCAGCTCGGCCTGCTTGGCGCGGTGGGCCTCGTTGCTCGCCTCGAGCTTCTGGCGCAGGTCGAGGATGGCCTTGCGGGCCTCGTCGTCGTCGAACAGGCCGGCCTGCGCCGGCAACGCCAGCGCGCCGGCCAGGCCGAGGATCGTGAAGGTTCGCATCAGCATGGCCGACATCGGCGTCATCTCCGGTTCAACGGTACACCAGTTCGGCGCGGCGGTTCTTCGCCCACGCCGCTTCGTCGCTGCCCTGCACCGCCGGGCGCTCCTTGCCGAAGCTCACGGCCTCCATCTGGCCGCTCTGGGCACCCAGCAGGGCCAGCGAGCGCGCCACCGCTTCCGCGCGCTTCTGGCCGAGAGCCAGGTTGTACTCGCGGCCGCCGCGCTCGTCGGTGTGGCCCTCGATCACGACCTTCTTCTTGCGATCGGCGGTCAGCACCTTGGCGTTGGCTTCCACGGTGGAGCGGAACTCGTCCTTGACGACATAGCTGTCGAAGTCGAAGAACACCACGCGCGGCAGGTTGCTCAGCGCGGTGCTGTCGGTCTTGGCCACGTCCACGGGCGTGACAGTGCTTTGCGCCGGAGCCGTGCTGCCGGCACCCGCGGTGCTGCGCGACTCGACCGGCGCGCCGGCCTTGTTCTCGTCCAGCGGCACGCTCGAGCAGCCGGCCAGCACGGCAGCGGCGAAGGCAGCCAGGGCGATCTTGGGCAGTTGGGTCTTGGACGTCGTGTTCATGAGGACTCCTCTTGTGGTGGGGGACGGTGGAACTGCGGGATCAGCGGCCATACGGGCCCCAGGTGGGCTCGCGCACGTCGGCGCTGGTGGAGACGAGACGCGCCTTGATGCGGCCGTCCAGCGTGGTGGTCATCAGCACGTCGCGGCCGCCGGCGCGCGTTGCGTAGATGATGAGCTTGCCGTTGGGCGCGAAGCTCGGGCTCTCGTCGTCGGCGGTGTCGGTCAGCGCCACCGGCTGCGCGCCGGGCGTGGCGAGGTCCAGCGTGTGCAGCCTGAAGGTGTTGCCCTGGCGCGAGATGTAGGCCAGCGTGCGGCCGTCGGGGCTGATCGCCGGGCTGATGTTGTAGCTGCCGGCGAAGGTGATGCGCTCCACGCCGCCGCCGCCCACGCTCGTGCGGTAGACCTGCGGGCCGCCGCCGCGGTCGCTGACGAAGTAGACGCGCTTGCCGTCGGGCAGCTCGAACACCGGCTCGGTGTCGATGGCCTGGCTGCTGGTGAGCCGGCGCACGTTGCCGCCGTTGCGGTCGAGCAGGAAGAGCTGCGAGCCCCCCTCGCGTGACAGCGTGGCGGCCAGCCCATTGCCGTCCGGCGACCAGGCCGGCGCGCTGTTGGTACCGCGGAAGTTGGCGATCGGCCGGCGCCTGCCGCTCATCACTTCCTGTGCGTAGATCACGGCCTTCTGGCTCTCGAAGGAGACGTAGGCGAGCTCGCGTCCGTCGGGGCTCCAGGCCGGAGAGATGATCGGCTCGGGGCTGTTCAGCGCCACCTGACCGCCCTCGCCGTCGGAGTCGGCCACGCGCAGCGTGTAGCGGCCGCCGCCGCGGGTGACGTAGGCGATGCGGGTGGAGAACACACCCTTGTCGCCGGTGAGCTTCTCGTAGATGTAGTCGGCGATGCGGTGTGCCGCCAGGCGCAGGTCGGCCGGGTCGACGGCGCTGGCCTGGCCGCCGAGCTCCGTGCCCTTGACCACGTCCCACAGCTTGAAGCGCACGTCGACGCGGCCATCGGCCAGGCGCTGCACCGAACCGGCGGCCAGCGCGTCGACGCCCTTGCCGCGCCACTCGCCCATCGCCGGGCGGGCGGTCTCGTCCATCGCCGTGCCGTTGGCGTCGACGGGGCGGAAGAAGCCGCTGCGCTCGAGGTCGGCGCGCACGATGGCCGAGACCTGCTGCGCGACCTTGTCCTCGTCGCGGAAGCGCGGGATCGCAATCGGCATCTGCGTGGCGCCCACGCCCGAGATCTCGACGCGGAACTGCGCCCAGGCGGGCAGCGCACCGCCGGCCAAGCCGGCGGCAAGGATGTTTCTTCTTGTCAGCATGGGAACAAGTGAGTCGGGCAAGGACGAAGAGTTCAACGGCCCGCCACCGCTTGCGGCGGGTAGGCCATCTTCAGGTAGCGGTAGTAGGTGCCTTCGGCGATGTAGACCGCGAGAACGAAGCCCAGCCGGCCGTCGAGGAAGCCGCGCTTGAGCACGTAGCTGCGCAGGAAGGCCCACAGGCCGTGCCCCAGCGCGCCGCCCAGGCCGCCGCGCCGGCCGGCGCGCACGCGATCGAGCGCCCGGCCGCTGGTGTAGCGGTTCATCTTGTCGAGGGCGTCGTCCAGGCTGGGCATGGTGTGGTGGAGCAGGTCTCCGTCGAGGCGGCCGACCGGGCCGTCGACCACGATGCGCTCGTGGACCAGATCTTCCGTGAAACGGCCACGGCCGCGGCGGAACAGGCGCAGCACCCGGTCGGGGTACCAGTCGCCGTGGCGCATCCACTGGCCGCAGAAACTCGACAGGCGCGAGAGCTCGTAGCCGAGTGTCGCACCGCCACGGCCGTTTTCCGCCACGAAAGCTTGACCGGTTGTATCGGTGCCCGGGCCGCCCACCACGGCGCGGATGCGCTCGGCCAGGGCCGGGCTGATGCGCTCGTCGGCGTCGAGGCTGAGCACCCAGTCGCCCGTGGCCCGCGCCAGCGCGCGGCCCTTCTGCACGCCGAAGCCTGGCCAGTCGGGCGTGACGGTGACCTCCGCCCCGAGGCGGCGGGCGATCTCCGCCGTGCCGTCGCTGCTGCCGGAATCGACCACCACGATCTCGTCGGCGAGGCCGGCCACCGAGCGCAGGCAGTCCTCGATGTTGTGCGCCTCGTTCTTGGTGATGAGGATGACGGAGAGTCGGGGCTGGGTCATGCGCGCTCACGCTGCGGAGCAACCCGGCATTGTAGGCAGGCCGCCGCGGAGGGCGGCGCATAATCGCCCGCCATGCCCGACGCCCCCCAGACGCTCGCCCGACGCCTGCGGCGGATCGCGCCGTTCTTCGCCTCGAGCCGGCGCGGGCTGGCGCTGGCGGCCATCGGCGCCATCGTCGGCGCGCTCACCGAGCCGCTGATCCCCTCGTTCATGAAGCACCTGCTGGACGCCGGCTTCCAGCAGCGCGCCCTGCCCTTGTGGCAGATCCCGCTGATCGTCGTCGGCCTGTTCGGCCTGCGCGGCTTCGCCGGCTTCATCGCCCAGTACGGTCTGGCCTGGGCGGCCAACCGGGCGATGGTCGACCTGCGCACGGCGCTGTTCGACCGGCTCATGAACGCGCAGCCCGCGCTGTTCTCGCGTCACGCCGCCAGCAACCTGATCAATACCGTCACCTTCGAGATCCAGGCCGGCGCCTACCAGCTCACCCACGCCCTGACGTCGCTGGTGCGCGACTCGCTGACGCTGGTGGCCTTGCTGGGCTATCTGCTGTGGCTGAACTGGAAGCTCACGCTGTTCGTCGGCGTGCTGTTCCCGGCGGTGGCCTGGATCATGCGCACGCTCAGCCGCCGGCTGCACCGTCTGACGGTCGAGGGGCAGAAGGCGATCGACGA
>NZ_JBFXIO010000330.1:0-5888 GCF_050175855.1 Piscinibacter sp.
GTCAACCCGCGGCCAGCGAAGCGCGGCGCCGCTTCGGTTCGGGCCTGAGCAGGCTGCGCACGCGGGTGCGCTTGGGCGGAACGGCGGCAGACACGCCCTCGATTTCCGACTCGGAGACGGCGCCGCCTTCCATCGCCTGCACCGCGTCGCCGGCGCTGTAGCGCGGCGGCCAGTGATTCAGCGTGGCGCGGCGCAGCAGCGCCATACCGCCGTGGGCCGAGAAGGTCCTCTCGAGCACGTGGGTGACGTTGTGGCGACCGGCTCTTTCGGTGATCACCAACGTCGAGCAGCGCGTGCCGTACTGCAGGTCGGGCGAACGGATGAAGGCTGGCGCCAGCATGCGCTCCTTGTCGAGGCCGACGCCGGTGTCGGGCAGTTCTTCGTCGGCCGGCAGGCGGCGGTCGGCCAGGGCTTCGAAGAGGCGGTTGGCGAGATCGTCGACGGATCCGGCCTGGGCGATGGCATCGCGGGCGCGAGCCTTCAGGGTCGTGACCTTGGGCCAGGGGGTGTCCAGTCCGGCGTTCGACAGACCGTAGACACCGCGCTCGAGGCGCTTCGGATGCGAGCCGTCGTTGCTGGCCCAGTAGCACTCGCCCTGCGCGAAGTCGGCTGCGATGAGGTTGAAGCCGTTGTAGCCGGCCAGCGCCGTGCGCATCCAGAACTGGTCGACCCGCTCGCGCGCCGCGAGCCACTCCGGCACGATGCGGCCGCGCGAGGGCGCGGTGGGGTCGATGTGCGACGGGTCGCGCACATTGGTCAGCAGGCCGAGCCGCCCTTCGGCGCTCAGGCCCAGCCAGGTGCCGCCGGCGTCCAGATCACGCCCGCCGAGGATGGGCAGCCCGCCGGGCTCCGGCGTCCACCAGGCCAGGCGCGCCGCCGCGCGCGAGAAGTACTCGTCGCGGTTGGCCGCCACCACCAGCGGGAAGCGCCGGCTCTCGTCGAGGGCCAGCGTCAGCAGGCACATGTCACGAACACCTCGGTGTGACGATCGCCCTCGATCAGGCCCTGCAGAACCCGCGCGTGCGATTCGATCTGCCGCTGCAGGTCGTCGTCGAGCTCGGAGGAGGTGGCCATGGGTTCGATCGCGTAGGTTTCCATCCAGGTCAGCAGTCCGTTCTTCGTCTCGGGCCGGCGCAGCAGGCGTGCGACCAGACCGGGATGGGCCCGACGCAGCGCAGCCTGAAACTCGTGGACCCGCGCCTGCACGGCGGCGGCGTGGACCTCGTGCGATCGATAGTAGATGAACAGTTCGCGCATCGGCGCTCCGGCAGTCGGGGGTCGCGCAGCGCCGTGAAATCCGCCCGTGCGGTCTGCCTCGCGGCGCTCAGGCGGCCGAGGGCTGCTCGAGTGGCACCGCGTAGGGAAGCTCCCGCCTCACCAGAATCGGCCCGTCGGCCGAGCCCAGGTGCAGACTGCCGCCATCGAGCGCCGCGAGCTTCACTTCCGCGAGCAGGCTCGATCCGCCGGCGGGGGCGGGCGCCGCATTGGCCACGAGGCCGGCCGGCTGGCCGGGATCGGCACTGTGGAAGACCTCGTGCCCGGCCTGCGCCGCGGCGTCCACGTCGAACAGGAACATGCGCCGCTTGAGCGTGCCGCGGTACTGGCTGCGCGCCACCACCTCCTGGCCGGGGTAGCAGCCCTTCCGGAAATCGACGCCACCGATCAGCTCGAGGTTGACCATCTGCGGTACGAACTGCTCCACCGTGGCGGCTTGAATGAGCGGCACGCCGCTGCCGACTTCCAGCCAGCGCCAGCGGTCCGGATCGAGGGCGGGCAGGGCGGAAGGTGCCGCGCCCACCAGCATCGCGCGTGCCACACCTGCGGCGTCCGGCAGACGAATGACGACGCCCTCGGCCGTCTCGCGCCGGCTCCAGACGCTGGCCCCGGCCAGCCGCGATGCCGCGGCCTCGCCCGCGAGCCCATGCAGCGGGATATCGGCCGACGCATCGTCGAGCTTGCACTGCGCACGCAGCACGAACATCGACAGGCGCTTGAGCGTCGGCGCCAGCAGGTCGGCGGCACAGGCCAGCAGGATCTCGTCCTCCGCGCCACGCCAGGCGATGAAGCTCGCCTGGAGTCGCCCCTTGGCCGAGCAGAAGCCCGCAGGAACGGCACGGTCGGCGCCTAGGTTCAGTATGTCGCTGGTGAGCTGGCCATGGAGGAAGCGCGCGGCGTCCGCACCGCGGGCGCGAATCACGCCCCAGTGCGCCAGGCGCACGACACCGTTGGTTGCGAGGTCGGTCGGCATGCGCCGATTATCATCAGCCGCCATGAGTCTGATCGCATCGGGGTCTCGATGAAGTGGCTGTGGCGCCTCGTGCTGCTCGTGCTCCTTGTCGGCGCAGCCGCCGCGGGGGGCGCGGCCTGGTGGCTCAACCAGCCGCTCGCACTCAGCGACGAGACGGTGGAGTTGTCCATCGAGCAGGGCGAGCTGCCGCGCGACATCGCCCAGGGTTGGGTCAAGGCCGGCGTACAGGCACCGCCGTGGGCGCTGTACCAGTGGTTCCGCTGGTCGGGCGACGCCAAGCGCATCCGCGCCGGCAGCTACGAGATCGGCGCCGGAACCACGCCGCGCACGCTGCTCGAGAAGATGGTGCGCGGAGACGAGACGCTGGCCACCGTGCGCCTGATCGAGGGCTGGACCTTCCGGCAGTTCCGCGCGGAACTGGCCAAGGCCGAAGCACTCAAGCCGACCACCGCCGGCATGACCGACGCGCAGCTGATGGAAGCCATCGGCAGCCCAGGGCTGGCACCGGAGGGCCGCTTCTATCCCGACACCTACGCCTACAGCAAGGGCAGTGCTGATCTGGCCGTGCTCAAGCGCGCGCACCGGGCGATGAAGCAGCGCATCGACGAGGCCTGGGCCGCCCGCGCGCCCGACCTGCCGCTGCGCACGCCCGACGAGGCGCTGATCCTGGCCTCGATCATCGAGAAGGAGACCGGCGCCGCAGCCGAGCGCGCGCGCATCGCGGCGGTGTTCGTCAACCGGCTGCGCATCGGCATGCCGCTGCAGACCGACCCGACGGTGATCTACGGGCTGGGCGAGGCCTTCGACGGCAACCTGCGCAAGCGCGACCTGCAGGCCGACACGCCGTTCAACACCTACACGCGGCCGGGCCTTCCGCCCACGCCGATCGCGATGCCGGGCTCGGCCTCGCTGCGCGCAGCCGTCCGCCCCGAGCCGAGCAAGGCGCTGTACTTCGTCGCCCGCGGCGACGGCACCAGCGCGTTCAGCGAAACGCTCGCCGAGCATAATCGCGCGGTCAACAAGTACCAGCGCGGCCGCTAGGGCCCGAACCCCACGCCGTGAGCGGCCGATTCATCACCTTCGAGGGCATCGACGGCGCCGGCAAGTCCACGCACATCGACGCATTGGCGGAGCGGCTGCGCCAGCGCGGCGCCGAGGTGGTCTGCACGCGCGAACCCGGCGGCACCGATCTGGCCGAGCAATTGCGTGAGTTGGTGCTGCACCGCCCGATGGATGCGCTCACCGAGGCGCTGCTCGTGTTCGCGGCGCGGCGCGACCATGTCCAGCGCGTCATCGCCCCGGCCTTGGCGCGCGGCGCCACGGTGGTGTGCGACCGATTCACCGATGCCACCTTCGCCTACCAGGGCGGCGGCCGCGGCTTCGATGGTTCGATCCTGGCGCAGCTGGAGCAATGGGTGCACGGCAACCTGCAGCCCGCGCTGACGCTGTGGCTGGACCTGCCCGCCGAGATGGCCGCCCAGCGCCGCGCCCAGGCCCGCGCCGCCGACCGCTTCGAGAGCGAGGACCTAGCCTTCTTCGAGCGCGTGCGTGCCGGTTACGCCGCTCGCATGGCAGCCACGCCGCAGCGCTTCGCCCGCATCGATTCCTCGCTCGACAGGGCCACGGTCAGCGCGCAGATCACGGCCGAGCTGGAGCGGCGCGGATGGTAGGCCCGGACGGCGCGCTGCCCTTGCCCTGGCTGGCGCCGTGGCTGGCCGATGCACTGCGCACTCAGCGCGGCCATGCCGTGCTGATCCACGGCGCGCAGGGCATCGGCCAATGGCAGCTGTCGTTGACGCTGGCGCAGGCCTGGCTGTGCGAGGGCGGGCAGGGTGCCCGGCGACCCTGCGGCACCTGCGCGTCGTGCCGCATGGTGCAGGCCCGCTCGCATCCCGACTTGATGGTGCTGGTGCCCGAAGCCCTGCAGGCCTCGCTCGGCTGGCAGCTGTCCGAGACCGACGGCGAAGCGTCCGAGGGAAGCTCGAAGAAGCAGCCGAGCAAGG
Source organism: Piscinibacter sp. (assembly GCF_050175855.1). Classification (GTDB taxonomy): domain Bacteria; phylum Pseudomonadota; class Gammaproteobacteria; order Burkholderiales; family Burkholderiaceae_C; genus Piscinibacter. The sequence continues at coordinate 4,252 of NZ_JBFXIO010000330.1, forward strand.
AGATCAAGGTCGAGGCCGTGCGCGCCGCGGTCGCGTTCGCGCAGACCACTCCGGCGCGGGATGCCGGCAAGGTCGTGGTGCTGCATCCAGCCGAGCGCATGAACGGCATCTCCGCCAACGCACTGCTCAAGACACTCGAGGAACCGGCCGGCACGGCGCGCTTCATCCTGAGCTGCGCGGCGCCGGAAGCCTTGCTGCCCACCATCCGCAGCCGGTGCCAGGCCATGTCGCTGCGACTTCCCCCGGCGGCCGAGGCAGCCGCCTGGCTGGCCGGGCAGGGGGTGGCACAGGCCGAGGTGGTGCTGGCGGCCTCGGGCGGGCAACCGCTGGATGCGCTGGAATGGGTGAGGGAGGGGCTGGACGCGAAGCTCTGGCTGCGCTTGCCCGAGGCCGTTCAGCGCGGCGATGCAGCGGCGCTGCAGGGCTGGACGGTCGCCCGCGCCGTCGATGCGCTGCACAAGCTCTGTCATGACGTGGCCTGCGTGAGCGTGGGGGCGCCGGCACGCTATTTCCCGCCCGGATCCGTTCCGCGCCAGCCCGATGCGGCCCGCCTCGCGGCCTGGTCGCGCGATCTGGCGCGCGCCGCTCGTCAGGCCGAGCACCCTCTGAACGCCGGGCTCATGATCGAGACGCTGGTCACGCGGGCTCGCCATGCGCTGGCCACCGGGGCTCCGGCGGGGCCCGTCCCGCGCGGTGTTTCTGTACACTCGGCCGCATGAGCGACGGCACCGCACGCAGCACGCTACCGGCCACACCCGCCTCCGCGGCCGCCAACCGCCCAAGCGTCATCCAGTTGGTGTTCCGCGAGAAGGGCGCGCTCTACGCCGCCTACATGCCGGTCTTCTCCGATGGCGGGCTGTTCGTACCGACCACGCGCGAGTACCGGCTCGGCGAGGACATCTACCTGCTGCTCTCTCTGCCCGACGACCCACAGCGCTATCCGGTCGCCGGCAAGGTCGGCTGGATCACGCCGGCCAATGCCTCGGGCGGGCGCACGCAGGGCGTCGGGGTCCGCTTCCCGACCGACGAGAAGACGCGCCTGCTCAAGCTGAAGATCGAAGAGATCCTCGGCACCTCGATTTCCTCGGCCAAGCCGACCCAGACCATCTGAGGCCAACGCCTCGCCGCGGCCGGGCACCCCGGCCGCTTCGTCGTTTCCGCCATGTTCGTCGACTCGCACTGCCATCTCAGCTTTCCTGAACTCGCCGGGCGCATCGACGCCATCCGTGCCGACATGGCTGCGGCACGGGTCGACAAGGCGCTGTGCATCTGCACCACGCTGGAGGAGTTCGAGACGGTGCACGCCCTGGCCCGGCGCTTCGACAACTTCTGGTGCAGCGCCGGCGTACACCCGGACAACGAAGGCGTGCGAGAGCCCGCTGTCGACGATCTGGTGGCGCTGGCCGGCCGGCCACGCGTCGTGGCCATCGGCGAGACCGGGCTCGACTACTACCGTCTCGGTGACCGCAGCCTGGACGAGATGGCCTGGCAGCGTGATCGCTTCCGGGTTCACATCCAGGCCGCGCGAGCCGCCGGGTTGCCGCTGGTCATCCATACCCGCAGCGCATCGGCAGACACGCTGCGCATCCTGCGGGAGGAGGGGGGTGACCGCGTCGGCGGCGTCTTCCAGTGCTTCA
>NZ_JBFXIO010000331.1:0-5850 GCF_050175855.1 Piscinibacter sp.
TCAGCCTGTCCGCTGAAGGCCACAGCCGAAAGCGCATCCTGCCGGTCTTCGCAACGGACGACGGGCGGACCTACGTGCCCACGGCCAAGCGCATCTGGGACCTGCTGTTGACTGAGGCGGTCGAGATCACCGGCACCACCACCGCCGAGCAGGCGATGCAGTGGTTCGAGGCCTCCATGACGGCGGCGAAGACGCAAGGTGAACGCCTGTTCTCAGAACTGCTCGGGGAGCACCGGTCGCGTCTGAAGGAAGACCGAGAGCGCGCCAAGTACGCCTACGATGCTCGCTACCAGGCCATCGGCAGAATTGGCTTGCCTACCGTTCGCGAGCATCGCCGTAAACGGCTGGACGCCGAGCATCAGGCACGGATGGCAGCTTTGGATGACGCAGAGGCCAGCGTGCCAGACCTCAACGCCGTGATGATGCTTCGGGTGGGTGCTGTATGAGCCCGTGGATTGATCGCATCCTGGAGGAGTTTCCTGCGGACCTGTCTCCCCTGTGGATCGCCGCCGACCCTGACGATGTGCTGCTGGATGAGCAAGTGCTGTCTGGCCTGCGAGAGCGTGGTTTTGAGGTTCTGCCGTTCGAGGACTCGGTCGCGTTCCGTGCCGAATATGAAGATCAGTACCGCAGTGCCTGGGACCGCGGTGCAGTGGGACCCGCCAAGGCTCTGGTGTTGCACCTGCGTGGCACCAACATCGCTGATCTGCCCTGGGACTACCTGAGGCAAGCACGCCGGGTCAGCCTGAGCCTCGCCAACCTGTTCCCCCGGCTCAGCTATCCCGTCGTTCGACAAGTCGGCGCCGAGCACCACGAAGCGTTGTTCGCTGCGCAAGCGAAGCATGCGTCGCAGGCCTTGGGAGAGTCGGCGACCAAAGAGTTTGTCCTGACCCACATCTTCAAGATCAGTCCGCACCTGATTTCGCGCCCAGAGGACCTGTGGCGGGAGCTGCTGCGGTTGCACTACCGCGATTCCAGTCTGCCGCGGGTTCTGGCAGACCACGTTGCGAATGTGCTTGGCGATCACGCGGCGTTCAAGGATCTACCGATCAGCGAGCTGTTCGCGTCGAAAAGCGCAGTGCTGCGGACGGTGCAGGACGCTTGGTACCGATACCTCTCGCGCCTTGGATTGACGGGCACACGGACGGGTGAACCCACGCCGGCCGACTTCTCAGCCAAGGCCGACGTGCCGTTTGAACATCCGGATGTTCGGGCGCTGGTGGACTCGATGTTCCTGGACGGCCTGCTTCATCCGCTCGCCATTCAGGGCGCGACGGTCGGCATTCCTGACTGGGCCAAGGTAGGCATCGTCCAGGATCCACTCGCGCTGAGGAACCTGGTCGCCGAGGGCATCAAAGTCATTCGTCAATCGCTGCCAACGCTGGAGTCTTCCTACCGCGACTGGGCCAACTTGTCTCGCCGCTTCGGCGAGGTTCTGGCCCGGTTTCATGCCTTGGATACGGTGCGCGCCGAAGGGCTGAAGGCCGCCATTGCAGAGCTGCAAGCCGCCATGGACGAGTGTCTGCGGCAATGGGTGGCCAAGCACTATGCCGACCTGCCTTCGCTGCCGGTCGTCAAGGGCCCGGTCATGGTGCACCACGTGCCGCGCTTCCTTTCAATGAGGCGTGGCGCCGGCGAGGCCAAGATTGCCCTGCTGGTGTTCGACGGACTGGCTATCGATCAGTGGGTTCAGATTCGCGAGGCGCTGGCCAAGCGAGCACCCAAGCTCGGGTTTGAGGAAGGAGCGTGTTTCGCTTGGCTTCCAACCCTGACGTCGGTGTCCCGGCAGGCACTGTTCTCCGGACTCAAGCCAAGAGAGTTCGCCGACACGATCGAGTCCACCTCGCCGGAGCCCGCCCAGTGGTCGCGGTTTTGGCAAGACCAGGGTCTGCGTCCCCATGAGGTCGTGTACCGCAGAGGCATCAAGCGAACCGATCAGCTTGCGGAACTGGCTGCAGCGGTTTCGGCGCCATCGATCAGGGTTGCGGGCATGGTGGTCGACACGGTCGATGAGATCGTGCACGGTGCCGTGTTGGGCAAGCGCGGCATCACCACCCAGATCGAAAGCTGGTGTGAGAGTGGCTTCGTAGACCAACTGTTCTCGATGCTGCTCGACAAGGGCTTCCACGTCTACTTGACCGCCGACCACGGCAATGTGGAAGCGGTTGGCCAGGGGCGGCCCAACCAGGGTGTGGCGCCGGAGCTGCGTGGCGAGCGTGTACGGACTTACCGCAGCGAGACCCTCGCGCTCGAGTCGGCGGCCGCGAATCCGAACACCTACCGACTTGATGTGGCCGGACTACCGGGTAACTTCTTGGCGTTGTTCGCCGGCGGGCGTACAGCCTTCATGCAGCAGGGAGAGCCCGCCGTCGTCCACGGCGGCATCTCGGTCGAAGAGCTGATGGTGCCCTTCGTCAAGATTGGCTATGTGAGTCGCGCTGAATGATCCCGACGGCACCCCAGATTGGCTTCGACCGGTTCATCCAACTTGATTGGGTGACTGCTGCGCTGAAGGTGCGGGCAGGCGTGGCCAGTCTCGACGACTTGAGCGAGCTGCTAGATGCGGCCGGCCTCGGTAACGAGGCCAGGATCAAGACGCGTACCAAGCTGAACGCACTGGTGCTGGACCCGCGCGCCGACATGGCTGACTTCATTCGTCGCGGCGTCGGCATCTTCTCCGACTTCGAGTCGTCGCAAGACGTCGCCGGCTTCGCCTGGGGATCGGCCCTTGCGAACTACTCATACTTCGGAAGGGTCGCCGAGTTCACAGGTCGACTGACTGCGATGCAGGGCGACTGCTCGATGCCAGAAGTGCACCGCAGAATGAGCGAGGTCTATGGAGAGCGGGGCAACATCAAGACCGCCACTCGCGCCGTCATTCAGACACTCGTAGACTGGGGCACGATACGGCGGGTCAACAAGGGAAATCGCATCGAGCGGCTGACGCCGAACCGAGTCGCCGACCCGATGAAGGTCTCTTGGCTGGTCGAAGCGGCACTTCGATATCACGGCAAGGCCCTGGCACTTTCATCACTGCAATCCACCGCAGCGCTATTTCCTTTCTCGTTCGATCAGCCTCTTGGCTACGTGGTGTCGAAGAGTTCGGCGCTGGAGCTGCGATCAGAAGGACCAAGCCATCAATTCGTGGCACTGAGTGGAGTAATTTGAGCGTCGGCGCACAGAACGCGACATGCGTTCAGAACTGCAGCTTACGCCTGTTGCGCGCTCTCGGCGACCGAGCGGCTACCCACGCCGATGAAAGTGCGCAACGCTGCGTCCCCAGAGGACAGCGAGAGTTGCCACGACGCCGGGGCTGACCAGCGGATGCAGCCCGACCGGCAGCACTAACGCAACGACGGCGGCGCAGGCCAGCAGGATCGACACGGATGCGTAAAGCGCGAAGCGCTCCGGATCGTGGTGAAGAAACTCCTTCGACTTGATCACTCTGCTGATCGCGCCGTCGGCCATCGCTGCGACAAGGAAGGCCGCCATCCAAGGCAGCCACTCCAGCATCGCCGACAGCCTGAAGGCGGCCAGCAGCACGAGCGCGTCGATCGCACGGAAGTAGCTGTTCCCGAACAGCCGCTGATTGACGGAAGCCATCTCGCGCGCAACGGCGCCGTCCACACCGCTTGCCGCCGACGCGCCGGCGGTCGGGGGAATGGGCGTTGCCTCCCGCGCCGCACCCTGGAGGCCCAGCGCTCGGTCGAGGATCCGCAGCGCGGGCGTCTCGCCCCAAATCTCTTCCATCGCCTGGTGCTCGCTTCGAATCTGTGCCAGGAACCGCTCCGGCGGATGCGCCGAGGGCAGGTAGAGCACCAGTACCAGCAGGCTGAGCAGAGCGGCGATGCTGACGACGCGGATCACGACGGTTGCCCCGTCATTGCAGCTGGAGTCCGGATCGCCCTCGGTGGCGCAGCCCGTGCTGGTCTGGGCTCATCCGCATCCGGGTCGAGGATCGGAAACCGCCCCTTGATGATCCGCCCGCCCGAAACCGAGGCGAAGTACTGCAGGTTGGGCAGTTTGCCCAGCACGTCGGCCGGCACCATCTCCTCGAAGCTCTCGGTGAGCTGCGTAGAGTAGCTCGACGAGAAGTCGCCCAGGTGGGCGTCGGCACCGCTGCTCAGGCCCACGCGCACCGAGTGGATCGCGGTCTTGCCGAAGGTCTCGACCACGAAGTCCTGCGTCGGCCGGTCCTTGGATCGAAGCGCGATCAGGTTGTTCAGGTTGCCCAACGCCATTCGCGCCGCGTCTTCGCTGCCCAGCCGCTTGGCCAGGTCCGCCAGCGTCTGCATCGCGCAGGTGGTGAAGATGCCACCCTCGGCGCCCTTGTTCAGGATCTCGATCAGCGGCTGGTTGATGACGTTCGACACCTCGTCCACGAAGAGCGAGATGCGCCGGTAGCCGCCCAGGTTGTAACGCATGCCTGCACGCGCGGCCAGGTCGGCCAGGGCCAGTGCGCCGATGGCGGTGGCCACCGACGGGTCGGGCAGGGAGTCCAGGCACATGTACAGCACATGGCCGGCGCGCTCGATCTTCTCGAAGTTCATGATCGGCCTGGCATCGCCGGTGTCGAAGGGGTCGGGCGACAGGCTGCTGCCGAGGTCGCCCGAGGTCAGCATCGAGAGCACCGGCAGCAGGTTGGCCGTGATCTTCTGGTAGTGCTCGCGGTTGTGGCGGAAGGTGCGTACCTGGGCGTCGAGCACCTTGTTGCGCTGCGACTGCGGGACGTGGTGTTCGTAGAAGGCGACCAGGGCCAGCAGGTCCGCACTGGCCGCCTCCGACGGGCGCTTCATGTTGCCGCGGTGGGCATCGTGCAGCAGCTTCTTCATCTCCGGCTGGTCGCGCCAGCCGGTGCCGAGCAGTCGCTCGTAGAAGCGGCGCAGCGTCGCTTCCAGCACGGGCTCGATGCCGCCCTCGATGTACTTGGTGAGCTTGACCAGGTTCGGCCGCTCCTCCAGTTCCACCAGCCCCTGCACGACCACGTTCACGGCGTCCCAGCCGAAGGCGGAGAAGGCGCCGGCCGTGTCCGGCGGCATGATCGACTGGATCCGCGACGCGATCTCGGTGGGCTTCTGCCAGTTGAAGGTGAAGTCCAGGCGCACGCCGGCTTCAGGGAAGGCGGGGTGGAACTCGAGGAAGGTGTCGGGGTCGCGCCAGTCCTCGCAGGCGCGCTGGGTGACACGCTTCAGGCGGCGGCTGTTCTTGGGGTCGATGACGATGACCACGTCGCCGCGACGCACGGCCTGCGTCACCAGGTTGGCCAGCGCCACGCCCTTGCCGGACTGGGTGGTGCCCACCAGCAAGGTGCCGCCTTCGAAGTTCTGCAGCGGCCGGTGCAGGGCCACCTCGCGTGGCTCGACGCCATGGATGTAGGGCAGGCCGATCTCGGCATCGGGTTGCGGGCGTGCGTCGTAGCCCAGCACCTGCAGCAGGCGGGGCGACACGGTGAACTCGCGGTAGTCGACCTTGGCCAGTTCGTAGAGACGCTGCGAGTGGACGGGCCGCCACTCGAAGCCAAAGCCCAGGAACACCGCGTCGGGCTTTTCCGTCCAGCGGGCGACGGCCCGTGTGCTCAGCACCTGGATGCCGCGGCCGGAGAGCGAGGCGCGCAGCACCAGGGTGTGAACGCCCTGCGCCAGCCGCAGGACGCCCATCGCCAGGCAGAAAGCGGCGAGCGGGAGTGCGAGCTGTCGCGGGAGGAGGCCCAGCCCGCCGGTGACTGCGAAGAACAGCAGGGCGGATGCCCAGACGGCGGCGGCGTACACCTCGTAGGCGCGCCGCCAAGGCATCTCGTAGCGGCGCATCAGCATGTCAGGGCTCCTCGTGCGCGGCCGGCTCGAAGGCGGC
>NZ_JBFXIO010000332.1:0-5815 GCF_050175855.1 Piscinibacter sp.
AGGCTCCGTCTCGCCGGATGGCCAGCACCAGCGCCTGGCTCCAGACCTGCGAAACGAAGTCGCGCAGGTAGGGTGGCAGCGACATCGGCTTGAGCGCCGAGGACAGCTGCAGCATGTAGCGCTGCTGGATGCGGAGCTCGGATTCCTTGCTCTCCAGCGTGGCCGCCGCCGGCGTCTGCTGGACCTGACCCTGCGTCTGGTCGGCGATGAACTGCTCGAGGTCGGCGAGCTTGGCGGTGTAGATCTCGATCTGGTCGAAGTCGCCCTCGACGATCTCCTGCACCAGCTGGCGGACGCGGTCGAGCAGTTCCTTGCCCGGGCCGTCGCCGAAATCGTCGAAGGCGCAGGCCGCCGAGGCGATCCGGTTGACGAAGCGGCGCACCGGATGGCGCCGCGACGAGAAGAAGGTGGAATCGTGCATCGCCACGCGCAGCACGGGCAACTGCAGGCGGGCGATCTGGCGCGCCATCTGCGGCGGCACGCGCGGGTCGGACAGGATCTGGTCGAACAGGCTGCCGACCACGTCGATCACCATGTGGTCGAGCTTGCCGCTCGACGCCTGCATCAGCTCTTCGCGATGCGCACGGATGAGGTTCACCGCCATCAGGCCGGTGAGCTTGTCGCTGTACAGGCCGGCCCCACTGCCTGCCGCGCCTCGCGGGTAGCGGCTGTCCGGCGTGATGCCGGCCAAGCCGGGGCGGCCGGTGCTGTGAAAGCTGCCCCTTGCGCTGTTCGCGGGCTGCGGCGGGTCGAGCTCCCCCGGCCGGCTGGCCAGCGTGTTCAGCCGGCGCAGCAGGGCCATCAGCTGCACGTCGGCATGCGACTGTGCCGACATCGCGCGGGCGCCGAGGTCGGCGCGTGAGAGCGTTCCGGCGCCGCTGCCCGGGCCGGTCTGCGGCAGGCCCGCCAGGCCGGGGCCGCGCGGGTAGGCCGGCGCCGGCGCTTCCTGGGGAGCGAAGCCGCTGCTCGGCGCGAAGCCGCCGGTGGACCGGTACTCGCTGTGCTGCAGCGTGGCGTAGCCCGAGTTGACGCCGGGGAGATGGAAGCCCGGCCCGTCACCGGCTCGAACGCTGAGGCCGGCCGACTTGACGCCGCGCGCCTGGAGGTCGCGCAGGATGTCGGCGTAGCAGGGCTTCATGGCCTTGGCCAGCGCCAGGCCCATCTCGCGTGCGAGCAACTTGCGGGGCTCCGGCTGGGGCGTTGCGGCTTCGATGGCGCGATAGGTGGCCAGCCCAATGCTGGCCGGGCGCAAGGGATTGCGGTCCTCCTCGCGGCGCATCGAGTTGAGCAATGCCGCCATGTGCGAGGCCACCTCGGCCTGCTCCCACTCGCACTCTTGGGTGATCTGTGCGGCGATGCGGTCGGCGTACAGCTTCTGCTCCACCTCGTTGTCGTCCACGAGGCTGAGCGACTGCCAGTCCGTGGCTTCCAGGCGCCGGCGACCGTCGGCGCGCGGCGACAGGTCCTTGGTGATGCACTCGCGCAGCGTGTCGCGGAACGTCAGGTGGAAGGCCGCCATGTTGCGGCGCAGGTCGAACTGCGCCGCGAGCAAGGCATCCCGCTCGGCGGTCTTCGTGGCCGACAGCGACAGCGTGCCCAGCAGATCCGAGACACGATCGGCCACCGACGCCGCGGTCTTGTTGATCAGGCTGACGGCCGAATCGACTGCGGCCTTCTGGCGGGGGTCGGAGAGGTTCATCGAGGGGGCGGGTCGGGCGGCCCGGCCGCGGGCGTCGGTCACGCCGACGGGCAGGCGACCGTGAAGTATGGGCCCAAAAACCCGCCCCCGGATGTGCGTTGCGTCACGGCCGCCGACCGCGGCCGGACGGGGGTCACTTCTTCAGCGCGTCGCGGATCTCGCGCAGCAGCACCACGTCTTCCGGCGGCGCGGCCGGCGGGGCCGGAGGGGCCTCCTTCTTCAGCCGGTTGATCTGCTTGACCATCATGAAGATGATGAAGGCGAGGATCACGAAGTTGATCGCCACGGTGATGAAGTTGCCGTAGGCGAACAGCGGCACGCCGGCCTTGGTCAGGGCCTCGTAGGTCATCGGCCCGCTGTACCCGGCGGGCGGGTCGGCCAGCTTGACGAAGTAGTTGGAGAAGTCGAGGCCGCCGATCACGCGGCCGACGATCGGCATGATCAGGTCCTTGACCACCGAGTCGACGATCTTGCCGAACGCCGCGCCGATGATGACGCCGACCGCGAGGTCGACGACATTGCCCTTCATCGCAAATTCCTTGAACTCGCTTGCGAATCCCATGGGGAACTCCTCTGTCTGTCGTTGTGGTGAGGTGGCCGTCACTTCTGCGCGGCGCCGTGCAGTATTCCCACGGTGGCAGGCAAGTCAAGCCGCGCTCCGGCCCGGCGTGAACGCCTCGGCGCCGCCGTGGTGACCGCGCCTTGACGATGAGAGCTTGATCACGCCGCGGGCCGTCGGCGCGACGTGGATCCCCTCTTGACGCGTCCGTTAGAATGCCGGGTTGACCCTGAATAAGTTACGCAGTCTGCCCAGAGGAATCCCATGAGTGACAGCTCCGTCGACAACGGCAAACGCACCTGGCTCATCGCCTCGGGATGCGCAGGCGCCGTGGGTGTCGGCTTCACCGCCGTGCCCTTCGTCAGTTCGTTCCAGCCTTCCGAGCGCGCACGCGCTGCCGGTGCCGCCGTCGAGGTGGACATCGGCGCCCTGAAGCCGGGCGAGAAGCTCACGGTGGAGTGGCGCGGCAAGCCGGTGTGGATCGTCAAGCGCACCCCGGAACAGCTGGCGGCGCTGCCCAAGCTCGACGGCCAGCTGGCCGACCCGAAGTCGCTGCGCAACCCGGCCGAACTGACGCCCGAGTACGCTCGCAACGAGCATCGCTCGATCAAGCCCGAGATCCTGGTGGCCGTGGGCATCTGCTCGCACCTGGGCTGCTCGCCGTCCGACAAGTTCCAGCCCGGCGCGCAGCCTTCGCTGCCGGACGACTGGGCCGGCGGCTTTCTGTGCCCCTGCCACGGCTCGACCTTCGACATGGCCGGCCGCGTGTTCAAGAACAAGCCGGCCCCCGACAACCTCGAGGTGCCTCCGCACATGTACCTGTCCGACACCCGTCTGCTGATCGGTGAAGACAAGAAGGCCTGAACAGGACAGGAAGCACGACCATGGCTGAATTCAAGGAACTCCCCGCCGACGCGCCGGTCGCCCAGAAGGTGACCACCTGGTTCGAGAACCGTTTCCCGACGGCGTTCTCGGCCTACAAGGTGCACATGTCGGAGTACTACGCGCCGAAGAACTTCAACTTCTGGTACTTCTTCGGTTCGCTGGCGATGCTGGTGCTGGTGATCCAGATCGTCACCGGCATCTTCCTCGTGATGCACTACAAGCCCGATGCGGCGCTGGCCTTCGCGTCGGTCGAGTACATCATGCGCGACGTGCCGGGCGGCTGGATCATCCGCTACATGCACTCGACGGGCGCGAGCGCGTTCTTCGTCGTCGTCTACCTGCACATGTGGCGCGGCATGATCTACGGCAGCTATCGCAAGCCGCGCGAGCTGGTGTGGATCTTCGGCTGCGCGATCTTCCTGACGCTGATGGCCGAGGCCTTCATGGGCTACCTGCTGCCCTGGGGCCAGATGAGCTACTGGGGCGCCCAGGTGATCGTCAACCTGTTCGCTGCCATCCCGTTCGTCGGCCCGGACCTCGCGCTGCTGATCCGCGGCGACTACGTGGTCAGCGACGCCACGCTGAACCGCTTCTTCAGCTTCCACGTGATCGCGGTGCCGCTGGTGCTGCTGGGCCTGGTCGTCGCGCACCTGTTCGCGCTGCACGACGTCGGCTCCAACAACCCCGACGGCGTCGAGATCAAGGCGAAGAAGGACGCTTCCGGCAAGCCGCTGGACGGCATCCCGTTCCACCCGTACTACACCGTCCACGACATCCTGGGCGTGTCGGTGTTCCTGATCGCCTTCACCGCGATCGTGTTCTTCGCGCCCGAGTTCGGCGGCTACTTCCTGGAGTTCAACAACTTCATCCCGGCCGATCCGCTGAAGACGCCGGCGCACATCGCACCGGTGTGGTACTTCACGCCGTTCTATTCGATGCTGCGCGCCATCACCACCGAGATGATGTACGTGCTGATCGCGTGCGTGGTGGCCGGTGCGGTGCTGGGCCTGCTCAAGGCCCGCGTCGGCGGCCTGTTCAAGGTGGCCATCCTCGGCGGTGCGCTGGTGGTGTCGGCGCTGATGCTGGCCATCGACGCCAAGTTCTGGGGCGTGGTGGTGATGGGCGGCGCCGTGATCATCCTGTTCTTCCTGCCCTGGCTCGACTACAGCCCGGTCAAGTCGATCCGCTACCGCCCGAACTGGCACAAGTATGTGTACGGCCTGTTCGTCATCAACTTCCTGATCCTCGGTTACCTCGGCGTGCAGCCGCCGTCGCCGATCGGCGAGCGGGTGTCGCAGGTCGGCACGCTGTTCTACTTCGGCTTCTTCCTGCTGATGCCCTGGTGGAGCCGCCTCGGCGAGTTCAAGCCGGTGCCCGACCGCGTGAACTTCGCCGCCCACTGACGCGACCCGCCGGAACGACCACATCATGAAGAAGATCATCCTCTCCCTGCTCATGGCGCTCGGCCTCGCGGCGGGTGCCCACGCTGCCGGCGGCGGCATCGCCTGGGACAAGTTCCCCCAGGAGAAGTCCAACGACCTGGCCGCGCTGCAGAACGGTGCGAAGCTGTTCGCCAACTACTGCCTGAACTGCCATGCGGCAGCGTTCATGCGCTACAACCGCCTGCGCGACATCGGGCTGACCGAAGAGCAGATCAAGAGCAACCTGATGTTCGCTACCGACAAGGTCGGCGACACCATGCAGGTGGCGATCACGCCCAAGCAGGGCAAGGACTGGTTTGGCGGCACGCCGCCCGACCTGAGCGTGATCGCCCGCTCGCGCGCCTCGTTCGGCCAGGGCAGCGGCGCCGACTACCTCTACACCTACCTGCGCACCTACTACCGCGATCCGTCCAAGGCGACCGGCTGGGACAACCTCGCCTTCCCCGGCGTCGGCATGCCGCACGTGCTGTGGGAACTGCAGGGCCAGCGCGCCGCCCGCTACGTGGAGGAGAAGGATCCCCACGACCCGGCCAAGACGATCCATCGCTTCGACGGCTTCGAGCAGCTCACGCCGGGCAAGATGACGCCGCGGGAGTACGATTCGGCGGTGGGCGACCTGGTCGCCTACCTGCAATGGATGGGCGAGCCGGCGCGCAGCCAGCGCGTGCGCATCGGCGTGTGGGTGCTGATCTTCCTCGGTGTCTTCACGCTGATCGCCTGGCGCCTGAACGCCGCCTACTGGAAAGACGTGAAGTGACCGTCCTCTCGTCCGCCGCTCCCGCTGGAGCGGCGGGCCGCAGCGCAGTGGTGTTGCCCGTTCCCGGCACCCACTGCGCTCGTGTTTTTTGCCGCCTCTAGGAGCACACCGCCATGATGGTGCTTTATTCCGGAACCACCTGCCCGTACTCGCACCGCTGCCGCTTCGTGCTGTTCGAGAAGGGCATGGACTTCGAGATCCGCGACGTCGACCTGTTCGCCAAGCCCGAAGACATCGCGCTGATGAACCCGTACAACGAGGTGCCCATCCTCGTCGAGCGCGACCTCATCCTGTACGAGTCGCACATCATCAACGAATACATCGACGAGCGCTTCCCGCACCCGCAGCTGATGCCGGGCGACCCGGTCGCGCGCGCGCGCGTGCGCCTGTTCCTCTTCAACTTCGAGTAGGAGCTGTTCTCGAACGTGAACATCCTCGAGTCGCGCGGCATCAAGCCGACCGACAAGCAGCTC
>NZ_JBFXIO010000333.1:0-5788 GCF_050175855.1 Piscinibacter sp.
GATCTCCAGCATGCCGACGCGGTCGAGTTCCTCGGCGCCGCCGTCGGGCAGCCGCCAGGCCGCGGCGAGGCGTTGTCGCGCCGCGCTCGGCTCGGCGGGCGCGCCATGGGCGGCACCGCCGAGGGCGATGGCGCCCAGCCCGGCGAGAAAGTGCCGGCGCGGCAGACCGGCGATGTGGTGGAAACGGAGGTGTGCGGGCAGCGAAGTCATACCGCCATCATACGCTAAGTGAGAATGGTTCTCACTTGCGTTGAATCAGGATGCGCCGTCGGCCGCCGCCCAGCGGCGGTACAGCGCCGCGATGTCGGCCGGCGTGGTGCGGCAGCAGCCGCCGATCAGGCGGGCGCCGGCCTCGGCCCAGTGCAGCGCCGCACCGGCCAGCGCGTCGCCGCCTGCGTGGGCGGTGCCGCGCCAGGTGCGGGTGACGGCGTCGTACTGCTCGCCGGCATTCGGGTAGACGACGATCGGCTTGGCGGTGTGGGCGCGCGCGATGCGCACCAGCGAGTCGATGTGCTGCGGAGGCGTGCAGTTGATGCCGATGGCCGCCACCGCCGCGAAGCCGTCGAGCGCGCCCACGCAGTCGGCGAAGGGCCCGCCATCGCTGACGTGCTCGCCATCGCGGCAGGAGAAGCTGATCCACGCCTCGGCGCCGGGAAGTTCCGCCAGCAGCCGCGCCAGCGCACGCGCCTCGACGAGGCAGGGCACGGTCTCGCAGGCGAGCAGGTCGGCGCCGGCCTCCGCCAGCACGCGCAGCCGCTCGCGGTGGAAGTCCATCAGCGCTTCTTCGCGCAGGCCGTAGTCGCCGCGGTACTCCGAGCCGTCGGCGAGCATCGCGCCATAGGGGCCGACCGAGGCCGCCACCAGTGGCCGCGCGCGCTGGGCCTGGGCCGGATCGGCCTGCGCTTCGCGCCAGAAGATGTCGCGCGCCTCGCAGGCCAGCGCCACCGCCAGGCGCATCAGCCGCGCCGCTTCGTCGTGGCCGATGCCGCGCCGCGCGAAGCCTTCGAAGGTGGCCTGGTAGGTGGCGGTGGTGGCCACGTCGGCGCCGGCGCGGTAGTAGTCGAGATGCACCTCGCGGATCAGCGCCGGCTGTTCGATCAGCAGGCGCGCCGACCACAGCGGATCGTCGATGTCGGCGCCGCGCCGCGCGAGCTCGGTGCCGAGCGCGCCGTCGAGCACGAGGTGGTGGTGGCGCGCGAGCCAGCCGGCGATCACGCCGTTCGGAGGGGCTGGCATGTTCCTCTCAATTCCCGGCGACGCGCCAGACCACGTCGCCCACGTCGTCGGCGACCAGCAGCGACTTGCCGTCCGGACCGATCGCCACGCCCACCGGGCGGCCGTACGAGACCGACTCGTCCGGGGCCAGGAAGCCCCACAGGATGTCGCGCGGTGCGCCCGCGGGCCGGCCGTTGGCGAAGGGCACGAACACCACCTTGTAGCCGCTGAGCGTGCTGCGGTTCCACGAGCCGTGCTGGCCGATCACCATGCCGTCGACATCGAAGCCCGGCAGGGTGCCGGCGGGCATCCAGCACAGGCCGAGCGAGGCGGTGTGGCCGCCCAGCGCATAGTCGGGCGTCAGCGCTCGGGCCACCAGGGCGGGGTCCTGCGGCACGCGGTCGTCCACCGTCTGGCCCCAGCAGCAGTACGGCCAGCCGTAGAAGCCGCCGTCGCTCACCGAGGTGAGGTAGTCGGGCGGCGTCTCGTCACCGAGGCCGTCGCGTTCGTTGACCACGGTCCAAAGCCGCCCGGTGACCGGCTCCCACGCCAGGCCGACGGGGTTGCGCAGGCCGGCGGCGAAGATGCGGCACTGGTTCGTCGTCAGGTCCAGCTCGTAGATGCAGGCGCGGCCTTCCTCGGCCTTGAAGCCATGCTCGGCGATGTTGCTCAGCGAGCCGACACCGACGTACAGGCGCCGCCCGTCGGCGCTGGGCAGCAGGCTGCGCGTCCAGTGTCCACCGGGCTTGAACGTGGACAGCCGGCGTGGAGAGGCCTCGATCCGCGTGGTGCCCGGCGTGTACGGGAAGGCCATCACGCCATCGGTGTTGCCGACGTAGAAGGTGTCGCCCACCAGCGCCATGCCGAAGGGCTGGTTGAGGTTCTCGAGGAAGGCGTGGCGCTGCTCGGCCACGCCGTCGCCGTCGGCGTCGCGCAGAAGGGTGATGCGGTTGGGGCTCACTCCGAGCGCGGCGGCACGGCGCATCGTCGCCACCATGGCGTGGTCGAACAGCGTGCGCGGCGCGCCGCCAGCCTGCTGCAGCGCCTCGGCCACCGTCACGTCGCCGTTGGGGAGCACCTGGATCCAGCGCGGGTGCTTCAGCCCGGCGGCGAAGGGGTTGACCTTCAGGCCCGCTGCGGCCGAGGGCAACTGCCCGGCCGACCAGCCCTGCGCGGTGGGCATCTTCAGCGTCGGGATGCGGCCCTGCGGCTGGGCCTGGGGAATGTCGGGCGCAGGCCCCATCGCCGGGATGTGCTGCACGCGGCCCTGCAGGCGCCGCCAGCGGATGGCGCCCGCGCCGACCAGGGCGACCGCGCGGGCAAGGGTGTCGTAGACGGCCATTCGAATCCTCGGGGTCAGGCGCTCATTGTGGTGCGGCCGGCAGCTCGCGTGCCGTCAGCCACAGGCGCAGGTCGAACTCGAGCTGGTGGTAGTGCGGTTCCATGTGCTCGCACAACGCGTAGAAGGCCTTGTCGTGCTCGCGCTCTTTCAGGTGCGCCAGTTCGTGCACGACGATCATGCGCAGGAAGTCGGCCGGCGCCTCCTTGAACAGCGAGGCGATGCGGATCTCGCGCTTGGCCTTGAGCTGGCCGCCCTGCACGCGCGAGACGGCGCTGTGCGTGCCCAGTGCGTTCTTCAGCACGTGCAGCTTCGGATCGAAGGCCACCTTGGACAGCGGCGGCGCGCTGCGCATATGGCGTGCCTTCAGCTCGCAGACGTAGTCGTACAGCGCGCGCTCGCTGCGCACCATGTGCATCTCGGGGTGGCGCTGCGCGACGGTCTGCGCGAGCCGGCCGGCATCGATGAGCGATTGCACCTGCGCCAGCAGCGCGGGCGGGTAGCCCTGCAGGTAGCGCAGCGTCACGCTGCCGCGCTGCGGCCCCAGGCCAGCAGCAGGTTGTTGGCCGGCATCGTCACGCGCTCGCGCAGCACCAGGCCCGCGCGCGCCGCCTCCCGTTCGACATCCTCGCGGCGGCGCAGCCCCCAGGCCGGGTCGCGTGCGCGCAGGTCGGCGTCGAAGGCGAGGTTGCCGCTCGAGGTCGGGACCTCGTCCTCCAGGTACGGGCCGTAGGTGACCAGCAGCCCGCCGGCCGCGAGGTGCCGCGCCGCGCCCTGCATCAGCGCGGCACAGCAGGCCCAGGGCGCGATGTGCAGCAGGTTGGCGCAGTAGATCGCATCCACCTGCGCGGGCACACCGGGCCAGTGCGGCTGCAGCACGTCGAGCCGGATCGGTGTGGCCACGCGATCGAGACCGGCGCACCAGGCGCTGATCGAGGGCAGCGATGCCGCGTCGAAGTCGCTCGGCAGCCAGCGCCAGCCGGGCAGGCCGGCGCTGCAGAAGGCCGCATGCTGACCGGTGCCGCTGGCAATCTCCAGCAGCGTGCCCTGCGGCGGCAGCAGCCGCTGCAGCTCGGCGAGGATGGGCGCGCGGTTGCGCTCGGCCGCGGGGCTGTGGCGGCGCGCCTCGTCGTTCATGGGGCGGCCGGCTGTTCCAGCGGCCCGCCCAGCGCGTCGATCAGGTCGGGCAGCAGGCCGCGCAGTTCGCCGGTGGTGATCGCCACGTCGGCATCGAAGCCGCCGTCAGCGTCGCCCTGGCCGCTGCCTTCGAGCACCACGTCAAGCAGCTTGATCTTCTTCAGCACCAGCGCATCGGTGAGCACGAAGGAGACGCGGCTGTTCCAGGTCAGCGCGAGCTGCGTGGGCAGCTTGCCCTGCTTGATGTGCTCGCCCACCTCGTCGATCTCCAGCGTGTGGCGCGCGTAGCGCACCGCGGCCTTCTCGCTGTCGGGCTGCTTGAGCTCGCACTCGCGGTCGATGCTGAAGCCGCGCGGCGGCTCCTTGTCGCTGAGCCAGGCCGACATCGCGGTGGCCGGCGACAGCGCCGTCTGCAGCGGCGCCAGGCGCAGGCCACCGAACAGCTCGACCAGCCGCGTGACCACCGCATCGGCCTTCTTCGTGCTCGACACGCCGATCAGCACGCGCTTGGCGGCGAGGTCGATCCACACCAGCGTCGACGATCGCTTCGGGAAGGCGCGCGGCAGCAGCTCGTGCACGATCTGCTCCTTCAGCTCGCGCTTGGCCTTGCCCTTGGGGCGGCGGCCGGTGTCGGCCTCGATCTGGTCGAGCTTGGCTTCCAGCTGCTGCTTGACCACGCCCGAGGGCACCGGCTTGGCCTCCGAGCACAGCTTGAGGATCAGCTGCCCGCCCACGCTTTCCAGCAGCGCGCCGTGCTTCTCGCCGCGCGGCTCCACCCAGCCGGCGGCTTCGGGCTGCGTGGGGCCGCACTCGGCGAAGCGCGAGCCCTCCAGGCGTTGGGCGATCTCGGCCTGCGTGGGCGGCTCCCACTGGTCGATGCGGTAGACGAGCGCGTTCTTGAACATGGTGCGAGGGCGGGGTCGGGGCGCGGATTCTAGGGTGCGCCCCGCGGCGCACGCTGCGAGCGGATCAGACCGCCAGCGCCCCGGCCGCGCAACCCGCTGCGATCATCGACGCCAGCGTGCGCACGTGGTTCCAGCGCAGCCAGCCGCGCAGGTAGGCGGGCCAGTAGTCCTGCGCCTCTCGCGAGGCGGGGTCGAGCCGGGCCAGGCGCTCGTTGCGCGGCACGTTGCAGGCGGCCGTGACGCCGAACGAGCCGACGAGGTAGCTCAGGCCCGCGGTGAGCAGCAGCGAAGAGCGCGTCGTGCCCCAGGGGAAGAAAGCGGCGAGCACGCACAGGCCGGCCAGCACCGCCGTGCCCACGAACAGGCCGAGGAACAGCGGGTTGAGCACCACCACGTTGATGCGCTGCATCGCCTGGATGCCGTGTTCGGCCGGCAGCTCGGCCAGCGCCTTCATCACGAAGGCCGAGAACGCGAAGAACACGCCGCCGACCAGGCCGGCGCCGAGGCTCACGAGCAGGGGAAGGGAGTCGAGCATGCGTGGCGCGAGTGTCGCTCACGCATGCTGCTTCAGCGGCACCGACGGATCACAGGCCACGGCGGGCGCAGGGCTCTTGCCGCCCTCCAGCAGCTTGCGCGCGGCCATGTGGTCCAGCGGCGCATTGACGCTCTCCACACACACGAGGCGCTCGCCCTCGTAGTGCAGCAGCGAGAAGCTGGCCGGCGTGGGGCCGGGCCGACGGTAGCGAACGCCGTCGGCCGGCATCACCCCGGCCATCTGCAGGCGCATCGGCCCCTGCTCCGACCAGAACCACGGCAGCGCGCGATAGGGCTCCGGCGCGCCCTGGATCGTCGCGGCGGCGGTCCTGGCCTGGTCGTTGGCGTTCTGCACCGACTCCAGCCGCAGCCGGCGCGCGCTGCCCTGCTCGGGGAAGCTGGCGCAGTCGCCAATGACGAGGATGGCCGGGTCCGAACTGCGCATGGAGGCATCGACCAGCACGGCACCGTCGCGCGGGTCGCAGTCCAGCCCGGCGGCCTGCGCTAGCGCCGTGTCGGGCGCGGCGCCGATGCCCATCACCAGCAGCTCGACGAGCTCGCGCCGGCCGTTCACCGACAGCGCGGCGAGCCGGTCGCCCTCGACCACGAAGTCATCGACCGTCACGCCGAGGCGCACGTCGATGCCGGCCGCGCGGTG
>NZ_JBFXIO010000334.1:0-5787 GCF_050175855.1 Piscinibacter sp.
CGGCTGGGCTTCCGTCCGTTCTACCTCGGCGCGGCGGCCTTCGCGGCGCTCGCGGTGCCGTACTGGGTCGCAGCCGTTCTGGGCGTGGCGGCGCTGCCGGCGACGATGCCCCCGCTGTTGTGGCACACCCACGAGATGCTGTTCGGCTTTGCGGTCGCGGTGATCGTGGGTTTCCTGCTGACGGCCGGAAAGGCCTGGACCGGCTTGTCCACGCCGCGCGGCGCCACCCTGGCCGTCATGGCGGCAATCTGGCTAGCGGCGCGGCTGGCAGCGCTTGGTGCGCCGTACGCCGTGTACGCGTTGCTCGATGCCCTGTTGCTGCCTTGGGTGGCCGGAGTGTTGCTGCGGGTGCTCTGGAAGTCGGGGAACCGCCGCAATCTCCCGTTGGGTGCCGTGGTCGTGCTGCTGGCGTCCTCCAACCTCGCGTTTCATGCGGCGACGCTGGGATGGTTCAGCATCGACCCCCTGCGCGCGCTGCACGCCGGCCTCGCTTTGATCGTGACGATCGAGTGCGTGATCGCCGGGCGCGTCATCCCGGCCTTCACGATGTCGGCACTGCCGGGTCGGCAACTCCAGACGCCGCCTTGGCTCGAGCGTGCTGCGCTGGCCACGACCGCGTTGTCGCTGGCGGCCTGGGTGCTGTTGCCCGTCAACCCGATCACGGCTGCAGGCCTCAGCTTGGCGGCCCTGCTGCACACATTTCGGCTGTGGCACTGGCAGCCCTGGCGCACGAAGGCGCGGCCCATCCTGTGGGTGCTGCATATGGCCTACGCCTGGCTGCCCTTGGGCTTCGCGCTGCTCGCAGCCGCTCAAATGGGCTTCGTGTCGACATCTGCCGGCATCCATGCCCTTGCCGTCGGCGCCACGGCTGGACTCATCGTTGGCATGATCACCCGGACCGCGCGCGGCCATACCGGCCGTCCACTCAAGGCGTCACGGCTTGAAGTGACGGCCTATCTGCTGGTCCTGGCTGCAGCAGTGGTCCGCGTGGCCCTGCCGATGCTTGCACCGGCACTCGCTGCCGACGCGCTGATCGCGGCGGCAGTCGCCTGGGCGCTGGCGTTCACCCTCTACCTTTGGCGCTTCGGCCCCTGGCTGGTGGCCAGCCGGCTAGACGGCAAGGATGGGTGACGCGACGCAGCGCTCGGG
The DNA here is from genome assembly GCF_050175855.1 of Piscinibacter sp. Lineage (GTDB taxonomy): Bacteria > Pseudomonadota > Gammaproteobacteria > Burkholderiales > Burkholderiaceae_C > Piscinibacter. The sequence goes on from NZ_JBFXIO010000334.1 coordinate 1,150, forward strand.
CTCTTCTACAAGCCGATCCCAGCCTGAAGTTTTTCAACGCATCACCAAGGCGCGGCTGCGCTCGCGGTGATGCCCAACTCCCCTGAAAGGTCCCGATGACTGCCACCCTGATCCAACCGACCCATGTGCTCGATCTGCGGACCATCCCGCCCCGCGAGCGCCACCCGCTGATCTTCGGCCGCTTCGACGGCCTGGCCGTCGGGCAGGCGCTGCAGCTGGTGAATGACCACAACCCGCAACCCTTGCACTACCAGTTCGATGACCGTTCGTACGGGCAGTTCGAGTGGACGGTGCTGGAGGCCGGCCCGTCGGTCTGGCGCATCCAGATCGCCCGCACCGCGGACGCCGTCAACGCGCAACCGGTCGCGCGAGGCGATTCCTGCTGCTCGGGCGGCGCCTGCTGCGGCTGACCTCGGGCGCCGTGCACGATGACCTTCGTCGTCACCGAGGCCTGCATCCGGTGCAAGTACACCGATTGCGTCGACGTCTGTCCGGTCGATGCGTTCCGGGAGGGGCCGAACTTCCTGGTCATCGACCCGGACGAGTGCATCGACTGCGCGGTCTGCGTGCCCGAGTGCCCGGTGAATGCGATCTTTGGTGAGGAAGACGTGCCCACGGATCAACAGCACTTCACCGCGCTGAACGCCGAGCTTTCCAGGGAGTGGAAGCCCATCACGAAGACCAAGCTGGCACTGCCCGATGCCGAGGAATGGAGCCGGATCGAGCGCAAGCTCGACGAGCTGAAGCGATGACTCGAGCCTCGACCTCTTACCGCCGGATTCCCCGCGAGCGCTGAGCATGTCCAAGCCCGCGAAGGTTATCCCCATCATGTCAGCGAGCGCTGAAGTAGAGGACAGCGCTCAGTTCGTCTCGATGTACCAGAAGCAGCCGACGATCTACCCTCGGGCGGTCAAGGGTTGGTTCGCGAACTGGCGCTGGGTGTTCGTGTGGCTGACGCAGCTTCTGTTCTATGGGTTGCCTTGGCTGCAGTGGAGTGGCCGGCAGGCCGTGCTGTTCGACCTCGATGCCCAGCGCTTCTATATCTTCGGCCTGCTGCTCTATCCGCAGGACCTGATCTTCCTGGCGGCACTCCTGGTGCTGTCTGCATTGGCGCTGTTCTTCTTCACCGCCGTGGCAGGCCGCCTTTGGTGCGGCTACACCTGTCCGCAGACGGTCTACACCGAGATCTTCATGTGGGCCGAGCGGAAGATCGAGGGCGACCGGGTTGCGCGCATGCGCCTGGACCAGCAACCGTGGCGGTGGCGCAAGATCTGGCGCAAGGGCGCCAAGCACTCGGCGTGGCTGTCGATCGCCTTGTTCACCGGGTTCAGCTTCGTCGGCTACTTCACGCCGATCCGCGAGCTCGCAGTGGATATGGCGAGCTGGAACTTGTCCGGCTGGAACGCGTTCTGGGTCCTGTTCTACGGCGCCGCGACGTACGGCAACGCGGGCTTCCTGCGCGAGCAGATGTGCAAGTACATGTGCCCTTACGCGCGCTTCCAGAGCGCCTTGATCGACAAGGACTCGCTAATCATCACCTACGACGCGAAGCGAGGCGACCCGCGCGGATCGCGCTCGCGCAAGGCGGACTCGGCCGCTCACGGACTTGGAGACTGCATCGACTGCACGCTGTGCGTGCAGGTGTGTCCCACCGGCATCGACATCCGCAACGGGCTGCAGAACGAATGCATCGGCTGCGCAGCCTGCATCGACGTCTGCAACGACGTGATGGACAAGATGGGCTATGCCAAAGGGCTCATCCGCTACTCCACGGAGAACGGCGTGGTGAACGGCTGGACACGGCTGCAGATGTTCAAGCGCGCGCTGCGCCCGCGTGTGCTGATCTACGGCGCAGTGCTTTCGGCGGCCAGCGTCACCTTCGCAGCCAGCGTGGCGATGCGCAGCCCGTTCAAGTTCGATGTGGTCAAGGACCGTGGCGCGTTGGCCCGTGTGGTGGAGGAAGGCGCGGTTGAGAACGTCTACCGCATCCAGATCATGAATCGCACGGAGGCTCCGCAGACCTACCGGGTTGCCGCCTCCGGGATCGACGGGTTGGAGGTCGTGGCAATGCCGGCCAGCGCAGGCCCGGCTGCCGTGACGTCGACGTCGGTGAGCTTGCGCCTACCATTCGTCGTGGCGCAAGGGCTCGCAGGCCGGTCGGTGCCCGTGATGTTTGCGGTCACGGGCGTGGAGCCCACCTCCGGCACCAGCGCAGACCGATCGGCCATCCAGTTCGAGAAGTCGACGTTCTTCATCCCCCGCTGAACTGCGGGGGCCCAAGCTGTTGCGCGAAGGCGCGGCGCAGCAGCGCGGATGCGGTAGTGCGCGATTCGTTCGCCGAGGCTTGACAGGACTGGGTTCGCTCAGTGCTGATAGACCAGCCGACGGGCCCGACTTGGTCACCTTCGGTCGCCACCTGGTGCCTGCCGTTCAGTCAGATGAGTTGCCTTAGCACGCGGTGGGCGGTTGCTGCAATACCCGCCCACAGTAACGTGCGCAGCGTCATCGCGCCGACGGTTCGCGTCTCGTAGGCACCACCAATCCATGCATGGACGCCGAAGGCGGCGAAGACCAGGCCGGTTGCGGCGGCGATGAAGACGGCCAGCGGTACCGCCCAGCGCCGCCGCTGCCAAAGCCCCAGACCGCAGGTCACGTAGGCGAACCCGGCGACGAAGTTGAACCAGAGCACGAAGGGCACTATGGCCCCGGCCGCCAGGCGCGCCGCTTCGCCACCGAACAGTGTGCGACCGCCGGACAGGACCGTTAGCAACCCGAAGAGCACTGCGACCCCTGCCAGTGACTTCACCAGCCAGTCCGCCTTGGATGTGCTCACACTCTTGCTCCTGGTTGACGGCTGCTGAAACCGGGCTGGCTCGGGTCAGAGGCTCAAGCCTTGCCCCGCCTCTTCTTCGGTCCGGCCGTCGCGGATGTGATAAATCCGCTTGAAGGTCGGGATGATCTTCTCGTCGTGCGTGACCACGATCACTGCCGTGTGGTACTGCACCGCCATCTGATTGAGGATGCGCACCACGGCCAGCGCGCGCTCGCTGTCCAGCGGTGCCGTCGGTTCGTCCGCAAGGATCACCGGCGGCCGATTGGCGAGCGCACGCGCGATCGACACGCGCTGCTGCTCGCCGCCGGACAGCTCCGAAGGCTGCGCGCCGGCGCGGTGGTCGACGTCCAGGGCCTCCAGGAGTTCGCGTGCGCGTGTCCGGGCCTCGGCATTCGGTCGCCCCGCCAGCATCGGCAGCAGGGCCACGTTGTCGGTCACGTCGAGGAACGGGATCAGGTAGGGCGCCTGGAAGACGAAGCCGATGCTGTCGCGCCGCAGCGCGCGCAGGTCCGGGATTTTCCAGCCGTCGTCGTAGATGGCCTCGCCACCCAGCACCATTCGACCGCCGCTCGGCTCGATGACCGCGCCCAGGCACTTCAACAGCGTGCTTTTGCCCGAACCCGATGGTCCGATCAGACCCACCACCTCGCCGGGCGCCACGGTCATGTTCACGTCCTTCAGCGCGTCGACGGCGGTGTCGCCCTCGCCGTAGCGCTTGCGCAGGTGCTCGATGCGGATGCCGAGTTCGCCCACCTCAGCCTCCGATCGCCGCGGCCGGGTCGACCTTCAGCGCGACGCGGATCGCCAGCGTGCTGGCCAGCGCGCAGATCACCACCACCGCCACCAGCCCGCGCACCGCGTCGCCCGGCTCCAGCAGCACGTATTTCGGGAAGATCGGCGCCCAGAAGGTTGCCGCCACCTTGCCGACGACGAAGCCGATCAGGCCCAGTCCCAGAGCCTGCTGCAGGATCATGCCGGCGATGGTGCGGTTGCGCGTGCCGATCAGCTTGAGCACCGCGATCTCGCGGATCTTGCCCAGCGTCATCGTGTAGATGATGAAGGCCACGATGGCCGCGCTGACGATGGCCAGGATCACCAGGAACATGCCGATCTGCCTGGCCGACGTGGCGATCAGCTTGGCCACGAGGATCTCTTCCATCTGCTCGCGCGTGAAGGCTTCCAGGTGCTTCCATCGGCGCACCGGTTCGGCCACCGCCTCGGCGTCGATGCCGGGCTGCACCTGCACGAGGATGGCGTTGACGTTGCGGTTGTTGGCCTGCGACGCCTGGATCGCCTCCAGCAGCCCCGGCACGCCCGGTCGGTTCAGGCTCGGGTTGGCCGCGGTGCGGGCGCGCTCGTTGACGATGGCGTCGTTGTCCTTCAGGAACTGCGCTTCCTGAGCGTCCTTCAGCGGGATGAAGACCATCGGGTCGCCCCCCGACGACACCATGCGCCGCGTCAGTCCGACGACCGTGTACTCGTGGCGGCGGATGCGGATGCGTTCGCCCAGGGTGAAGCCCGTGCGCACGTCGGCCACGGCTTCGTAGTGGCTGCGGGTGATGTGCCGCCCGGCCACCAGGTAGCCCGGCTCCCCCGGCTGCCCGGGTTCGAAGCCAACCACCATCGCGCGCACATCGTCATCACCGCTGCCCGCCGGCGCCACGCCGCTGACCGAGGCGCGCCGCACCTGCATCGTCAGGTAGGTCACGTTGGCGGCGCGCGCCACGCCGGGCAGTCCGAGCACACTGCGCACGGCGTCGTCGCGCAGGCTCGACGATTCCGCGTAAGGTCCCTGCGTGTCCTGC
>NZ_JBFXIO010000335.1:0-5749 GCF_050175855.1 Piscinibacter sp.
CGGCGATGGCGTTGTACGCCGGCATCCGGCCCGATGCGGTGCTGATGACCGACGGCTACGAGGTCTATGACACCGTGGCCCACGCACACCAACTCGTGCACCTGGGGTGCTGGGCCCATTGCCGGCGGTACTTCCACGCGGCGCTGCAGGCGTTGCCCAAGGATCAGCGCACTGCGGATCAGTTGGCCGCGCGGTTCATTGCACTGATCGGCAAGCTGTACCACGTCGAGGCGCAGGCCCAGCGAGACGGCGCCGACGTGAACGAACGCGCACGCCGGCGCGAACACGAAAGCGTGCCCGTGCTGGAAAAGATCGAGGTGTTATTGGTGGCCAACCTGCACGCCGTGCTTCCCAAGAGTCTGTTGGGGCAGGCTCTGCATTACCTCGGCTCGCAGTGGGGCAAGCTCGCACGCTACGTCACGGATGGCCGCTATAGCATCGACAACAACGTCCAGGAGAACGCGATCCGGCCGTTCTGCGTGGGACGGCGCAACTGGCTGTTCGCCGACACGGTGGCCGGTGCCCAGGCCAGCGCCAACTTGTACTCGCTGCTGCAGACCTGCCGGGTCAACGGCATCGACGGCTACCAGTACCTGCGTGCACTGCTGATCGCACTGCCTAAGGCTGCCAGCGCTGATGACTACGCCGAGATGCTGCCCTGGCGCCTCGACTTGAAAACTGTCTGAAGGGCGGTACCCCCGAGGAGTCGGCGAGCACAAGGGCGTGGTTTATTGACCGCTTACCTCGATCTCCTGCGAGCGGACGACAGTACCGTGCGCAAGTCGCAGCGTATGGCCTCAGCTTGCCGCGTGTGAACGTCTAGTCTGGCGGCGCCGGTAACGCGATCCGACATTTCAAGCACGCTTATCCACGGCCGCGCGATCGGCGCCTCACACGCAAGACTCGCGCGGCGGTGGGTAAGCCGCCTGCACGAACCGAGTGCTATCCGGCCGTCCGCAGTGCTGACGAGACGTTGGCGAATGCCTGGCTGGCCGACGTGTGCCTGCCGCAGTCGACCACTGCGGTTGCGGTACGGAAGACGTTGGCGCAGGATCGCTCCCGCCTACGCTGGCTGAGTCAGCCCGTTTGATGCCCGACAGCGCATCGCCCCTGCCCGCATCCGTGGGCGCATACGCCGGCCTCATCTCCTGAAAATCGGCGGCCGCAAGGTCTGGAGATACGCGTCAGGCTTCGGACACGAAGCGCCTGCCCTGCCCCAGTCGAGCATGCGGGACCGTAGCGGCATCAGCCGAGACGCCACTGCTGCAATCACGCCCGCGCCCTGCCCGAGCACCACTGCGCCAACCGCGTCGTCACTACGCGGCGCCAGCCAGTAGTGACGACGCGCACGCTGCCCCAGCGCACGGGCGTTTTGCCGGGGCTGTCGCAAGTGACGCCCCACGTGACGGGCTCCCATGCGCGTCAGGACCTCTGACCGTGCAACGCGGTCTGCACCCGCCCGCTCCCCGCGGGCCATGTCAGCCATGGCGCCAACCGGCGCACCCCGAGCCTTGGGGCAATGGCTCACCCGATGGATCGCCTTCCCGCAGGAAGCGCCATCGACGCCAATGCCGCGTGCCGCGGCGGCCAGCAGCAACTCGGCACGAAACGGGAGTGGTGTCCCGCGTCCCTCGTAGTTCCCGCAACGCCCAGGCGTTCGGGACGGACAGAAACACTGACCTGACCGACGACACACCAGCGACAACGAAGCATCTCGCCCCAGGGGCAACCGACAGGAACGAGGACGGCACCCGACAGCAGCAATCGAATGCGTAACCTGAACTACGAGCTGAAGCAGCTGTGCCGGCGCAACCGCGACGGCAGCTTCGCGACCCAGCGCGATCGCGAGCGCGTGCTCGACCTGGTGGCGAGTCAGCTTCACGAGATGGGCTATCGACACATGGCCGCAGCAAGCCTCAAGCCCAAGCACGTCGAGGGCCTGGTGGAGCGATGGCAGTCGGAAGGCCTTGCCGTGGGCACGATCAAGAACCGGATGGCAGAGCTGCGATGGTGGGCCGAGAAGATCGGCAAACAGAACGTCATCGCCCGCGACAACGACCACTACGGCATCGGCAATCGACAGTACGTCACCAACGTCAGCAAGGCGCGGCAACTGACTGGGGGCGAGCTCGCCAGGATCACGGATCCGTACACGGCGATGTCGCTGCGGCTGCAGGCGGCCTTCGGGCTGCGGCGCGGGGAGTCGATCAAGATCCGTCCGGAGTGGGCCGACCGCGGCGACCGGCTGGCGCTCAAGGACACCTGGACCAAGGGTGGGCGGCCGCGCGAGATTCCGATCCGCAACGCGGAGCAGCGCCAGGTCCTCGACGAGGCCAAGACACTGGCCGGCAGGGGCAGCCTCATCCCGGCCGAGCGAAGCTACGTCGAGCAGTTGCGCCGCTTCGAGTATCAGTGCGCGGCGGCCGGCGCGCACCGCATCCACGGCCATCGCCACCAGTACGCGCAGACCCGCTACCGCGAGCTGACCGGATGGCCGGCGCCGGCGGCCGGCGGGCCGCGATCGAGAGACCTCACGCCCTCGCAGCGCGAGGCCGACCGCGAAGCGCGACTCACGATCAGCGAAGAGCTGGGGCACGAGCGCGAGCAGATCACGGCGGTCTATCTCGGCCGATGAAATCCTCGATCGAAGGGTTGGGCGCCTGGGTGTCGCGCCTCTCCGCCCGAAGTGTTGCTGCTCTCGGTCACCGCGCTTCTGGCTGCAGCGCGATGACTGCCATGCCTACCAGTGCAATGCTCGCGCCGACAAGATCCCAACGCGTCAGCGTGACGCCATCGACAAGCCAGAGCCACACCAGGGCGACCGCGATGTACATGCCGCCGTATGCGGCGTACGTACGGCCGGCCGCGCTCGGGTGCAACGTGAGCAGCCAGGCGAACAGGGCCAAGAAAGCCGCGGCCGGAATGAGGAGCAAGGCGCTCCTGCCCTGCTTGAGGACCAGCCACGGCAGATAGCAGCCGACGATCTCCGCCACGGCGGTCACGGCGAACAGGCCCGCGATCCTCAGCAGTTCCATCACGCGGCCTCCTGCAGCGATGCGATCAGTGGACAGCTGACCCGGCCGCGAACGGCCGAACATCGCGCCACCAGTCCCGCCAACACCGACTCGATGCGCTGCAGGTCGGTGAGCTTCTGGCGCACGTCCACGAGCTTCTGTTCGGCCAGTTGTCGCGCTTCGCTGCAGCGTGCGCCGTCTTCGAGCTTCAGCAGTTCGCCGACTTCCTCCAGGCTGAACCCGAGCCGCTGCGCGGACTTGATGAACCGCACGCGCGCCAGCTCCGCCGCGCCGTACCGGCGGATGCTGCCGTAGGGCTTCTCCGGCTCAGGCATCAGGCCCTTGCGCTGGTAGAAGCGGATCGTCTCGACGTTGACCCCGGCGGTTTCCGCCAGGGCGCCGATGGTGGCGCCGGTCTTGTCGTGCATGGGCCTTGACTCCGTACTTATGTACGGAAGTAAGGTTACACCCCGGATCACGTTGCGCGGAAGGACTACTCGATGGCTGAACCCACGCAGGGTCGCGGTGCCCTGTTCGCCGGCGGGCTGGCCGCGATTCTTGCTTCGACCTGTTGCCTCGGGCCGCTGGTGCTGATCACGCTCGGATTCTCCGGCGCATGGATCGCCAACCTGACGGTGCTCGAACCGTATCGGCCGGTCTTCATCGGCGCGGCGCTCGTGGCCCTGTACTTCGCATGGCGCCGTATCTGGCGCCCCGCAGCGACATGCCAACCGGGCGAAGCCTGTGCGTTGCCGCAGGTGAAGACGACCTACAAGGCACTGTTCTGGCTGGTCGCCGCGCTCGTGGCGATCGCGCTCGGCTTTCCCTACATCGCCCCCTGGTTCTATTGAAAGGACAACACCATGAAGAGAGCATTGCTCGCGTTTGCCACCGTCGTCGCGATGTCCGGTCCCGCCTGGTCCGCACCCAAGACCGTCACGTTGTCGGTGCCCGACATGAACTGTGCGGCCTGTCCGATCACGGTCAAGAAGGCGTTGGGCAAGGTGGCCGGGGTCGCCAAGACCGAGGTCAACCTGGACAAGCGTGAGGCAACCGTTACGTTCGACGACACCCGCACGACTGTGGATGCGCTGACCCGGGCGACACGGGATGCCGGCTATCCCTCGACGCTCGTCGGGAGCGCCAAGTGAGCGAGGTCATCCTGCAATCGACCCTCACGTGCCCGCAGTGCGGCCACGCGAAGACGGAGACCATGCCGACGGATGCGTGTCAGTGGTTCTACGAATGCGAGCAATGCCGCACCGTGCTGAAGCCGAAGCCGGGCGACTGCTGCGTCTACTGCTCGTACGGCAGCGTGCCTTGCCCGCCAATCCAGCAACGCAGCCATGGAAGCCAGCACTGCTGCGCGAGCGAAACAAGCGTCGACTGAGCCGGTAGCACTGTGTTCGCCGCACACGTCCGTCAGCACTGCTGACAGACGAAAAAATGCCCGGGCAACCGTGAGGCTGCGCCGGGCGAGCGGGAGGACTTCAATCAGGGGCAGCAGTCCCGAAGCATGCCGGTGGCAGTGCTTCGGGGGCTCTCAGGCGGCGTGGGCCAATTCCTTCCAGTCGCCAGGGGCCAGCTCGATGAGCTTGCCGCCCAGTGCCTCGAACTCGGTGGCACGGTCGTAGTCGTCGACGTCCTGCGAGAAGTGCGTGACGGCGTTGACCAGGCCGTAGGCACTGAGATCGCCTTCGACGATCAGGTGCCGCAACACGCCGGCCCGCTCGGTGTCGTTGAGCGTGTAGCGGTTGGCCAGCACCTCGACGGACTTCACCGGGTCGCCGGTCAGACGGATGTCGCGCGTCTTCTGCAGCTTCTGCGCGACCTGGCGGAACGTGGCTTCGGAAACCGCAGCCTCGACCACATCCCGCACCTTCAGGAAGAAGGCCCGGTCGTCTGCGGCCAGGGTGTCGTCCCTGAACACGTTGACCGACTCCGCTTCCGTGGTCAGCGAGCGCCCGACATGCGTCTTGCGCAGCGCGTGGTCCGATGCGATCAGACCGTTCTTGCACACCAGCCGGTAGATCAGCGGCTGCACCGAGAGCGTGCCGCAGCCGACCTCCGAGTTGGTGATGACGATGCCGGCCTGCACGATGTCGCCGGGTGCGACCTCGAACTCGACGCGAGGCGTGATGACCTTCAGGTACATCTTCGTCTCGGTCAGTTCGACCGATTCGAAGCGGGCACCTTCCAGCCGCTGCAAGATCGGCAGGACGTTCTCCGCAAGATCGAAGTTGTCCAGTCGGCGATAGCGGTCCGACAGCACCGCCCTCACCTGCCCGTCCAGCGTGCGGATCATCCGGCGGTCGCCGTCCGATTGAAGCCAAGTGTTGACGTTGCGGTCGAGCAGTTGAGGCTGCTCGGTGCGCATGCGCTCGAAGTAGGCGAACGGGATCTTGAGCTTGTCGGCGAGCTGCCGACGCGCCAGACCCGTGACACCGTATTCGCCGTCTCCCTGGCGGGAGTCGACGATCAGCTTGAGGCTGCCATCCTCATCGGTACGGCACTGCAGGAAGGACGAAGGCACGACCAGGTCGCGCTTGGAGGAGATCTGGCGCTCGAGTTCACGGGCCAGGTCGACGAGAGAACGTCCGCTCTTCATGGTGAGACTCCAGAGAAGTTGCAGGTACGGCCCCCCGCCATGCGGGGATGCACATCCCCGCTGGGGTGAAGAACCAGACCGGGGAATCCCGATCCGGATGGGAAGCGCGACGGGTGTCGCGCAGGGT
>NZ_JBFXIO010000336.1:0-5747 GCF_050175855.1 Piscinibacter sp.
GCGTGCTCCTGCACCAGGCGCAGGATCTTCAGCGCCGAGGCCGTGTCCTGGTAGCTCACCACCACCGCGCTGGCGCGTGCCAGGCCGGCGGCCATCAGGCTCTGCAGCCGCGCGGCGTCGCCGAAGACCACGCTCTGCCCGGCGGCGGCGGCCTGGCGCACGCGGTCGGGGTCGAGGTCCAGCGCCATGTAGGGAATGTGCTCGCCCTCGAGGATGCGCGCCAGGTTCTGGCCGCTGCGGCCGTAGCCGGCGATGATGACGTGCGCAGCGGTGTTGATCGAGCGCTTGGCAATGGTGGTCATCGCCACCGACTGCATCAGCCAGTCGGTCGCCGACAGCTTCATCACGATGCGGTTGCTGTACAGGATCAGCAGCGGCGTGGCCATCATCGACAGCACCATGCTGGCCAGCACCGGGCTCAGCCACTGCGGGTCGATCAGCTGGTTGGCGGCGCCCAGCGTCAGCAGCACGAAACCGAACTCGCCGGCCTGCGCGAGGTACAGGCCGGTGCGCAAGGCGGTGCCCGGGTTGGCGCCGAACAGACGCGCCAGCGCCGCCACCAGCACGAACTTCGCCGCCACCGGCGCCAGCGTGAGCAGCAACACCAGTGCCCACTGGTCGAGTACCGGCCGCCAGTCGAGCTTCATGCCGATGGTGATGAAGAACAGGCCGAGCAGCACGTCGTGGAAGGGCCGGATGTCGGTCTCGACCTGGTGCTTGTATTCGGTCTCGGCCACCAGCATGCCGGCGACGAAGGCGCCGAGCGCCAGCGACAGCCCGAAGTGCTCGGTCAACCAGGCCAGCCCGAGCGTGATCAGCAGCAGGTTGAGGATGAACAGCTCCTCGCTCTTGCGACGCGCCACGAGCGTGAGCCACCAGCGCATCACCTTCTGCCCGCCGACCAGCAGGATGGCCAGCAACGCCACCGCCTTGACCGCGGCGAGGCTGAGCGAGACCGCCATGTCGGTGCCGCTGGAATTCAGCGCCGGGATCAGCACCAGCAGCGGCACCACGGCCAGGTCCTGGAACAGCAGCACGCCCATCACGCGGCGGCCGTGCTCGCTCTCCAGTTCGAGCCGGTCGGCCATCAGCTTGACCACGATCGCGGTGCTCGACATCGCCATCGCCGAGCCGAGCACGATGGCGCCCTGCCACGACAGCTCCCAGGGGCGGTCGGTGAAGGAGTAGATCCAGGTCAGCAGGAAGTGCCCGATCACCGAGCCGACGATGGTCAGCAGCACCTGCGCGAGGCCGAGGCCGAAGACCATTTTGCGCATGCTCTTCAGCTTGGGCAGGTTGAACTCCAGCCCGATGACGAACATGAGGAAGACGACACCGAACTCGGCGAGGTACTGCACGCCGGCCGAGTCCTTGGCCAGCGCGGTGGCGTTCGGGCCGATCAGCACGCCCACCACCAGGTAGCCGAGCATCGGCGGCAGCCGCGCCAGCCGGCAGGCCACCACGCCGGTGACGGCGGCCACCAGGTAGAGCAGGACGAGTTCGAGCGTGGTGGCCATGCGCAGGGCGAGCGGGGATGCGTCGATGCTACTGGAGCGGCGACCCTCGGCTAGACTGCGCCGTCCATGGCGCTGACCGCGATCAACCCGGTGATCCACTTCGCTCCCGAGCTGCTGCTCGCGGCGCAGGGCATTCGCGCGGCGATCTTCGACGTCGACGGCGTGCTCACCGACGGGCGCCTGTACATCGGCGAGCAGGGCGAGGTCTTCAAGGCCTTCAGCACGCTCGACGGCCATGGCCTGAAGCTGCTGACGCAAGGCGGCATCGTGCCGGTGGTCATCACCGGCCGCGACTCCCCGGCGGTGCGCCGCCGCGTGGCCGACCTCGGCATCGCCCACGCCGTCTACGGCGCCGGCGACAAGCTCGCCGCGGCCACGCCGCTGCTGGCCTCGCTGGGCCTCGAGTGGACGCAGGTGGCGGCGATGGGCGACGACTGGCCCGACCTGCCGCTCATGACCCGCGCCGGATTCGCCTGCGCGCCGGCCAATGCCCATGCCGAGGTTCGCGCCATCGCCCGCCACGTGACCCGCGCCGAGGGCGGCCATGGCGCCGCGCGCGAGTGCTGCGACCTGCTGCTCACGGCCGCCGGCCGCTATGTCGAGCTGCTGCACGGCCACCTCGTCACGCTGGACGGTGGGCGGTGAGCGACACGCTCGACGACCTGGCGGTGCTGGCGCCGGCGCCGGCCACCGACCGCCGCCGCCTGCGCCTGCCCTGGCACCTGCGCGTGCTGGAGGCCGCCACCTCGTACCTGCCGGTGCTGCTGATGGGCGCGCTGGCGCTGGGCACCTGGTGGCTGGTGAACGTGTCGCCGCCGCCGGAGGTGCAGCGCGAGCCCGCGCCGCCGCGCCACGAACCTGACTACGCGATGCAGCGCTTCACCGTGCAACGCTTCGCCAGCGACGGGCGGATGCGCGTGCAGATCGAGGGCGCGGAGATGCGCCACTACCCCGACACCGACACGCTGGAGATCGAGAACCCGCGCATCCGTGCCTTCGGGCCGGACGGCCGCGTCACGGTGGCCTCGGCGATCCGCGCGCTGGCCAACGGCGACGGCAGCGAAGTGCAGCTGTTCGGCTCGGCCCAGGTGGTGCGCGAGGCGCCGCAGCCGCAGGACGTGGTCGAGTTCCGCAGCGAGTTCCTGCACGCCTTCCTCGATGCCGAACGGGTGCGCTCGCACCTGCCGGTGGTGGTGCGCCAGCGCGGCGCCGAGCTGCGGGCCGACGGCATGGAGTACGACAACCTCTCGCGCACCGTGGTGCTGAAGGGTCGCCAGCGCGCGACCTTCGACTCGCGCGTCCGCGGCGCAGCACCCTGAGACCCCGCGCATGAGCCAGAGCCCGCTCGTCTTCATCACTGGCGCCTCCAGCGGCATCGGCCAGGCGCTGGCGGCGCGCTTTCGGCGCGCCGGCTACCGGCTCGCCCTGGTGGCGCGCCGCGAGGCCGAGGTTCGCGCATGGGCCAAGGCGCAAGGCTGCAGCGAGGCCGAGGCAGGCGTCTACGCCGCGGACGTTCGCGACCTCGCCGCAATCGAGGCCGCCGGTCGCGCCTGCATCGCCGCGCAGGGCGTGCCCGACGTGGTGATCGCCAACGCCGGCATCAGCGTGGGCATCGACACCGAGGTGTTCGACGACCTCGAGGTGATGCGCTCCACCTACGAGACCAACGTGATCGGCGTGGCCGCCACCTTCCATCCCTTCCTGCGCGCGATGCGCCAGCGCGGCAGCGGCACGGTGGTGGGCATCGCCAGCGTGGCCGGCATCCGCGGCCTGCCCGGCCACGGGGCCTACTGCTCCAGCAAGGCGGCGGTGATCAGCTACTGCGAGAGCCTGCGCGGCGAACTGCGACCCAGCGGCGTGAAGGTGGTGACCTTGCTGCCCGGCTACATCGACACGCCGCTGACGCGCCAGAACCGCTACAGCATGCCCTTCCTGCTCAGCGCCGAAGAGTTCGCCGAGCGCGCCTGGCGGGCGATCGACGCCGGCACCAGCTACCGGGTGATCCCCTGGCAGATGGGCGTGGTTGCCAAGCTGCTGCGCCTGCTGCCGAACCCGCTGTTCGACCGCGCGCTGGCCGGCCGGCCGCGCAAGCATCGCCAGGGCGAGTGAGGCGCCGGCTCGCGTTCCTGGCCCTGGCTGCGCTGGCGCTGTCTGGCGCCGTGGCGCAGCCGCGCGCCTTCCGTCCCGCCGCCGACGCGCCGCCGCTGCGCATCGACGGCCGCCTCGACGAAGCCGCCTGGCAGCAGGCCGCAGTGCACGAGGACTTCGTCCAGTACCTGCCGCTCGACCGCCAGCCGGCGCCCGAGGGCTACCGCACGACGATGCAGCTGGTGATCGAGGAGCATGCGCTGGTGGTCGGCCTGCGCGCCTGGGATCCACGGCCGCAGGAGATCCGCGCGCCGCTGATGCGCCGCGACAAGGTCGCGCGCGACCAGGACTTCGTCTCGGTGATGATCGACCCGGTCGGCTCGCGGCGGGCGGCGCAGTTCTTCCGCGTCAGTGCCGCCGGCGTGCTGACCGACGGCATGTTCATGGCGTCGACGAATCTGGAGGACTTCGCGCCGGACTTCGACGTCGAGGCCGCGGTGCAGCGCCTGCCCGACGGCTACAGCGTCGAGCTTCGCCTGCCGCTGATGACGCTGCGCTATCCGTACGAGGGTGGCGCGCCGTGGCGCATCATGGCCACACGCAGCATCCCGCGCGAGCAGAGCATCCTGCTGGTCAGCGCGCCGCTGACCAAGGATGCGCTGAACTTCATCGCCGAGTTGCAGCCGATCGAGGGCCTGGAAGACATCGCCGAGCGCGTGCGCGCGCACAGCCTGTTCTCGGTGCGTCCGGAGCTGACGCTGCGGCGTGCCGAGAGCGGCGATGCTGGCCAGCGTTCACGGCGCACGCGTGGCGCGCTCGGTGCCGAGATCAAGTGGCGCCCGCGCGCCGACTGGGTGCTCGACGCCACGCTGAACCCCGACTTCTCGCAGGTCGAGCTCGACGTGCCGCAGCTGGCCAGCAAGACGCGCTTCGAGCGAGCCGTGATCGAGAAGCGGCCGTTCTTTCTCGAGAGCACCGACGTCATCGACCTGCCGATCCCGGCCTTCTACTCGCGCTCGGTCACCGACCCGGCCTGGGGCCTGCGCGCCACCTGGCGCGGCAACCGTGCCGACGCCACGGCGCTCTCGCTGCTCGACGACGGCGGCGGCCTGGCGCTGCGGCCCGGCCCGTTCGGCAACACGGCGCTGCTGCAGGAACGCCGCTCGCAGGTGCAGCTGCTGCGCACGCGCTGGCTCGGCGAGACGCTGAGCCTGGGCGCATTGGCCACTCAGCGCGAGGAGAGCGGCAGCGGCGCGAGCAACCGGGTTGCCGGCGTCGACCTAGTCTGGCGCGCCAGCGAAGACCAGCAATGGCGCGCCCGCGCGATGGGCTCGCGCAGCCGCGAAGGCGCGGGTCTGCCCGGCACGAGCGGCCACCACCTCAATGCGGCATGGTTGATGCGCACGACCGACTGGGCCCTCAGCGCCGAGGCCACCGAGGTCAGCCCGCGATTCCGCAACGACAACGGCTACCTCGAGCAGGCCGGCGCGCGCATCCTGCAGACCGAGCTGATCCGCCGCTGGGGCGAGGTCGAGGTGCCCGGGCCCCTCGGCTTCTCCGCCCACGAGTTCGAGACCTACCTGTGGGTGCAGCACCGCGGCACGCTGCCCGACGGCGCTGCGGTGCCAGGCGGGCTCACCGTGCTGCGCCAGGTGCACCCGGGCATCTGGCTGATCGCCGCGCGCAACACCGAGGCCTGGATGCAGCTGCAGTTCGATGCCGAGCGCGCGCGGGCCGACAGCGCCCTGCGGTCGCTGCGTGCGCTGGCGGCGGGCTACAGCGTCAACCCCGCGCCGTGGCTGACGAAGCTGCACTTCGAGGGCAGCATCGGCCGCAAGCTCGACGTCGAGGCCGATCGTGTCGGCCGCGGCCACCAGCTTCTGGTGGAGCTGAACCTGCGTGCGCCGCTGGGCCGATGGGGGCTGGAGTCGGAGCACCGCCTCGAACGCAATGCCATCGGCGCGCCGGACGGCCGCCGTGCCCTGGCCGACACGGCGCTGCAGTGGCTGGGCGTGCTGCACTTCGATGCGCGCGACACGCTGCGCCCGGTCTGGCAATCGACGAGCTTCGTTCGCTACGGCAGCGGCGAGGCGCTGGCGCCTGCCGACGAGCGCGGCCGCGTCGCGTCGCTGGTCTTCATGC
>NZ_JBFXIO010000337.1:0-5717 GCF_050175855.1 Piscinibacter sp.
CCTGCACTTCGGCGCGCGTGACCGTCGACGTGACGGGCTGCGGAACCTCGTAGGTGGCACCGTCGGCCAGGGCGGCGAACGACGTGGCGGCGAGGGCGGCGGCGATGAGGAGCTTGTTCATGATGGAGTCCTTTGCGGTGAAGTGAACGAAGGGTCTGGCTGGAGCCGCAGGACCGATGTCGCTGCGGATACACCCTTCGTCGGGTCTCGGCCGCCCAACGTGACAGCGACGTCGAGACGATGTTTGTTGCGGCCTCGATGTAATGAACGCGCGGTCTGCGCCGTCCATGCATCAGACGGGGTCGGCCCGGGTCGTGAGCAGGACGCGGCATTGGCCACGCGAGGCGTCTCACACCCGGCGCCTCGTCGCCCCTTCGGACCCACTCGCCGACGCCGCCGCCACCATGCCCCGTCACGCCCTCGCGCGCACCCTGGCCACGACCCTGCTCATGTGCGGCCTGGGCGCCGTTCGCGCCGAGCCTTTGCTGAATGGCTTCGACCTGACGGGTGCATCCGTTCCCGTCCAGGCGATCCAGCGAGGCGGCCCGCCCAAGGACGGCATCCCGGCCATCGACCGGCCGCGCTTCGTCGATGCCACACGCGCCAGGCTGGACGACGACGA
This sequence comes from Piscinibacter sp., assembly GCF_050175855.1. Lineage (GTDB taxonomy): Bacteria > Pseudomonadota > Gammaproteobacteria > Burkholderiales > Burkholderiaceae_C > Piscinibacter. Next base: position 623 of record NZ_JBFXIO010000337.1, read on the forward strand.
TCGCGTGCTCGGCATTGCGCTGGGCGGCGTGACGCGCGCCTACCCGGTACGCATCCTGAACTGGCACGAGGTCGTCAACGACCGTTTCGGCGACCGCGCGGTGCTGGTGTCCTACTGCCCGCTGTGCGGCACCGGCATGGCCTTCGAGCCGCCGGCGCGGACCGCCGCGGCGGGCTTCGGCGTTTCCGGCCTGCTCTACAACAGCGACGTGCTGCTGTACGACCGCGCCACCTCGTCGCTGTGGTCGCAGATCCTGTCCGCTGCCATCAGCGGCCCGCTGAAGGGCACCCGGCTACAAGCCGTGCCGCTGACCCACACCCGCTGGGCGGACTGGCGGCAGCGCCACCCGGACACCGAAGTGCTGTCCGCCGAGACGGGGTTCGATCGCGACTACGCGCGCGACCCCTATGCCGGCTATGGCCGCGTGCAGCAACTGATGTTCGACGTGCAGCACCGCGACGACCGCTTCCCGCTCAAGGAGTGGGTGCTGGGCCTGCGCATCGACGGCACAGCCAAGGCCTACCCGTTCAGCGTGCTGGACCGCATCGTGGGTGCGGCAGGCGAGATCGACGACACCGTGGCAGGGCAGCGGCTGCGCATCCGCTACGACCGCAGCCACGGCACAGCCGAGGCCTTCGACGTCCAGGGTCGCCCGCTGGCCGGCACGATGGCCTTCTGGTTTGCCTGGGTGGCCTTCCATCCGGGCACCGAAGTGCTGCGTGCCCGCTGACCGCCCACGACGAACACGAAGCCGTGACGCCGCATTCCCTGGCTTTCGGCATCGCGCTGACCTGTGCAGCGCTGATCGGCTTTGCGGCCCACCGGGCCAGCCTGTGCAACGTGCGCGCGGTGGCCGAGATCATGAACGGCGGCAGCGCGCACATGCTGGGCAGCCTGCTGCAGGCGGCGCTGTGGATGGCCACGCTGACGGGCGTGCTCGTGCTCGGCTTCGGGCGGGCGCTGCCGCCGGTGCTGATGCCGTCCTCGATGGGCTGGGCATTGGCGGGTGGCTGGCTCTTCGGTGCGGGTGCAGCGCTCAACGGCGGCTGTTCACTGTCCACGCTGCACCGGCTGGCCGACGGCGAACTGGGCATGCTCGCCACGCTGGCCGGTCTCGTGTTGGGCGTGCTGGCCTGGGCCGCGGCCGGCGTCCTGCATGCCGGCGTGGTGTGGCTGCCGGTGGTGCCGGCGTGGATACGCTGGCCCGCGCTGGCGCCGTGGCTGCTGCTGGCCCTGGCGCTGTGGGCGCTGCTGCGCGTGCGCGCATTCGGCCGACTTTGGCGATCGCAGCCGGAGCCGTCGCTGCGCCGGCGGGTGCTCGCCCCCCGCTACCACCTGTCGGTCTCGGCAGCGGTCATGGGCCTGGCCGGCGGACTGCTGTACGCCACCCACGGCGCTTGGTCCTACACCAACCACCTGCGCACCAGTGTCCTGCACGCGTGGGGCGGCGGCGCCGCGGCCCCGTCCGGCGCGCACAGCGCCCTGGTGATTGCGCTCGTCGGCGGCATGGCGGCCTCCGCGCTGCAACGCGGGTCGGTGGCCTGGCGCCGCCCGTCGGGCCCTGGCGGCTGGCTGCGGCACGGCGCCGGCGGTGTGCTGATGGGTGCCGGCGCCGCGATGGTGCCGGGGGGCAACGACACCCTATTGCTCAATGGCCTGCCCACCCTGGCCCTGCAGGCCGCCACGTCGTACCTTTCCCTGCTCGTCGGCATCGCCACCGTGCTGTGGCTGATGCGCCGCACCCGCCTGCCCATGCCCGCGGTGACGTGCACGCCCGCCGGGTGCAGCGAAGCCGAACCACCCCCCCGCGCCATCACAGGCCGAGAAGGAAGGCAATGAATCCTGTTCAAGCAAGCGCATTGGCGCCCGGTGCCGCGCCACCCGGTCCGGGCCCTGCTGGTGGCGACAACGACACCCTGGAGCCACAGCTGCCCGCCCTGCGCGTGCGGCTGATGCGGCATGCGCGCTTTGCCGTGCACGACGACGCCCTGGCCGAGGACCTGGTGCAGGACACCCTGATCGCCGTCGTCGAACAGCACACGAAGCGCCGAGGCGATGCGTCGCTCGTGACCTGGGCCACCGCCATCCTGAAGAACAAGGTCGCGGACTGGTACCGCTCGCCCACGCGCAACAGGATGGTCCAGTTCAGCGTCGACGACGACCGGCTCGACGATGCAATCGACGCGCTGTACACCGCCGAGGGCGGCTACATCGAACCGGTTCCCGCGTGGCAGCAGCCCGACAACCGCACCGAACAGCGGCAGATGATGACGGTGCTCGAGCGCTGCGTCAGCTGCCTGCCGCGCCAGACCGGCCGCGTGTTCATGATGCGCGAATGGCTGGGCTTCGAGACCGCGGAGATCTGCGAGCGCCTGGGCGTCAGCGCCGAGAACTGCAGGACGATTCTTCACCGCGCCAGGATGGCCTTGCGCGAGTGCATGCAACGAGACTGGATCGGCACGAGGGCCAGCGTATGAACCTGATGTACTCCTGCCGAAAGGTGGCCGAACTCCTGTCGCAGCGGCTCGACGAGCCGCTGGGCCTGTTCGACGAGATGAGGCTGAAGCTGCACCTTTCGATGTGCAGCGACTGCGGCCACGTGGCCGCGCAGATCGACGCTGTCCATGCGGCGTCTGCAGAGCTGCTGTCGAACGGATTCGAGCTCGACGATCCAGCGCCCCCGGCACCGCCGCGCTGAGCTGCGCCGACGGCGATCGGGTGGCCGATCGGGGTTGGGCTCCGGCGTCTCGGTGACGCAGGGTCGCGGCCGGGCCGGCGCTGCGCGCAAGGTGCGCCCCTTGATCTGCCGACGTCCGGCAACCGTGGTGCGGCGATCCCTGAGGCGCCGATCCGGCGGCCTCAGGCAGGCGGCAAAGCCGACGCGCGCAGGCCGCCTGCGGTATCAGGGTCAGAGCGACTTCGGCGTGCGGTCTTTCAGCCGCGGCCAGTTCTTCTCGGCCGTCGCGACATGGCCCGGCACATCGTCCAGCCAGCGCTTCTGCACGTCCTTGTTGACGTTCAGGTACAGCCTGCCGTCCACCACCCGCCAAGCCTGGGGATCGACGTCAAGCTTTTTCTCCAGCGCCACGCCCATCGCGCAGAAGCCGCCGTAGGCCGGCGCGTACTTGCCCGGGTTGGCGATGAAGGCATCCCGGTTGGCGGCGGACGCAAAGCGGTAGGTCGCGCCCTGGTGTTGAGTGCTGAACTGAGCAAGGCCGGGCGTCGGCTTCGCGGCGTTGAAGTAGGCCACCGGATCGTGGCCCTTGAGTGCAAGGCCGCTGGCGTCGACGTTCACGGCGCTGGCCGAGTTCTCGTCATAGGCCTGCGCAGGCCGATTCAACAGCGTGGCCGCACCGGCGGCGACGATCACGCTGACCAGAAACTGCCGGCGCGGCCGGGTGGTGGAGGGTGTCATCACGAGGGTCCTTCATCGAGGTGGTTGGGAGCTCACGCCGGCATGCGCTGCTGCTGGCGTTGTGGTGAACTTTGGGCCCTCGAATGAAACGTTCGGCGTCCTGACGTACCATTCTGTTGACCACGCGTCTCGCACTCACCATGGACCGCCTCTCCCTGCTGCTGCAACGCTTCTCGCTGAGCGCCGGGGTCTTCTATACCGGGCAGATCTGCGGCATCCACCACTTCGAACGCGACACGCAGCGTGGCCACGTCCACCTGATCAAGCGCGGGCCGGTGACGCTGACCGGCGGCATCGAAGGCACCTTGACCATCACCGAACCGACCTTGCTGTTCCTGCCCCGGCCGGACGCCCACCGCCTGATCGCTGACGACCGGGACGGCGCCGACGTGGTGTGCGCATCGATCCAGTTCGGTGGCGGCGGGCGCAACCCGATCACGGACTCACTGCCGCCGATGGTTCTCGTGCCGCTGCGTGATCTTCCCGGTGCGCAGGCCCTGCTCGACCTGCTGTACGACGAGGCCTTCACCGATCAGTGCGGGCGCCAGGCCGCGCTGGATCGCCTTTGCGAGTTGCTGCTGATCCGCCTGCTGCGCCACTGCCTGGACCGGGGGCTGACCCAAGGCGGCACGCTGGCCGGGCTGGCCGACCCGCGCCTGTCCAAGACCTTGGTGGCGGTGCACGAAGAGCCGACCCGCGACTGGGTGCTGTCGGACATGGCCCAACTCGCCGGGATGTCCCGCGCGCGGTTCGCCGTGCACTTTCGCGAGGTCATCGGTAACACGCCAGCGGACTACCTGGCGACATGGCGCGTCACCCTGGCTCAGGGGCTGCTGCGAGCCGGACGGCCCTTGAAACACGTGGCCCTGGACGTTGGTTACGGCAGTGCCAGCGCGTTCACCCGGGCCTTCATCCGCAAGACCGGCGAAGCCCCGACGCATTGGCTACGCAGTGTCGAGGTTTCGGTATCGCCACGGGCCTGACCGATCCGGCGGTTCAACCGCCCCGTCGGTCGATCGAGACGCACGGTCATCGGTCTGCGACGGGCAGTATCCGCGCCGACCTGGGCTATCCCTAGGATGAAGCTCGTTAGGCGGCCCGTACATCCGCGTGCGGGCGCGTCACCGCCTCCTTCCACCCGAGCCCCGAGGAAACGTCCATGCCTGCCAACCCCATCCTGCACAACCTGCACGCCGTCGACCCCGCCACCGCCACCGATACCCAGAAAGAGATCCTCGACAAGGCGCTCAAGGCGGCGGGCTTCCTGCCCAACATGTACCTCAACATGGCCAACGCGCCGGCCGTGCTGAGCACCTACCTCCACGGCTATGCGCTGTTCCGCTCCGAATCGGGCCTGAAGCCTGCCGAGCAGGAGGTGGTGTTCCTTGCCGTCAGCCAGGTCAACGGCTGCACCTACTGCACGGCCGCTCACAGCATGATTGCCGACAAGAAATCCGGTGTGCCTGCCGCTGTCCTGCAGGCCATTCGCGCCGGCCAGCCGATTCCGGATGCCCGTCTCGCGGCCTTGCACGCGCTGGCAACCGAGATGGTCACCACCCATGGCCGCCCCAGCCCCGCCACGGTGGATTCGTTCCTGAGCGCCGGCTTCCAGGAGAGGGACTTGCTCTACATCGTGCTGGCCATCGCCGTGAAGACGCTCAGCAACTTCAGCAACCACGC
>NZ_JBFXIO010000338.1:0-5680 GCF_050175855.1 Piscinibacter sp.
CCTTCGAGCTCGGCGTGTGCACCGGCTTACAGATGTAGGCCGCGCGGGACCCCATCAGCCCCCGCGCGCAGGCCTGGCCGAAGTTCACCCGCAACAGGAGCGAGCAGTTCGAGGCGCGGCTGTCGCTGGTGGAGGTGCTGCAGAGCCCGTCGATCTTCTTCACGGGCATGGAAGGCAGCCGCATCCCCATCGCGGTGGCGCACGGCGAAGGCTTCGCCGACTTCTCGCAGCGCGGCGATGCGAAGGCGGTGCACCGTGCCATGCGCTTCGTCGACCACCACGGCCGGCCGACCGAGGCCTACCCGTTCAACCCCAACGGCAGCCCCGATGGCCTGACCTCGGTGACCACCGCCGACGGCCGATTCACGGTGCTGATGCCGCACCCGGAACGCGTGTTCCGCAACGTGCAGATGAGCTGGACCAGCGGCGACTTGAGCGAACTCAGCCCCTGGATGCGCATGTTCCGCAATGCGCGCCGCTGGGTCGGCTGACGGTGGCACACTGAAGCCCGCAGGAGGCACCATGGCAAGCACCGACACCCCCACCTGGGACCCGGCCAGCTGGCTCAAGCAGTGGAGCGCGGCGATGCAGCTCGCGCCGAACACGCTGGTGCAGCCCATCCTGCCGGGGTGGACGCTGAACGTGAACGCCTTCAACAGCAGCGCGCCGCAGACCGAGGCGAACGTGCTCGCCCGCCACAGCTACGGCCGCCAGCTCGGCCGCATCAGCGATGCGCTGGAACTGCTGGTGCAGGCTCTGGACCCGAAGGCCACCGACGACCGCTTCGACGACTTCCGCGCCATGAAGGCCGAGATCGACGAGATCAAGGCCGGCAACGCGCAGGCCCGGGTCGAGCGCTTGCTGGCCGATCTCGACCTGCTGAAGGTACTCGACCCGGCCGCCCACGCGCGCCTGAAGGAGGAGCTGAAGAAGAGGTTGCCGAAGTGACCGACCTGGTCGTTCGCCGCCTGCTGATCGACCTGGAGGCGCCGTTTGCCCGCCAGTGGAACGGCGGCGATGCCTTCCGCACCGCCTGGTTCAACGCGCTGTCGATGAGCTTTCCGGTCGGCGAGCAGTTCTTCATCGACGCGGTCAAGCTCGGCCTGAAGACCTTGCCGGACGACCAGCGCGAGGCGATGGCGGCGCAGATCCAGGGCTTCATCGGCCAGGAGGCGACGCACCGGCGCATCCATGCGCTGTTCAACGGACAGCTCGAGGCGCAGGGCCATCACAACGCCTGGGCCGAGCGCGCCGTGCGGCGCCTGAAACGTATGGAAGGGTTGGACCCGCGCCACTGGGTGGCGGCCACCGCGGCCACCGAGCACATCACCGCGATCTTCGCCGAGTGGATGCTGGCGCATCCCGAGTGCCTGGACGGCTCCGAACCGCGTCTGCGCACGCTGTGGACCTGGCATGCCGCCGAAGAGGCCGAGCACCGCAGCATCGCCTTCGATCTCTACGTGGCGCTGGGCGGCAATGAGGTCTGGCGCCACCGCTTCATGCGCATCGTCACGCTGCATTTCCTGTCCGACGTGTTCCGCCAGACGATCCGCAATCTCTGGCACGACGGCGAGCTGTTCAGGCCGCGCACGTGGCGCAGCGGCTGGCGGCTGCTGTTCGCGCGCGGCGGGCTGATCCGCAGCATCTACACGCCCTGGAAGCGGTACTTCGCGCCCGGCTTCCACCCCATCCAGCAGGACGCGTCGGTGGCCGAGCGCTGGCTGCGCGAGAACGGCGACAGTTACACCGTGGTCGGCCGCTCGGCCTCGGCCTGATCGCCGGCGGCGCGCAGCGTCGCGGTGAGTTCGCGCAGGTCGTCCTCGGCCAGCGTCTCGTGGTCGAGCAGCCGCGCCGCGCCTTGCTCCAGCACAGCGCGGTGCTTCGTCAGCAGTACCGTGGCGGTGGCGAAGCCGGCGGCGACGAGGCCGGCCACTGCCGCATCGATGCGCTTCATCGTCTCTTCAGACAGCGTGCGTGGCGGGCTGCCGCCCAGCAGTGCCAGCTCCGGCGTGGCCGAGCGCGGCGGCTCGTAGGTCACGTGGCCCAGGCTCTCGTCCATGCCGTAGCGGGTGACCATCTCGCGCGCGATGTCGGTAGCGCGGGCCAGGTCGTCGGCCGCGCCGGTGGACAGCTCGCCGAGCACCAGCATCTCGGCCGCCCGGCCGCCGAGCAGCACGGCGATCTTGCGCTCCAGCTCGGCGCGCGTCATCAGGTAGCGGTCTTCGGTGGGCCGCTGGATGGTGTAGCCGAGCGCGCCGATGCCGCGCGGGATGATCGACACCTTGTGCACCGGGTCGCTGCCGGGCTGGGCCAGCGCCACCAGCGCATGGCCCATCTCGTGGAAGGCCACGGCGCGGCGCTCCTGCGGGTTGAGCACGCGGCTGCGCCGCTCCAGGCCGGCGACGATGCGCTCCACGGCGACGGTGAAGTCGGCCAGCGTCACCTCCGCCGCATGGCGGCGCGTGGCGGTGATCGCCGCCTCGTTGACCAGGTTGGCCAGGTCGGCGCCGCTGAAGCCGGCGGTGATGCCGGCCACCTCGTCGAGCTTCGCATCGGCGGCCAGCTTCACCTTGCGTGCGTGCACCTTCAGGATGTCGAGCCGGCCCTTGCGGTCGGGCCGGTCGACCAGCACCTGGCGGTCGAAGCGGCCGGCGCGCAGCAGCGCAGTGTCGAGGATCTCCGGCCGGTTGGTGGCGGCCAGGATGATCAGGCCCGACGAGGTGTCGAAGCCGTCCATCTCCACCAGCAGCTGGTTCAGGGTCTGCTCCTTCTCGTCGTGGCCGCCGAGGCCGGGGAAGGCGCCGCGCGCACGGCCCAGCGCGTCGAGCTCGTCGATGAAGATGATCGCCGGCGCCTTCAGTCGCGCCTGCTCGAACAGGTCGCGCACCCGCGCCGCGCCCACACCCACGAACATCTCGACGAACTCGCTGCCGGAGATCGAGAAGAAGGGCACGCCCGCCTCGCCCGCCACCGCCTTGGCCAGCAGCGTCTTGCCGGTGCCCGGCGGGCCGACCAGCAGCACGCCCTTCGGGATGTGCGCGCCCAGCCTGCCGTACTCCTGCGGGTGCTTGAGGAAGTCGACCACTTCCTTGAGGTCTTCCTTGGCCTCGTCGACACCGGCCACGTCGGTGAAGGTGACGCCGGTGTCGGTCTCCACGTAGACCTTGGCGCGGCTCTTGCCGATCGCCATGAAACCGCCCAGCCCGCCGCCGGAGCGTTCGGCCATGCGGCGGATGACGAAGTACCACAGGCCGAAGAAGACGAGCGCCGGCACGATCCACGACAGCAGGTCGCGCAGCAGCGGGCTCTCGATGGTGCGGGTGTAGGGCACGCCGTACTTCTCCAGCCGTGCGGCGAGCTCGGGCTCGACGCGCGTGGCCAGCAGCGTGGTCTTGCCGTTCTCGGGCGACTTGAGGCTCCCGGACACCGTGCGGTCGGAGACGGTCACGTCGGCGATGCGGCCCTCGGCCAGCGCCTGTTCGAAGGCGCTGTACGGCACGGTCTCGATGCGCGACGTGCCCTGCCAGACGCTTTGCAGCAGCATCAGCAGCAGCAGGGCAACGAGCCAGTAGCCGACGTTCCAGCTCTGGCGGCGATCGATGTTCAGCGGCGGGGGCGGCACGCCGCGATGCTGACAGGCTGGCGCGGCGCCGGCTTGACGCTCGTCAGGCCGGCGGCAGCCGGGCGGCGAGGCGGTGCAGCGCCCGTGTCGTGGCCTCATCGGCGGGGAAGAAGGTCTCCAGCGCCAGCTCGGACAGCGTGATGTCCACCGGCGTGCCGAACACCGTGATGGTGCTGATCAGCGTGAGCACGCCTTCGGGGCTGCGGAACTGCAGCGGCATCGCCACCGGCGGGGCGACGGCCGCCGGAGCGGGGCCGGCATCGGGCGGCAGCGGGTAGCCGTGCAGTTCCTCGGCCAGTGTAGCCAGGGTGATGTCGCCGCTGGCCTCGACCTGCTGCTGCAGCCGCTCCAGCAGGTGCGCGCGCCACTGCGCCAGGTTGACGATGCGCGGCGCCAGACCCTGCGGATGCAGGCTCAGGCGCAGCACGTTCAGCGGCGGCTGCAGCAGCGCGGCGGGCAGGCCGTCGAGCAGCAGCGGCACCATGCGGTTGGCCGAGACCAGCGTCCAGTGGCGATCGACCAGCAAGGCAGGGAAGGGCTCGTGGCCCTTGAGCACCAGCTCGAGCGCCTGCCGGGCGCTGGCCAGGGCCGGGTCGTCGAAGCGGTGCTCGCTGAACATCGGCGCATAGCCCGCGGCAGTGAGCAGCCGGTTGCGCTCGCGCAGCGGCACCTCCAGCCGCTCGGCCAGGCGCAGCACCATCTCGCGGCTGGGCAGGGCGCGGCCGGTTTCCACGCAGCTCAGGTGCCGCGTCGAGACGTTGGCGTCGCCGGCCAGGTCGAGCTGGCTGAGGCGCCGGCGCTGGCGCCAGTCGCGCAGCATCGCACCCACCGGGGGCATGGCACCGAGGGACAGGGGCTGGGTCGCGCTCATGCCGGACACGATAGCCCAGCCGCTTCACGGCGGCCATGACCCTCGAGGTCATGGCCCTTCGGCCCCGCCGCCGGTTCAGCCTGCGCGCCGGCCCAGCGTGGCCATCCGTGCCAGCCACTTCGCGCGGCCGTCTTCGCCGAGCTGGTCGACCAGGCCGATCAGCGTCTCGCGAATGGGGGCGATGCCGACGAAGCCGAGGATGTTGCGCTCCAGGCTCTTGACGCTGTGGGCTCGGAAGTAGAAGCGGTACACCAGCGCCGGCATGCCCATGGTGACCACCACCCGCGCCGAGCGCCCGGCCAGCCCCTTCTGGCCGAACGGGCTGCCCTCTTCTGGCCGGAAGGCGAATCCGGGCCGCGCCACCTGTTCGAGAAAGCCCTTGAGCAGCGCCGGCATGTCGCCCATCCACAGCGGGAAGAACAGCACCAGGTGCTGGGCCCAGGCGATGTCGTCCTGCGCCTTCTGCAAGCCGGAAGGAAGTGGGCCGCTCTCCCATTCCTTCTGGCTGCGCAGCAGCGGGAAGTCGAGCTGCGCCGGTGTGGCCGTGCGCACCTGGTGGCCGGCCGACGTGGCTGCCGCCGCGTAGGCATGGGCGAGGTCGTGCCCGAGGTGATTCTCGGTCACGTCGGGGTGGCCCTGGATGATGAGGATTCGACGGTTCTCGGCCATGGTGTGGTTGTCGGGCTGCGCCGCGGACCACATGGTCACGTCAAGGGAACGATGGGCCTTTGCGATTCTTCAAGTGCCGCGCACAGTGCCGGCTCGGCCTCCATCGCGTCGCGCGCTAGAGCACCCTGTCAAAGTTGAGGACTGGTGCCGCCGGCGGTACGAAGACAGAATGCTTCGCACAAAAGTGTCGCAAGGCGATGGGTCGTGCAGCGGTTCGCGCGATCGGGCTGGGCCGCCTTGCGACGGTGATGAACCGTCGTCGTTGGAGAAACCAGGATGAGCAAGTTCTTTGCGGATCTCGTGATCCGCACCGATGAGGCACGCCGTGCCTTCGAGACCCACCCCGTGGTGCTGGATGCGGTGGCCAAGGGCATGTCGCTGCCGCGCTACCGCACGCTGCTGCTGGAGCTGTACCACGTGGTCTGGCATTTCAACCCGGTGAGCGCCGCGGCGGCCAGCCGGCTGGCCGACAGCCACAATCAGGTTCGCTACTTCCTCAACGATCACAATCACGATGA
>NZ_JBFXIO010000339.1:0-5669 GCF_050175855.1 Piscinibacter sp.
TGCAGTGGGTGCGCGAGCGCTTCCCGCGCTGGGAGGCCCCGCTGCGCGAACGCCTCGTGGCCTGGGGCGGCAACGCCTCCGGCGTGAACGTCGCCAACATCGACAATCTCGGCGTGGTGCACCCCGACACGATGTGGTGGCACCACAGCCTGGGCAGCGTGCGCGAGCGGCCGTTCTCGCAGATCTGGATGGACACCTCCGACCCGCTGATGCGCGGCCTGAAGATGAAGCCGCGCCCGGTGGGCGGGCGCTGCGCGCAGTGCGTGCACTTCGACCTCTGCGGCGGCAACACGCGCACCCGCGCGCAGCAGGTCACCGGCGATGCCTGGGCGGCCGACCCGGGCTGCTATCTGAGCGACGAGGAGATCGGCCTGCACCAAGCCGACAGCGCCGCGGAGGCGGTCGCATGAAGCCCGCCGCACACTGGTGGAAGTTCGCCCTGGCCGCCGGCATGCTCGCCATGGCAGCCGACATGGCGCGCGCGCAGGCAGATCCCGCTGCGCTCTACCGCGAGCACTGCGTGGCCTGCCACGGCGAGCAGCGCCTGGGCGGCATGGGGCCGGCGCTGCTGCCGGAAAGCCTGCAGCGCGTGCGCCCGGCCGAGGCCACCTCGGTCATCGCCAAGGGCCGCACCGCCACGCAGATGCCCGGCTTCGCCGACAAGCTCTCGGCCGAGCAGATCGCCGCGCTGTCGAAGTGGATCTACACGCCGGTGACGCCCGCGCCGACCTGGAGCGAGGCGCAGATCCGCGCCTCGCGCAGCGAGGTCGAGGGCGCCGCCGCACTGCCCGCCCGGCCGGCGTGGAAAGCCGACCCGCTGAACGTGTTCCTCGTCGTCGAGGGCGGCGACCACCATGTCTCCGTCGTCGACGGCGACCGCTTCGAGGTGATGCACCGCTTCGCCTCGCGGTTCGCGTTGCACGGCGGGCCGAAGTTCTCGCCCGATGGCCGCTTCGTCTACTTCGGCTCGCGGGACGGCTGGATCACCAAGTACGACCTCTGGAACCTCGCCGTGGTCGTCGAGGTGCGCGCCGGGCTGAACATGCGCAACGTGGCCGTCTCCGGCGACGGCCAGTGGGTCATGGCCGCCAACTACCTGCCGCACACCGTGGCGCTGTTCGACGCCGACCTGAAGCTGCAGCGTGTCTACGAGGCCGCCACGCTCGACGGCAGGGCGAGTTCGCGCGTGTCGGCGGTGTACGACGCGCAGCCGCGCCGCAGCTTCGTCGTCGCGCTCAAGGACATTCCCGAGCTGTGGGAGATCTCCTACGACCCGAAGGCCGAGCCCATCCACGACGGCCTGGTGCACGACTACAAGATGGGCGAATCGATCGCCAAGCCCGGCTACCTCGGAGTGCGCCGCACGCCGCTGGACGAACCGCTCGACGACTTCTTCTTCGACCAGAGCTACCGCCACGTGCTGGGCGCGACTCGGCCGAAGTCCGACGGCAGCCCGAGCGCGCAGGTGGTCAACCTCGATATCCGCCGCCGTATCGCCGCGCTGCCGCTGGCCGGCATGCCGCACCTCGGCTCGGGCATCACCTTCGCCTGGAACGGCACCACCGTGCTGGCCAGCCCGAACCTGAAGGACGGCGTGGTGCAGGTGATCGACATGAAGACCTGGAAGAGCGTGAAGAGCATCCAGACGCCGGGCCCGGGCTTCTTCATGCGCAGCCACGAGAACTCGCCCTATGCCTGGGTCGACTCGATGATGAGCACGACCGCGAAGGACACGCTGACGATCATCGACAAGCGCACGCTCGAGCCGGTGGCGCAGGTGAAGGAACCCGGCCGCACGCTGGCGCACATCGAGTACACCCGCGATGGCCGCCACGCGCTGGCCAGCGTGTGGGAGCTGGACGGCGCCATCGTCGTCTACGACGCCGCGACCTTCAAGGAGGTCAAGCGCCTGCCGATGAGCAAGCCGGTCGGCAAGTACAACGTCTGGAACAAGATCTCGCGCTCTGAAGGCACCTCGCACTGACACGATTCGTCAATACCCCTTCGTCGGATTGCAGGGAGGCGCCTCGAGGTCTACCCTGCACTGACGGAGGGACCGAGGGTGGACGATCCGGGCGACACGGTGCCGCGCCCGCTGTTCGACAGCGGGCCCGACACGGACTGGAGCGACGCGAGCGCGCCGCGCACCATGGCCGTGCTCTCGCCCACCATGATCGACGCCCTGCGGCACTTGACGCCCGCCGAAGGCGGGGCGCCGGACCTGCTCGAGGTCGTCGCCTGCTGCCTGCGCCTGCGCGAGCCGCTGCTGCTGTCGGTGGTGGTCGACGGCTGGGTCTGGCCGCTGACGCTGTACCCCGGCGCCTGGATGTACCGTGCGCCGGTCGACTGGCGCAAGGCGCCCCCGGCCGGGCTGTGGGCCGCGCGGCTGCTCGCCTGCGAACCGCCGGCAGTCGATGCGCCGGTGCTGGCTCGCCGTGGCCGTGCACGCCAGTTTCCGCCATGCCATTACCCGCTGGGCGGGCTGCTGTGGAGCCTGGCCCTGCTCGGGCCGCGCCAGGGCCTGCTGGGCGCGCTGGCCGGCCAGGAGTTCTTCCGCGTCTTCGAGACCGAACGCGAACCGGACGCCACGCGCCCGAGCGGCGCGCTCGGCTCGGTGGTGACAAGGCTGCTCGCGGTGCCGGCCACCCTCGCCGAGATCGCCCGATGGCCGGGGATGGACCCGATGCGCGCGGCGCGACTGCTCAACGGCCTGTACCTCCAGGGCCGACTGGTGGCCGACGACGGCCCGCTGAATCCGGACGACGAGCACCCCTCGGCCTGGAGCGACACCGTGCCGAGCCGCTGGCCGATGCAAGGCACCTACGTGCCGACCCGCCCGCGCCGAGGCGCGGCGCGCTGAACTGCAGCAGGCGCTGGCCATAATGGCCGGATGCCCACTGCGCCGTCGACTCCTTCAGCACCGCTGCGCCAGGCGCGACGCGCATGGAACCTGCTGCACATCGACTCGCAGCAGGCCCGGCGGCTGGCCGAGCGCGCCATCGAGGCGGCCACGCGCGACGGCGAGCTCGCCGCCGAGGGCTGGGCGCGCATCGCGCTGGGCTACCACCTGCTCTACTTCGGCACCGTGGCCGAGGCGTCGCGCGAACTGCAGCGCGCGCTGCGCTGCTTCGCCCCGGGCAACGACCGCGCCGGCCAGCTGCTGGCGAGTGCCGCGATGGCGCGGGCCATGTGGCGCGAAGGCCGGGTGCGCGAGGCGCTGGCGGCCGTGCTGCCGCTGCGCGACGAAGGCGTGCGCGTGCTGCGCCACGAGCAGCGCGGCGTGCTGCTCAACACCATCGCCGGCTGCTACTCGGCGCTGGGCGACTCCTCGCAGGCCTTCGCCCACATGTTCGAGGCGCTGCGCGACGCCGGCCCCAAGCGCGGCCACGGCTTCGACACCGTGCTGCACTGCAACCTGTCGCACGAGCTGCTGCAGATCGGCGACTACGAGCATGCGCTGCAGCACGTCGACCAGGGCCTGGCCGGCTGCACCCAGCTGAAGAACGCGCGGCTGCTTGGCATCCTGCTGATCAACCGCGTGCTGTGCCTGACCGAACTCGGCCGTGCCTCCGAGGCCTTGCCCGACGTCGCCGCGGTGCTGGCCATGCCCACCGACGCCAGCGGCCGCGGCAGCATCGAGCCGGCCTTCGAGACGCTGGCCATCGCCGCGCTGCGTGCCGGCGACCGCGCGCTCGGCGCGGAACTGGTGGAGCGTGCCCTGGCCGGCGGCGCGTCGCCCATTCCGGACGAGCGCGTCGAGCGCGTTACCGCCGCCGGATTGCTGGCGATGGCCCGCGGCGACGCGGTGGCCGCGCTGCGCACCCTGCGCGCGGCCTACACCGAGGCGGCCCGCGACGACGTCGAGGGCCTGTCGGTGCGCATCCGCGCGCAGTTCTTCGCCGTGCTCAGCGAGGCCCACGAGGCGGCCGGCGATGCCGCGGCTGCACTGGCTGCGCTTCGCCAGGCGCAGCGCCTGGCCAAGGCGCAGTCGCAGCTGGCCTCGCGGGCGCGCTACCAGGCCGCGGCGCTGCAGACCGAGCTGCTGCGGCTGCAGCACCGCCTCGACGAGAACGATGCGCGCCGCCGCCGCACCGAGCGCGCGCGCGCCGAACTGGCGGCCATCAACGAGCAGCTCTCGCGCAAGATCGAGGAGGTTCAATCCCTGCAGGAAGCGCTGCGCCAGCAGGCCGTGCGCGACGCGCTGACCGGCCTGTTCAACCGCCGCCACCTCGGCGACACGCTGCCCGCGCTGTTCGCGCTGGCGCGGCGCGAGGCGCAGCCGCTGGCGCTGGTGATCATCGACCTCGACCACTTCAAGCGCGTCAACGACGTGCACGGCCACGCCGCCGGCGACCAGCTGCTCGCCGCCTTCGGGCAATTGCTGGCGCAGCAGGTGAGGCGCAGCGACGTGGCCTGCCGCTACGGCGGCGAGGAGTTCTGCCTGCTGATGCCGCGCACCGGCGCCGACGCGGCACGGCGCAAGGTGCAACAGCTGTTGCGCCGCTGGCGTGCCATGCGCTTCGAGCTCGACGACGAGACGCTCGAAGGCCTGAGCTTCTCCGCCGGCGTGGCCGATTCGCTGCACGCAGCGGCTTCGCCGGACGCGCTGCTCAAGGCCGCCGACGACGAACTGCTGGCGGCCAAGCGCGAGGGCCGCAACCGCGTGATCGTGGCGCGCCGCGCGGCAGCCGCGATGGCCGGCCTGCAGTGACGGCAGGCTTCGGCGTCAGGCCGGGCAGCTCTGCCACTGCCGGCTGTAGGCGCTGGCTGGCCGGGTGACGCAGGTGGCGCCGGCCGTCTCGCGGGCGCGCCGGCCCATCTCCATCTCGAGCTTGAAGGCGTACTTCTCGAAGAACTCGCCGAACTTCTCGCCGCCGCGCGTGCCCACGGCATGCAGCTGGTCGCGCTGGGCATCCCACTCCAGCAGCACCGCCGCCAGCGGCTGAGGCGCCGGGCCGGACATCACCGCGGCGCCGCGCGCCGGGTCGTAGCGCGAGTTGTCGCCGCAGCAGTGGATGACCTGCGCCGGCTCGTTGCCGATGCCCTTGCGCACGCCGATGAAGCTCAGCGCCGGCGTGGGGTACATCAGCTTGTGGGCGCAGATGGCCGAGAAGGCGACCAGGTTGCGCTTCGGGCCCGCGCCGCCCGGCGCGGCGTAGCGCTGCTTCGCCTCGGTGAGCAGCTCGACGTCGCGCACCTCGCCGTCCATCGCGATCAGGAACACCGGCGAGGCCGCGAACGGGTAGTTGAACAGCAGCGTCTCGCCGGGCCGCAGCGCCTTGGCCGAGATCGGCTGGCCGTTGGCATCGACCAGCAGCGAGCGCGGGTGGCTCTGCCGCACCTCGCCGGCCACCGTCGGCAGCAGGCCGCTGGCCGCCCAGGCGCCGGCCACGCATGCGGCCTGCTGCATCAGTGAGCGGCGGGCATCGTCGGCCGGCTCGTCGTGATCGAGGGAAGGGGCTGGCGGCTCGTGGTGCTGCGGCATGGCGACAAGCTACCGCACTCGCAGACGTCCCGCAATGCCTGCGCATCCGGGCTTGCCCGATCAGGCCAGCCGATCTCGCAGCGCCGTCTTCAGCACCTTGCCGTAGTTGTTCTTCGGCAGCTCGGCCACGAACTCGTAGCGCTTGGGCCGCTTGAAGCGCGCCATCTGCGCGAGGCAGTGGGCG
>NZ_JBFXIO010000340.1:0-5655 GCF_050175855.1 Piscinibacter sp.
CACGGCGGTGCGGCGCGAGTGGTTCGACGTGGTGGGTTTCTCGGCCGGCAGCGAAGCGCGGCTGGACTGGTTGCCCGCCTGCATCGCCGCCGTGCGTCGCGCCTCGTGCCACCGGGAAATCGCCGTGCTGGTGGGCGGCCCGGTGTTCACGTTGCGCCCGCATCTGGCGCGGCAGGTGGGGGCCGATGCCACGGCGTCGGACGGGAGCGAGGCACCGGGTTTGGCCGAGAGCTTGCTTGCCGGCCGTGTGAAGCGCAGTTGAAACCTCGTCCAGCCGCTGGACGTTGACGTGACATGAGAACAACGGCCCGTATCGGCGGCGACGACCAGGAGGAGTGCCTGTGAAGCGGCGCTCGACCCCGCGCACCATGGTGGGGGAACTCGACGCCCCGACCGTCCAGCGCGTGGTGGCCGCTGCCAGCGACGTCGCCCTTCTGCTCGATCCGCACGGCGTGATCCAGGACGTGATCATCGGCCGCGACGATCTGGATGCCGCGCTCGTGGCCGACTGGGTCGGCCAGCCCTGGGCCGAGATCGTCACCGTCGAGAGCCGCGCCAAGGTCGAGGCGCTTCTGAAGGAGGCAGGCGGCCCGCCGCGCTGGCGCCAGGTGAACCATCCCCAGGCCAGCGGCTCCGACTGGCCAATCCTCTACTCCGCGGTGCAGATCTCGCCGCCCGGCCGCGGCAAGAGTGCCGGCCGCACCATTGCCTTCGGCCGCGACCTGCGCGCCACCGAGGCACTGCAGTTGCGCCTGATCGAGGCCCAGCAGGCGATGGAGCGCGACTACTGGCGCTTCCGCCAGGCCGAGACGCGCTACCGCCACCTCTTCCAGGCTTCGTCGGAAGCCGTGCTGATCGTCGACGCCGGCAGCCTGCGCATCCTCGAGGCCAATCCGGCGGCGGTCGCGCTGATCGGCAACGGCGGCACGCCGCGTCGCCTGGCCGGCGGCTCGCTGTCGGCGTTGTTCGAATCGCCCAACAGCAAGCCGATGCAGGCGGCGCTGGCCGCAGCCAAGGCGGCACGCCGTGCTGACGTGGTGCGAACGACGCTGGCCGATGGCGGTGGGCGCGTGGCGGTGTCGCTGTCCAGTTTCCGCCAGGACGACGCCTCGCTGCTGCTGGTGCGCCTGGCACGCGTCGGCGCCGAGCCGGCGGCTGCGGCCCCCGTCACCGAGACCTCGATGCTGCTCGACTTCGTGCGCAACGCGCCCGATGCGCTGGTCTTCACCGACCAGGACGGCCGCATCCAGATGGCCAACGCCGCCTTCCTCGCGCTGGCACAGCTGGGCGCCGAGGAGCAGGCCCGCGGCGAGCCGCTGGATCGCTGGCTTGGCCGCACCGGCGTCGAGCTCGGCGTGCTCATCCAGACGGTGCGCCAGCGCGGCAGCATGCGCATGTTCTCCACGCTGCTGCGCGGCGAGGACGGTGCCAGCACCGAGGTCGAGGTCTCGGCCTCGGCGACCACGCAGGACGGCAAGCCGGTGCTTGCCTTCGCGGTGCGCGACGTCGGCCGCCGCCTCAGCGCCGAGCCGCGCGCCGCTGGCGAGCTGCCGCGCACCGCCGGCGAGCTCACTGAGCTGGTCGGCCGTGTGCCGCTGAAGGACATCGTCGGCGAGACCACCGACCTGATCGAGCAGCTGTGCATCGAGACGGCGCTGAAGATGACCAGCGACAACCGCGCCTCGGCGGCCCAGATGCTCGGCCTGTCCCGCCAGAGCCTCTACGTGAAGCTGCGCCGGCACGGCATCGGCGACCTCGGCGACGACGAGGGTTGATCCCGATCCATTGAGCACCTCGCGGTTGTAAATCTTGGTTGACACTCCAAAGTGTCACGCCGAGAATGAACCGCATGGCCCTCCCTGCTCCTTCGGCGGTTGCCGAACTGCTCAAGCCGATCACCTGGTTCCCGCCCATGTGGGCCTTCGCCTGCGGCGCGGTGGCCTCGGGGCAGAGCTGGGCCGAGCGCTGGGCGCTGGTGGCGGTGGGCGTGCTGCTGGCCGGGCCGATGGTCTGTGCCACCAGCCAGGCGGTGAACGACTGGTTCGACCGCCACGTCGATGCGATCAACGAGCCGCACCGCCCGATCCCTTCCGGCCGCATGCCGGGCCGCTGGGGCCTGTACATCGCCGTGCTGTGGACGGCGCTGTCGCTGGCCGTCGCCCTCGTGCTCGGTCCGTGGGGCTTCGTCGCCGCGCTGTTCGGCCTCGCGCTCGCCTGGGCCTACAGCGCGCCGCCACTGCGCCTGAAGCGCAACGGCTGGTGGGGCAACGCCGCCTGCGGGCTGTGCTATGAAGGACTGGCCTGGGTGACCGGCGCGATCGTGATGGCCGGCGGCGCGCTGCCCGACGGCCGCTCGCTCGCGCTGGCGGCGCTGTACAGCCTCGGCGCCCACGGCATCATGACGCTCAACGACTTCAAGTCGATGGAGGGTGATCGCCGCATGGGCATCGGCTCGCTGCCGGTGCGCCTGGGCGAGGTGCAGGCCGCGCACATGGCGTGCTGGATGATGGCCGCGCCACAGTTCATCGTCGTCGTGCTGCTGCTGAGCTGGCAGGCGAAGAACCACGCACTGGCGGTGGGCGCGCTGCTGGCGGTGCAGATGCTGCTGATGCGCCGCTTCGTGGCCGACCCGCGCGGCCGCGCCACCTGGTACAGCGGCCTGGGCGTGACGCTGTACGTGAGCGGCATGCTGGTCAGCGCCTTCGCCCTGCGCGCTGCGGCTCAGGCGGGATGATCCGATGAAGCCGCTCGGCTGGTTCGGCATCGTGCGGCTCGGTCTCGTGCAGATGGCGCTGGGCGCCATCGTCGTGCTGACCACCTCGACACTCAATCGCGTGATGGTCGTCGAGCTGGCGCTGCCGGCGCTGGTGCCGGGCCTGCTGGTGGCGATCCACTATGCCGTGCAGCTCACCCGGCCGCGCATGGGCTTTGGCTCCGACCGCAGCGGGCGCTGCACGCCGTGGATCCTCGGCGGCATGGCGGTGCTGGCCACCGGCGGCACGCTCGCCGCCACGGCCACCGCCTGGATGGCCACGAACCGCGTTGCCGGCCTGGCGCTGGCCGCAGTGGCCTTCTTCCTCGTCGGCCTGGGCGTGAGCGCCTGCGGCACCGCGCTGCTGGTGCTGCTGGCCAAACGCGTGGCGGCCGAGCGGCGCGCGCCGGCGGCCACGATCGTGTGGATGCTGATGATCATCGGCTTCGCCGTCACCGCCGGCCTGGCCGGGCGCTTCCTCGAACCGTACTCGCCGCAGCGCCTGGTGGCCGTCAGCGGCACGGTGGCGCTGATCGCCTGCATGGTGGCAGTGGTCGCGCTGTGGCGGCTCGAAGGCGACGGCGGCCAGCCTGCCGAGCCGGAGCCGAAGCTGAGCTTCTTCGACGCGCTCGCGCAGGTGTGGCAGGAGTCGGCCGCGCGCCGCTTCACCGTGTTCGTGTTCGTCTCCATGCTCGCCTTCAGTGCGCAGGACCTCATCCTCGAGCCCTTCGCCGGTTCGGTGTTCGGCCTGACACCGGGCGCCACGACGCAGCTCTCGGGGCTGCAGCACGGCGGCGTGCTGCTGGGCATGATCGCCGCCGCGCTGGCCGGCAGCCGCTGGCACATCGGCACGCTGCGGCAGTGGACGATCGGCGGCTGCATCGCCTCGGCGCTGGCACTGGCCGGCCTGGTGGCCGGTGGCGCGATGGGGCCGCCCTGGCCGCTGCATGCGACCGTCTTCGCGCTCGGCGCGGCCAACGGTGCGTTCTCCATCGCCGCGATCGGCTCGATGATGCGCATGGCCAGCCAGGGCCGCACGCAGCGCGAGGGCGTGCGCATGGGCCTGTGGGGCGCTTCGCAGGCGATCGCCTTTGGCATCGGCGGCCTGACCGGCGCACTGGCCAGCGACGTGGCCCGTCGCTTCATCGCCGACACCGGCATGGCCTACGGCGCGGTGTTCGCCGCCGAGGCGCTGCTGTTCATCTGGGCCGCGGCACTGGCCGCCGGCATCGAGACCGAGTCGCGCCCGCGGCGCGCAAGGAGAAGCATGTGGACGAGATCGACACCTACGATGCCGTCGTGATCGGCGGCGGGCCGGCCGGTGCGACCGCCGCCCACGAGCTGGCCCAGGCCGGGCGCAGCGTGCTGCTGCTCGACCGCGAAGGCCGCATCAAGCCCTGCGGCGGTGCGATTCCGCCGCGGCTGATCCGCGACTTCGACATCCCCGATTCGCTGCTGGTCGCGCGCATCCGCTGTGCGCGCATGGTGGCGCCCAGCGATGCCAGGGTCGACATCCCGATCGAAGGCGGCTTCGTCGGCATGGTCGACCGCGGCCCCTTCGACGAGTGGCTGCGCGAGCGCGCGGCGATGGCTGGCGCGGTGCGTGCACGCGGCAGCTTCGAGGCGATCGAACGCGGCGCGGATGGCGTCGCCGTGGTGCGCTACAGCGCGCGCGACCGTCACGGCGAAGGCGGCGCCCCGATGCGCGTGAGAGCGCGGCTGGTGATCGGTGCCGACGGTGCGCGCTCCGAGGTGGCGCGGCAGGAGGTGCCGCGCTCGGACGAAGGCAAGTTCGTCTTCGCCTACCACGAGATCGTGCGCGCACCCCAGGGCGGTGCCGACTACGAGGGCACCCGCTGCGACGTGGTCTACAACGGCGAGTTCTCGCCCGACTTCTACGGATGGGTGTTCCCGCACGGTGACACGGCGAGCATCGGCACCGGCAGCGCCGACAAGGGTTTTTCCCTGCGCAGCGCCACCGCTGCGCTGCGCAGCGCCTCGGGCCTGGACCGTTGCGAGACGCTGCGCCGCGAAGGTGCGCCGATCCCGCTGAAGCCGCTGCCGCGCTGGGACAACGGCCGCGACGTGCTGCTCGCTGGTGACGCCGCCGGCGTGGTGGCGCCGGCCTCCGGCGAGGGCATCTACTACGCGATGTACGGCGGCCGCATCGCCGCCGAGGTGGGCCAGGCCTTCCTCGCCAGCGGCGACGCGCGCGTGCTGCAGACGGCGCGCAAGCGCTTCATGAAGGCTCACGGCAAGGTGTTCTTCGTGCTCGGCATCATGCAGCGCTTCTGGTACTCCAGCGACAAGCGCCGCGAGCGCTTCGTCAGCATCTGCCGCGATCGCGACGTGCAGCAGCTGACCTTCGAGGCCTACATGAACAAGGAGCTGGTGCGCCGCAAGCCCATGGCCCACGTGCGCATCTTCTTCAAGGACGTGGCGCACCTGCTCGGACTGGCGCGCGTCTGATCAGCTCTCACCTCACGGCGGTCTCGTGGACGGCCTCTTCGCCAGCGGACGCGCCGCCGACCTCGTGCTGGCCGTGCTGCTGCTCGAGGCCGCCTTCCTGACCTGGCGCCATGCCCGCAGCGGCGCCGGCCCGCCGCCGCGGGTGTTCGCGCCGATGATCGGTGCCGGCATCCTTCTCGTGCTGGCCCTGCGCTGCGCCCTGACCGGCGCGCCGTGGCCCTGGATCGCCTTGCTGCTCAGCGCCGGTGGCGTGGTCCACCTGCTCGACCTCCGGCAACGCTGGAAACGCTGAGATTTCGCAGGGTGCGATGCCAGGGCCGGGCATAGAATGCGCCAAGCGACGATCAGCAGCATCAACCGTCGGCCTCCAGGAGAAGCAGCGTGAATCAACGCTCGGGCAGTACGGATGATCTGGGTGCACTGGCACCCTGGGC